>NZ_JBFAIV010000007.1:0-324416 GCF_040654875.1 Streptomyces sp. NPDC050610 | reverse complement strand
TCCACCAACCGCACCCACGCCGCCACATACGCCTGATACAACCGCCGCACCTGATACCCCGGCGCAGCCGACAGAGCTGTGGGCGGCGTGTCCGCGCGCGCCGGAGGGGCGTCAGCCATGAGAGCGCCCTGGCGCGCTCTCGGCCCGGTCGGCTACGTAGGCGATCGCCTCGCGCAGCAGCTTCAGCGCGGTGGACGGGGTGTCCCAGAACACCATGTGGCCCGCCTCCGGGACCGGCATCAAGCGCGCCTCGGCATGACTGGCCGTCAGTTCCCTTACCCCTTCGGCCGTGACCACGGGGCTCTGCACTCCGTAGAGCAGAGCCACCGGGGCCGGCACGCCGGGCCACCAGTCGAAGAAGTCCTCCGACTCGAATCCTCGGTGGGTTGCAGCGATCGCCTGCTCGCCGCAGCTCGCGAGCCAACGCGCCCTCAACTCCTGTTCCCTGCGCGGCCATCGGGGCCATGAACGGGCCACCTCGTCGGCGTCCGTTCCCCGTACGGCTTGCTCCAGCTGCCCCAGGAACGCGGACAGCGAGGTGGGGTACGGGTCGCGGCCGACGCCGCTCAACGGCGGATCGACGGCGATGACGCCGCCGACCGCCTCCGCGGCGCGTACGGCGGTCACCGCTGCGATGCGGGCCCCCATCGAGTGGCCGAGGAGCAGCGGGCACTCCAGACCCAGCCCCGAGATGACGGCTTCGGCGTCCCGTGCGTACGCCTGGAGGTCGTAGGCGTCGCCGTCGCCGCCGTCGGAGAGGCCGCGGCCGCGCACATCGAGGACCACGGGCCGCACCAGATCGGTCAGTTCGCGGGCGACGAAGTCCATGGTGATCGCGGGGCTGGTGATGCCGGGCAGAACGAGCAGCGGCACGCCGTCGCCGCCGTAGTCGAGTACGTGCAGGCGCAGTGAGCCGGAGCGGACCCAGCGGTCGGCGGCCGGGACGTCGGCGAGATCGGCGAGTGCGGGCTGGCCGAGGGACCGTGGCGACACGGGGTTCCTCCTGGTGATGGCGGGTCAGGTCGTTGGCTAATGGGGCGTCATGTCTTTTGCGGAGCGACCGCGGATGGAGCGTCAGGTGTCCGGCAGGCGGCGGAGGTAGCCGAGCGCGTCGGACAGGTCGATCACGTCCCCGTACTTGGCCTCGATGTCGAACAGCGCCGCCTCGTGCGGGCCCTGGGCCCGGTCGCCCGCGCACTCGCGCGGCACCAGCACGGGGAAGCCGCTCTGCACGGCGTCGACGGCGGTCGCCCGCAGGCAGCCGCTGGTGGTGGCCCCGCACAGCAGGACCGTGTCGCAGCCGAACGCCACGAGGGCCGCGGCCAGCGAGGTGCCGAAGAAAGCGGAGGCGCCCTTCTTCACCACCAGGACGTCCTCCGGCTCGCGGGGCAGCCGCGGGTCGACGGCCACCGCCTCGCTGCCCTCGGTCAGTACGCGCAGGCCGGGGGCCTTGTCCAGCCAGGTGACGGAGTGGCCCTCGGCTTCGGCCGGTGTGTAGGCGATGGCGGTGTAGAGGACCGGCGCCCCGGCCGCGCGGGCGGCCCGTACGAGCGTGGCGGTCGCCTCCACCACCTCGGTGAGGTCGGCTCCGCACGCGAAGCGGTCCTCGGTGAAACCGCGGGTGAGGTCCACGATGACGAGGGCGGGGCGGCTGCCGCGCCGTACGGCGGCGCCGAAACCGGCGCGCTCGTACGTGCGGTCGGTCTCCGGTCCGTACCGGCCGCCGCTCACCGGGCGTTCCCGGCGGCGCGGCAGCAGTGCTTCTCGCGGGTCAGGACGCGGCCGAGGAGCCAGCCTTCGAAGAGGCCGAAGGCGAAGGCCGCGGCGGGCGGCCCGTACTTGGCCAGCGCGGGGCCGACGACCATGGAGATCCCGTTCAGCTCGCTCTGCCCGGCGAAGGCGGGCTGCTGCGGCAGCGCGGCACCGGCGGCGGCGGGCGCGACCTGCGGTACGGAGCCGGTCTGTGGGGCGGTGCCGGGCTGCGGTACGGAACCTGGCTGCGAGCTGGGAGCTGTCTGGGGAGCGGCCGCCGCTGCCGGTCCCGCCGCGCGGTCCTGGTCGAGCAGGGTGCCGAGGTTCTGGGCGAACTGTTCGAGGATCTTGCCCGAGACCGTGGCCACCGCGCCCTTCCCGAACTGGGCGATCTTCCCGCGGATGACCAGGTCCGTGGTCAGCTCCAGCCGCGCGCCCTCGGGGGCCTCGGTGACGGCGAGGGCGACGAGCGCCTCGGCGTCGCCGCTGCCGTGGGTGTCGGCGCCGCGGGCCTGGACGCGCAGCCGGCGGGCTTCGGCGTCGCTCTCCAGGAAGCGGACGGTGCCCGCGTACGCGGCGGTGATCGGGCCGACCTTCACCCGCACCTTCCCCCGCCAGGCGTCGCCGTCGCGGCCGTCCAGGGCGGCGCCCGGCATGCAGGAGGCGACCCGTTCGACGTCGTTGACGAGGGCGAACACCTCGTCCGGGGCCGCCTTCACCGGCACCGTGTGGTTCAGCTGCATGGAATCTCCTTGTCCGCCGCCCGGCGGCGGCGCGGTTGCGCGACAGTCCGGGCGGACAGTCAGTCGTTCTGCGTCTGCGCGGGGGCGAGGGCGGCGGCCCGGCGGCGGGCGGCGCAGTCGTCGATGGCCTCGACGATGGTCTGGTAGCCGGTGCAGCGGCACAGATTGGAGGCGACGACCTCGCGGATCTCCTCCTTGGTCGCGTCGGGCCGCTCCGCCAGGAACCCCTCGGCGAGCATCAGGAATCCCGGTGTGCAGAAGCCGCACTGAAGGCCGTGGTGCGCGCTGAACGCCTGTTGCAGGTCGCTGAGTTGACGGCCGTCGGACAGCGACTCCACGGTGCGGATGCGCGCGCCCTCGGCCTGGGCGGCGAACATCAGGCAGGACCGTACGGGCGCGTCGTCGAGCAGCACCGTGCAGGCGCCGCAGATGCCGTGCTCACAGCCGACGTGGGTGCCGGTGATCCGCAGGTCGTGGCGGAGCGCGTCGGCGAGGGTGCGGCGGGGCTCGGTCAGGATCTCGTACTGCTCGCCGTTGACGTGCAGGCTGATGAGCTGCTGGTGGTGCGGGTGGTGGGTGGTGTCGCTCATCGGGTGCGCTCCAGTCGAGTCTGCTCCGGTCGGCTCTGCTCTGGTCGGTTCTGCTCCGGTCGTGTGCGCTCCGGTCGTACGTGCTTCCGCGGGGGCTGCTCCCTCGGGCTCTGTTCCAGGGCGCGGGCGACCGTCTCCGGGGTGACGGGGGTGCTGTCGAGCTCGACGCCGGTCGGCAGCAGGGCGTCGTTGACGGCGTTGAGCACGGCCGCGGGCGCTCCGATGGTGCCGCCCTCGCCGGCGCCCTTGGCCCCGGTCTCGGTGAAGGCGCAGGGGGTCTCCAGGTGCGCGACGGAGATGTACGGGATCTCGTGCGCGGTGGGGACCTTGTAGTCCATGAAGCTGGTGGCGGAGGGTTCGCCCTGGTCGTCGTAGGTGATCTGCTCGAAGAGGGCGCCGGCGATGCCCTGGGCGATGCCGCCGCGCGCCTGGCCTTCGACGACCTTCGGGTTGATGGCGACGCCGCAGTCCTCGACGCAGGCGTAGCGCAGGATCTCCACCTGGCCGGTGCCTTCGTGGAGTTCGACGACGACGCCGTGGGCGGCGTTGGAGAAGGTGCCGTCGTTGAAGACGTCGAAGGTGGCGGTGGCGCTCAGGCCGGGTTCCACGTCCTTGGGGAGCAGGTGCGCCTTGAGGTAGGCGATGTCAGCGAGTTGCTCGTAGGTGAGGTGCTCACCGTGCTCATCCTGCTCGTCGTGGTCGCCGCGCCGCCGTACGCTCCCCCAGCCCAGTTCCGTGTCCTCCAGGGGGATGCCCCACTGGGAGGCGGCGATGCGGCGGAGTTTGGTCCCCAGCTTGGCGGCGGCCAGGCGGACGGCGCTGCCGCCGACGGCGATGGAGCGGCTGGCGAAGGTGCCCCAGCCGTAGCTGACGCGGTCGGTGTCGCCCTGGTGGATACGGACCTTGGCGAGGTCGAGGCCGAGCTGGTCGGCGGCGATCTGGGCCATGGTGGTCTCGTGGCTCTGGCCGTGGCTCATGGTGCCGGTGGTGACGACGAGGGCTCCGCTGGTGTCCATCCGGGCCTCGGCGATGTCGTAGCCGGGGACGACCTCCATCTTCCGCTGGGCGAACGCGGTGGACCCGTAGCCGGTGCGTTCGCTGAAGCAGGAGTAGCCGATGCCCATGTGGCGGCCCTGCGCGGCGGCGGCCTCGCGCCGCTCGTACCAGCCTTCGTCGCGCAGGGTCCGCTCGCACAGGTCCAGCGCCTCGCGGTACGAGCCGGGGTCGTAGGTGATGTTGTTGACGCCGGTATAGGGGAACTCGGTGATGAGGTTGCGGCGGCGCAGCTCGACGGCGTCGACGCCCAGCTCGCGGGCGGCCCGTTCGAAGAGCCGCTCCATCACCATCACGTACTGGGGGCGGCTCACGCCCCGGTAAGGGGCGGAGGGGGCCTTGTTCGTGGTGATGGCGCGGGCCCGGACCCGGTAGGCGGGCACCTTGTAGACGCCGGGCATCTCGGCGGAGGCCATCAGGGGCTCGATGCCGGCGGTGAAGGGGTAGCAGGAGTAGGCGCCCATGTCGCAGACGATGGCGGCGTCGAGGGCGAGGATGCGGCCGTCGGCGTCGAAGGCGGCGCGGGCGTCGTAGTGCTGTTCGCGGGCGAGGAAGGAGGCGGTCAGCGCGTCCTTGCGGTCCTCGGTCCACTTTACGGGGCGGTTCAGGCGCAGGGCCGCCGCGGCGGTGGCGATCTCCTCGCGGCCGACGGCGCACTTCTGGCCGAAGCCGCCGCCCATGTCGGGGACGACGACGCGTACGGACCGTTCGTCCAGGCGCAGGCAGCGGGCCGCCACGGTCCGTACCTGGTGCGGGGTCTGACTGGACGTCTGGAGGAGCAGCTGTTCCTCGCGGTCGTCCCAGCTCGCCACGGCCCCGCGGGTCTCCAGGGGCAGGGCGTTCTGGCGGCCGGTACGGGCTTCGACGGCGACGACGCAGGGGGCGTCGTCGAAGACGGCGTCGATGCCCTCGGTCGCGAACATCGACACGTCGACCAGGGTGTTGGCCGGCGCCTCGTCGTGCACGAGGGGCGCGCCGGGTGCGAGGGCATCGGCCTCGCGGGTGATGGGCGGGCGGGCCTCGTACGCGACCTTGGCGGCCTCCAGGCCGTCCTCGGCGGCATACGGGTCGCGGGCCACGACGATGGCCAGCGGCTCGCCCGCGTAGCGGACCCGGTCGCGGGCGAGTACGGGCATGTCGGTGGGGACGTACTCGGAGCGGGGGCGGTCCAGGCGGGCGGTGATGTCGCCGAGGTCGAGATCGGCGGCGGTGAACGCGGCGACGACGCCTGGCACTTGGCGCACCTCGTCGAGGTCGATGGAGACGACCGTGGCGTGGGCCATGGTGCTGCGGACGAACTGGGCGTGCAGCATGCCGGGCAGGTGGATGTCGTCGGTGAACCGGCCGCGGCCGGTGAGCAGCCGGGGGTCCTCGCGGCGACCTACGGACGCGCCGATCCAGGCGCTGTCCGGGGCGGGGGTGCGGGCTTCGCCGCTCGTGACGCTGTCGGCTTCGGGCGTGCGGGGGTCGCTGCTCATGGCGCCGTCCGGGTTCGCGGTGCGGGTGTCGCCGCTCGTGATGCCGTCCGGGCCGGCGGTACCGGGTTCGCCGGTCGTGGCGCCGTCGGCCTCGGGCGTGCGGGGGTCACTGCTCATGGCACCGTCCGGGCCGGCGGTACCGGGCTCGCCGGTCGTGGCGCCGTCCGGGTTCGCGGTGCGGGTGTCGCCGCTCATCGGGCCATCGCCTCCTCGCAGGCGCGGGTGACAAGGGTGCGGGTCAGGGCCTTGCGGTAGTGGGCGCTGCCGTTCGCGTCGGCGGGCGGGTCGATGGCGGCGGCTGCCGCTTCCGCGCAGCGGGCGAACGCTTCGGGGCCGGGCGGTCGGCCGTCGCCCAGGGCCTCCTCCGCCTCGGGTACGCGTACGGGCAGCGCGTCCACGCCGCCCAGTGCGACGCGGCCGCCGCGCAGGGTGCCGTCGTCCGCGAGGTCCAGCGCCACGGCGGCGGAGACGGTGGCGAAGTCGCCCTGGCGTTCGGCGAATTCGGTGAGGGCGGCGTGGGGCGCCGGTCGGGGAAAGGTGATCTCGGTGAGCATCTCGTGGGGTTCGAGGGCGGTGGTGTAGTAGCCGTGGAAGAAGTCCTGAGCGGCGATGCGGCGTTCGCCCTCCGGCCCCCGAGCGGTGAGTTCGGCGTCGAGGAGGACGGCGAGCAGGCACCATTCGGCGGTGGCGTCGGCGTGGGCGAGGCTGCCGCCGACGGTGCCGCGCGTACGGATGGGCAGGTGGCCGATCCAGCGCATGGTGTCGCGGATGACGGCGTGGCCGGGGCCGAGGCGGTCCGGGGGCGCGGTGTGCACGGCGTGGTGGGTGGCCAGGGCGCCGATGCGCAGCGCGCCGTCGGCGTCGGTGCGCAGGTGGTCGAGGCCGTCGATGGAGCCGATGTCCACGAGGTGCCGCGGCCTGGCCAGCCGGAAGTTCATCATCGCGACCAGGCTCTGGCCGCCGGCGATGAGCTTCGCCTCGTCACCGAGCTCGGCGAGCAGGCGGGTGGCGCCGTCGACGTCGCGCGCGCGGTGATAGGTGAACGCGGCGGGCTTCATGGTCCTCCTCTTCGTGCTGGTGGGGCGGTTGGAGCCGGGCCGGGGGGTGGTGCGGTGAGCGGGGCGTCGTACGGACTCAGGGGGGAGTGTGGCCCGTACGACGCCCCTGTCTGTGGGGGGCCGAGTCTCAGGAAGGCCCGGGTTCTGCCGCCTGACGACTCGTCAAGCAACCTTCTAGGGATGGCTTTCCGGGAGGTTGGCGCGGCTTGGCGTCAGCGCGCGAATGGGTAGGAGAACGCGCCCAGATCGGGGGTGGCGATCGGGGAACCGCTCCACAGCCAGTCGTAGGACACGTCCGACTCCCCGTCGAAGCTGCGGAGTTGCGCGTCCCGCTCCTGTTGCAGCGGGCCGTCCGGGAAGTGGTAGAAGGTCTTGTTGCGCAGCGAGGCCTCCTGCACCATCCCGGCATGGGTGGCGCGCCGGTTCACATAGCGGCGCAGGGCCCCTTCGATGCCGCTCGCGGTGACGGCGCCGAGTTCCTCGGCGAGTACGGCGGCGTCCTCCATGGCCTGGGACGCGCCTTGGGCCTGATAGGGCAGCATGGCGTGGCAGGCGTCGCCGAGCAGGGCGACGTTGCCGTCCATCCAGACGGGGTCGCGGCGGCGGTGGTAGAGGGCGAAGCAGGAGACGTCGTCCTTGGCCTTGGAGAGCATCGCGGGCACCCGGTCGTCCCAGCCGGGGAACGCCCCGGCCAGTTCGCCGGGGCCGGCGGGCGCGCTCCAGCGCTCGGCGACGTCGTCGGTGCAGGGCACGCAGGCGACGATGTTCAGATACTGGCCGCCGCGGATCATGTAGTGGACGAGGTGCCGGTCGGGCCCGTACCAGATGGTGCTCTGGTAGCGGTCGACCAGCCAGCGGGTGGCGGGGTCGGCCGCGATCAGTTCGCCGGGGATCAGGGCGCGGTAGGCCATTTCGCCGGAGAAGACGAGGGTGTCCTCGGCGCCCATCAGGTCGCGGACGCGGGAGCGGATGCCGTCGGCGCCGATGACGGCGTCCGCGCTGTAGCGGGCGCCGTCCTCGGTGACGGCGGTGGGACGGCCGGGGTCGGCGCGGTCGAGGCCGACGACCTTGCTGTCGGTGAGCAGCCGGACGGCGGGCCCGGGGCCGTCGGGGTCGGTGCAGGCGTCCATGATGACGCGGTGCAGGTCGGCGCGGTGGTAGTGCCAGTAAGGGGCGTTGTAGGTGTCTTTGCAGTAGTCGCCGAGCGAGGTGAGGGCGACGATTCTGCCGTCCTTCCAGCGCCGGCGGACCTGGTCCTGGGGTTCGGTGTGGATGGCTTCGAGCTGTGCGCGCAGGCCGAGGGAGAGCAGGACCCGGCTGGCGTTGGGGGCGGTCTGGATGCCCGCGCCGACCTCGCCGAGCCGGTCGGCCTGTTCGAGCACGGTGACGCGGATTCCGCGGTGGCGCAGGGCGAGGGCGGCGGTGAGGCCGCCGAGTCCGCCGCCGACGACGGTGACTTCGTACGACTGGCTGGGCGCCAAGGCTCCTCCAGGGCGAGGGCGGGGCTCGCGGTGCGCGGCGGTGGGGCCGGGCGAGCCGAGGGGGCGGTTTGAGGCGAGTGGGTCGCGCGGGCTGGTGGGAGAGGTTGAGGTGCGCGGGCCGCGCAGGCCAGTGGGGGCGGTTGAGGCAGGTGGACCGCACGGGCCGGTGGGACGGTTGATGCGGGTGGGCCGCGCAGGCCGGTAGGGGGCCGCGGGCGGTCGATGTTCGCGGGCCGCGGGACGACGGCAGGGCCGCCGCCAAGCCCACGGGGGCAGCGTTCGCCCAGGTCAGCGGTCGGCGAGTACGCCGTCGGTCACGGTCTCGGTGCCGTCGACGGAGACGGTGCAGCCGCGCATCGCGATGTCCAGGTGCGCGTAGGACTCCCGGCCGAGGACGGGGTGCGGCCCGGTGGACCACAGGAAGTTGCCCGCGAAGGCGCGGGCGTCCATGCCCATCAGATCGCCCTTGCCGTACAGCGCGGTGGCGAACCAGTCGGCGCTGCGCATCAGGCCCCAGCCCATGTGGGAGAGGCTGCGCGCCCACTGGTCGTCGGCGTCCTCGAAGAAGGTCGTGAGCAACTTCGCCTCCGCGCCGCCCGTGACGCCGTCGATGTGGCCGTCGCGGACTTCGAGGGTGACGGGTTCGCGTACGTACTCCTTGAACGGGAGCAGGATGTCGCCCTCCGCCAGCACGATCCGCCCGTTGGAGATCTCCGGCCAGCACAGCACCATCGTGCTGGGCCAGTGGTCCCAGCGGCCGGGGTCGTCGGCGTAGCCGCACTGGAACTCCGGGTGGGAGCCCTCCAGCCGGACGCTCAGATCGGTGCCCGCGCGGGAGGTGACCCGCATTTCGACGGACCGCTTCAGCAGGTCGGCGGCCTGAAGGCAGCGGTCCTTGTCGCCGTCCTGTGGAAGGTTGCGCATCAGCACGTCGGGGGCGTCGCAGACGAAGACGATGCGGGTGCCCGCCTTCAGGATCTGCTGCTGTACGGGCGCGTGGATGAAGCCTTCCTGGGTCAGGTCGACCACGAGGTCGGCGGATTTCAGCAGGTCCTGGGCGGTGGTGTCGTTGAGTACGGACGTGAGGCCGGGGCCGGCGCCGGTGTGGGTGCTGGGGATGGGGGCCGGGCTGCCGCCGGGGACGGTCGCGGAGATGACGTGGGCGCCGCAGGCCTTGGCGGCGCCGAAGGCCGCGGCGACGTAGTCGCCCCGGCTCGCTGGTTCGGAGAGGACGACCACGTGTTCGCCGGGGCGTACCCGGCACATCGTCAGTTCGCGGGTGAAGGCGTCCAGCAGGTCGACGGATGAGAAGTCGAACACGATTTGTCCTCCAGGAGTCGTCTCGGAGTACGGGGCTTCGGGCAACGGCGCGAAGGTGCCTGAGGGCAGCCCGAACAGCCCGCCGCATACCCGCCATGAGCAGCGGAAACGCGGGTGGGGTTGGCGTCCCGACAGAGATAATCCGAACACGTACTAACCCGTCGGGGCAAGGCCCCCGGCGGTCTTCGGCGCCGCTCGCGCCCCCTTCGCCTCCCCCGCCGGACTCCGTCACGACGGCCACGCGAACGCCGTCTTGCCTGCTCAGGAGGTGGGGCAGGGGGGGCCGCCACGGGGGGCGGCGGAGGCGCGGCGAATTTTCCGGGCGCGTCCGGCTGTTGGGGGGTCGGAGGACGTACGTAACAGCCGGCGTGCGCGACGGCGGCCGTACGGTCCGGCCCACGCGCCCGCCGCCCTCCGTTCCCGAAGGGTTGACGTCCACGCCCCCGGGCACACTGGAACGGTCCGCGGGACGGACCTCGGCGTGGGGCGGGTGATCCGCGTGTTCTACAGACTCCGCAAGCGAATCGAGGCGGCGTGGACGCTGCCCGGGACGGTGCGTCCGGTCGGCAGGCAGCGCAACCTCTTCGAAGCGGCGGCGACCTATGTGGCCGCGTGCGCCGAGAACGACGAGCAGCGGAGCTCTGAGGCGGCGCGCTGGGTGGCGCCGGAGGCGCTCGCCTTCGGGGTCAACGAGCTCGCCTGCCGTGCGGTCATCGCGTTGGCGCGCGAGCGCGACGAGTCGCCGCACACGGTGGCCCGTTCGCTGCTGGGCCTGCCGGCCGCCTGACGCGGACGTACGGCGGAAACGGCAAGGCGGCGGCAGCGCCCGCGGGGGTGGGGCGGCCGGAACACCACGGCCGGTCCCCCTCCCCTCGTCGCCGCCTGCCGTATCGGCGCGGCGCGCGGGCCGATCCCGCCGCGCGGACCACGGCCATGACCGCTGTCATCCGTGCCGAATGCGGTCACTGACGCAGCGTCAAACTCATTACATCGCGGGAGAGTTGCCGAAGGAGGTTCCGGGGCCGGAGCAGACGGTCCGGGTCCTGGAGCGTCTCCGCTCCCCGGCACCCCTTCGCACGATGCTCGCCGACCGGCTCGCGACCACGGCCGCCGACTGGATCACCATTCTCGTGATCTCGTACGGGTCTGGCGTACGAGCTGCTGCGGCTGCTGGACACGGGCCGGGGCCGCGCCGCTGCACTGTGTATATCCGTCCGGCAGCGCGGCGGAACGCCTCGTTCCGCCGCCACCACCGCCTGCCGCCCGGCCCCAGAGCCCGCGCTCCGGCCACCGTCCCAAGACGCCTACGACGCCGTAAGGGCCGGGACCGGAGCTCAGGGCGCGGGCCGCGCGGCCGTCAGCGGTTCAGCTCCTTGCGCGAGACGCGCTTGAGCCGGCGCCGCTGCGACGGGTCGAGGAGCAGATACGCGCCGACCGGCACCCCGACCATCACCAGCACCGCCGCCCAGAACGGCAGCAGCCACAGCAGGATCACTCCCACCGCCACACCGCCGACGGCGACCTTCGCCCTGTTGGTCATCTTTTCCGCCTCCTCCTGCGGCGACTGCCGCTTCGTCTCCTTGCAACGTCCGCCGGGCCCGCCCGGTTCCTCACCCGGTCCGCAGCGGCGCTCCCACCTCGTGCATGTGGCGCAGCGCCTGCCCGTAGGAGTCGATGAGTCCAGTCTCCGTGTACGGGAGCCCCACCGCACGGCAGTGGTGGCGCACCAGGGGCTGGGCGAGTCGCAGGTGGGGGCGGGGCATGTTCGGGAAGAGGTGGTGCTCGATCTGGTAGTTCAGGCCGCCCAGGAACCAGTCGGTGAGCACCGCGCCGCGCACGTTCCGCGAGGTCACGACCTGGCGCCGCAGGTGGCCCCAGCGCTCTCCGTCCGGGTCGGGCATCTCCATGCCCTTGTGGTTGGGGGCGAAGGCCATCCCGAGGTGGAGCCCGAAGAACGCGTGGTGCGCGAAGGCGAAGGCGGCGGCCATCCCCGGCGTCATGCAGGACAGGAGCAGTGTGCAGTAGCCGATGTAGTGCAGGGCCAGCAGGGCGGCCTCGACGGCCCGCTCGCGCGGCTGCTGCCGCTTGAGGTCCTGGATGCTGGAGATCTTCAGCGCGATGCCTTCGAGCAGCAGCATCGGGACGAAGAGCCGGGCCTGGTTGCGGGTGAGCCAGCGCGCGAAGCCCTCGCGCTCGGCCGCCTGCCGCTGGGTCCATACGAGCGCGCCGACGCCGACGTCGGGGTCCTTGTCTATGTGGTTGGGGTTGGCGTGGTGGCGGTTGTGCTTGTCGTTCCACCAGCCGACGCTCATGCCGAGCAGCAGATTGGCGTGAATGAGTCCGGTGAGGCGATTGCCGCGGCGGGTGGCGGCTATCTGGGAGTGTCCGCTGTCGTGTCCGACGAAGGCGGTACGGGCCCAGAACACCGCGGCGAGGGGCGCGAGCAGCAGCGTCCACCAGGAGCCGTCCAGGAAGACGATCCCGGCGCCGATCGCGGCGAGGGCGAGCAGATTGACGGTGATGCCCGCCGCGTACCAGCCCCTGCGCCGTTCGAGGAGCCCCTGTTCCCGCACCTGGCGCAGGAGCGGGGCGAAGTCGCTGCCCGCTGATGGTTCGGCGAGGACGGCGCTTGACTGGGGCATGAGGTCTCCGGGGATCGTTATGACTGGCCCCACGAAAGGTATGGTTCGGGGCGCAAGCGGACCATGGCGTCACCACCCCGATCACCCTGGGGACAACCCCCGCAAAGGACAGGGGGGTTGAGTACACCATGACCCGGCCGGTAGCGGAGGCCACCGGCCAGCCGTTATGCGCGCGCCCGCGAGGCATGTACCCTCGGCGACTCCCAACCCCCAGTGGTCAAATTTGAGGAATGCGTCGACGCCGTGACACCTGCCTCTGCTCGCCCTGTCTCCTCCGCTCCCTCTCCTCTCTCCGCTCCCTCTTCTCTCTCTGCTTCCTCTCCCCTCTCCGCCTCCTCTCCCCTCTCCGTCTCCTCCGATGTCTCCGCCCCGACGCCCTCCGAGATCGCGCTGCTCGCGCGCTGCTCGGCCGTCTTCCTCCCCGGCGATCCGGCGCGCACCGGATGCGTCGCCTTCTGGCGGCCCGGCGAGGAGCCGCCCTCGGCCGCCGGCCCCGTCGAGGAGCTGGCCGTCGTGGTGCCCGACGGCACGGGCATCGCGACCGTGCCCGTACGGGCCCTCCTGCTGCCCGTACGCGAAGCGCTGCCCGTCCTCACCCGCGCCCGCACGGCCGGGGCCGACGAGGCCGCGGCCTTCTGGGGCGCGGCTGCGGTACTGGCCTTGCAACTCGCCGCACGGGGGCGGCTACTGCCGGGCCTGTCCGCGACCGACCATGACGCGTGGCGGGTGGGGCCGCTCGCGCCGGAGGATCTCCAGCGGATTCGTGAGCTGGCAGCCGCGATGCCGCCCGCCGCGCACGCCGCGCCGCTCCCGGATACGGACCCTCCGCTGCTGCCCGAGCCCGAGCGGCTGGTGCGCGCGTTCCTCGACGCCGTCGCCGACGGGCTGCCCCGCTCCCCCGCCGCGGCCCTCGCGGCGGGCGGCCCCGCCTTCGCCGCCGCCGAACCGCGGCAACTGCCCGAACAGCGCGCCTGGGCCGCCGACGTCGCCGCCGGGCACGACGAGGGCGTGCGCCTGTCGCTGCGCGTCGAGGCACGCGAAGTGCCCGAGGAGGACACCGGCGAAGGGGACACGGGCGGAGAGGCCACAGGTGAAGAGGGTGCGCCGGTCCGGCTGCATCTGCGGGCCGTTCTCCAGTTGCACAGCCTCACCGACCCGTCGCTCGTCGCGGACGCCGTCGGGGTCTGGTCCGGCGCCGGTGACGCGGCGGCGTTCGGTCCGCGCGCCCGGATGGACGCGCTCCTCGCGCTGCGCCGTGCCGCCCGCGCCTGGCCCGCGCTGGGCCCGCTGCTGTCCGCGGCGGTCCCCGACGCGCTCGACCTGGCCGACGAGGAGGTGGCCGAACTGCTCGGCACCGCCTCCCGTTCGCTGAGTGCGGCCGGTGTCCAGGTCCACTGGCCCAAGGAGCTGGTACGGGGCCTCACCACGCACGCCGTCATCGGCCCGCCCGACGATCTCGGCCCGCCCGACGATCTCGGCCAGTCCGACAGTCTCGGCCAGACCGGCAGTCTCGGCCAGACCGACGGTCCCGAGCGGTCCGGCGATCCCGGGCGGCGGTCCGGGCGCGGAGCCGGGCGCGCCGAGTCCGGCATGCCGTCCGTGCTCTCGGCCGATGCACTGCTCAACTTCAGCTGGCAATTCGCCGTCGGAGGACAGGAGTTGACGCGGCGTGAGCTGGACGCGCTGGCCGAGGCGAGCCGTCCCGCCGTCCGGCTGCGTGATCAGTGGGTGCTCGTCGACCCGGAGGCGGTGCGTCGCGCCCGGGAGCGGCCGGATCGCAAGCTCGCGCCGGTCGAGGCGCTCGGCGCGGCCCTCACCGGGCGCGCCGAGGCCGACGGCGACAGCGTGGAGGTGCGGGCCACCGGCTGGCTCGCCGCCCTGCGCGACCGGCTCGCCGGTCCCGGCTCGGCGGCGCCGGAACTGGTCCGTCCGCCCGCCGCCCTCGCCGCGACGCTGCGCGACTACCAGCTGCGCGGCCTCGGCTGGCTCGGCCGGATGACGGAACTGGGCCTCGGCGGCTGCCTGGCCGACGACATGGGGCTCGGCAAGACGATCACGCTGATCGCCCTCCATCTGCACCGGCAGGAGGCTTCGGCGTCGGCCGGTCCGACCCTCGTCGTCTGCCCCACGTCGCTGCTCGGCAACTGGCAGCGCGAGATCGAGAGGTTCGCGCCGGGCACACCGGTGCGCCGCTTCCACGGCGGCTCGCGCAGCCTGGCCGGGCTGGCGGACGGCGAGTTCGTGCTCACCACGTACGGCACCATGCGGCTGGCCGCCAGGAGCCTCGCCGGGACCGGCTGGGGCATGGTCGTCGCCGACGAGGCGCAGCACGTGAAGAACCCGTACTCGGCGACGGCGCGGCAGTTGCGGACGATCGGCGCCAAGGCGCGGGTCGCCCTGACCGGCACCCCTGTCGAGAACAACCTGTCCGAGCTGTGGGCGATCCTGGACTGGACGACGCCGGGGCTGCTCGGCCCGCTCGCCCGGTTCCGTACCCGCTACGCGCAGGCCGTCGAGAGCCGCGCGGACCTGGCCGCCGCGGAGCGGCTAGCCCGGCTCGTCGGGCCGTTCCTGCTGCGCCGCCGCAAGTCCGATCCGGGCATCGCCCCGGAACTGCCGCCCAAGACCGAGACGGACCGGGCGGTCGGGCTCACCAAGGAGCAGGCCGGGCTGTACGAGGCCGTGGTGCGCGAGATGATGGCGGAGGTGGCCGCGGCGGACGGGATGCGGCGCCGGGGGCTCATCGTGAAACTGCTGACCGGCCTCAAGCAGGTCTGCAACCACCCCGCCCAGTATCTGAAAGAGGGCGACGGGGCGCGGGTCCAGGGCCGCTCGGGCAAGGTGGAGCTGCTCGACGAGCTGCTGGACACGATTCTCGCGGAGGGCGCGAGCGTGCTGGTGTTCACGCAGTACGTGCAGATGGCGCGGCTGCTGCGGGAGCATCTGGCGGCGCGCGGGGTGTCCACCCAGTTCCTGCACGGCGGTACGTCCGTGGCGCGGCGCGAGGAGATGGTGCGCCGGTTCCAGGACGGCGAGGCGCCGGTGTTCCTGCTGTCGCTGAAGGCGGCGGGCACAGGGCTGAACCTGACGCGCGCCGGGCATGTCGTGCACTTCGACCGCTGGTGGAACCCGGCCGTCGAGGCGCAGGCCACCGACCGCGCGTACCGCATCGGCCAGACACAGCCGGTGCAGGTGCACCGGCTGATCGCCGAGGGCACGATCGAGGACCGGATCGCCGACATGCTCGCGCGCAAGCAGGCGCTGGCCGACGCGGTGCTGGGTTCGGGCGAGGCCGCGCTGAGTGAGCTGAGCGACGCCGATCTGGCCGAGCTCGTCGAGTTGAGGGGGGTGGCCCGATGAGCGGGACGCGGGAGATCAGCGGTGCGGACGGGCCGCGTACGGAGCGCGGCGAACTCGGGGGCGGGGAGCGGACGTTCGCGGCATTGCCGCCCGCCCGGGGCCGCGGCTTCGCGCAGAGCTGGTGGGGTCTGGCGTGGCTGAAGGCGCTGGAGGACACGGCGCTGGACGGCTCGCAGCTGAAGAAGGGCCGGCAGCGGGCGCGGGAGGGCGCGGTGGGCGCCGTGTCGGTGCGGCCGGGGCGGATCACGGCGGTGGTGCGGGACCGGGACGGCACGCAGGTCCGGTCCGATGTGCTGGTCCAGGTCCTGCCGGACGGCGAGTGGGACCGGCTGCTGGAGATGGCGGCGGACCGGGCGGGGCACATCGCGGCGCTGCTGGACCGTGACATGCCGCCGGACCTGGCGGAGGACGCCGCGGCCTGCGGGGTTCAACTGCTGCCGGAGATAGGCGACTTGGAGCCGGAGTGCGGCTGCGAGGCGTGGGATCACTGTCCGCATTCGGCGGCGCTGTGCTACCAGGTGGCGCGGCTGCTGGACCAGGATCCGTTCGTGCTGCTGCTGATGCGCGGCCGTGGCGAGCGCGAGCTGCTGGACGAGTTGCAGCGGCGCAGCGCGGCGCACGCGGAGCGCGGCGGCCCGGCGGGCGGGCCGGCGGCGGGCGGGGCCGAGGCCGGGGTCGACGCCGGGGAAGCGTTCGCGGCCGTCGTGCCGCCGCTGCCCGGACCGCCGCCCGCCGTGGCCGAGGCGGGCGGGCCGCCCGCGCTGGACGGGACGGCGGCCCCGGCGGCGGGGATCGACGCGGGCGCGCTGGAGTTCCTGGCGTCGGTCGCCGCCGTACAGGCCCAGCGGCTGCTGGCGCGGGCGCTCGCGCCCGGCCACGAGGGGGCCGCCGTCGCACGGCTCACGGTCGGGCAGGACGCGGTGCGGCTCGCCGCGGCGGGGCCGGGGCCGCGGATAGCCGCCCGGCTCGCGGCGGGCTGCGGGCGCGATGGCGCCGGGCTGGCGCGGGCCGTACGGGCGTGGGAGCACGGCGGGGCGGCGGCGCTCGCCGTGCTCGACGAGGAGTGGACGCCGGAGGCGGCGGAGCTGGCGCGGGCCCGCGCCCGGCTGGCCGCCGCGTGGGAGGGGGAGGAGCGCCCGCCGCGGCTGCGCGCGGCCGGTGGGAACCGCTGGACGGCGGTGGGGGCGGGCGCTCAGCTGCGGTGGGCGCGGGACGGTCTCTGGTGGCCGTACCGCAAGGAGCGCGGGCAGTGGGAGCCGGCCGGTCCGGGCGACGCGGATCCGGCGGCGGCACTGGCGATGATCCTCGCCGCACCCCTCATGGAGAAGTGAATCGAAGGGTTAAGCGGGGCGATACCAACGGTTTCATAGGCGATGGGTGAGCTCTTCCTGAGCAGTGACAGAATGTGGTGTTCTCGCATTCGACGACCGACTGATTCAGAAAGGCCCACCGGGATGGCATTCGCCCTGCTGCGCCGCAGCAACCGCTCCGCCCCGCGAACCGCCGCACCGATACCGCGCGGCGCGGGAGCCCTCGACTGCGTCGTACTCGACCCGGTGCAGCTGCCGCTGCACCGGGCGGAGGTCTCGGTCCGGGACACGGAGGGGCGCGAGGTGGTGCACGGCCAGACCGACCCGAACGGCTGCTTCTCGGCGACCGTGGCGCCGGGCGAGTACAGCATCGCCGTGACGTCCGACGGCTTTCAGCCCGTACGGCAGACCTGCGAGGCGACGGTGGGCGTACGTACCGCCACCGGCCCGATGCGGATGGAGCTGGCCCCCTCCCCGCCCATGCCCGACCCCGGCCGGTGGAAGATCGACCCGGATCACACGGCCGTGCGCTTCATAGCGCGGCACATCGGGCTGGCCGAGATCCACGGCCGGTTCAACCGGTTCGAGGGCGCACTGTGGATAGCCGAGCGCATGGAGGAGTCGCAACTGGAGGTGACGATCGACGCGGCGAGCATCGACACGGGCGTCGAGGCGCGCGACGAGCACCTGCGCTCGCAGGACTTCCTCGACGTCAACCACTACCCGTACCTGCAGTTCGCCAGCGAGCGCTTCGTGCACCGGGGCGGCTCCCGCTGGTCGGTGCAGGGCGTGCTGAGCCTGCACGGCGTCAGCCGCAGCATCAACCTCGACACCCGCTACCTGGGCATCGGCACCGGCATCATGGGCGAGACCCGCACCGCCTGCTCGGCCGCCACCGAGCTGCACCGCGAGGACTTCACGCTGGACTGGCGCACGATGCTCGCGCGCGGCATCGCCGCGATCGGCGCGACGATCCGCATCGAGCTCGACATCCAGGCCATTCGCGACGAGTAGCGGCCGCCGCCCGCGACGGCGGCGATGTGCGCTCGGAGCCTGTGTCATGCCCTGGCCGGGCGCCCGACGCCTGGCACGCACTCCCCGGCTGCCGCTGAGAGACGCCCCCGGCGGCGTTGCCGAAACGCGCCAGTAGCTCCGCCACGAGGACCTTCCGGCGCCTTGCGATCGCACGCACCGGACGCCGCGCGCTGATCCGGTCAGGGACGCAGGCTCTCAGCCGCCGGGACCCGGCGCGGGCCGCCGCTGCGACAGTTCGCCGAGCCCGCCGGTGGGCAGCGCCGTAGGCACCTCGGTGGGGACGCCGGTCGGCAGGTAACTCCAGATGTCGCTGGGCACCTCGGTGGGGATGCCGGTCGGCAGGCCCGTCGGAACCCGGGTGGGCACACGCGTCGGGAGGCGGGGCGGCTTCGAGGTGGCCGGGGTGGAACCGCTCGGCGACGCGTCCTCGGCGGGCTCGCCGCCGCCCCCGCTGTCGATGGCCAGTACCGCCGCGACGGCGATGGCCGCGATCACGATCAGCAGGACGGCCGCGATCACGATCCGGCGGCGGCTGCCCGGGTCCGGCGGCGGCTGGGACCACGGCGGCTCGCCTGGTCCGAAGCCGCCGGGGCCGTCTCCTCCACCGTGGCCGCCGCCTCCGCCCGGTGGTGCGCCGGGCGGGCCGTACCCGCCGCCGTGGCCGGGCGGCGGATGGGACGGCGGCGGAGGTCCGGACGGCGGGGCGGGCCGGCGTCCAGGCGGCTGTCCAGGTGGCGTGGCCATACGGACCAGGGTCGCGGCCCGCGCCAGGCGGACGCGCGCCCGTGACGAATCCAGGACACGTTTCGTCACGGACCGCTACATTCCGGTCGGCCGCAGCCCCGGATGCGACGTCATGACACGGTCACAGCGCGGCGTTGCCCGGTAAAAAGATCCAAAAACAGTACGATTTACCGGTGACCGCCAAGATCGACATATTCCCGCCGCTGACGAATGGCGAACACTGGTGACCGCCGAGATATCCGAGACACGGGTCGCCGAGGCGAAGGCGCGGGCCGCGCGCCTGCTCCTGGCCTTCCGCCACGGCAACCAGCAATCGTTCGACGCCGCCCTGCCCGAGGACATGGGGACCGATGAGTCGAAGGATCTCGTCTCCGCGCTCGCCTGGGTCGCCAACGAGTCCGTACGCAAGGCGTACCAGCCGGACGTCGCCGACCGCGTGCTGCGCCACCTCGCACGCCGCTCCCCCGACGAGCCGGGCTGGGTGCAGACCGACGAGGAGGCCGCGCCGGACGCGGCGGCGCTGCTGGAGTCCGTCTGGCGCGGGGACGTCGAGGCGGTGCGCGAGCTGGTGCGCACCACGCCCGACACCACCTTCGTGCTGGGCGGGCTGGTGCTCGCGGTCGCGATGCTGCTGCCCTCGGTGGCGGACGCGGAGGTGCGCGAGGTGCTCAGCGAGCTGCGCGCAGAAACGCCTCAAGACCCGCCAGATCATCCGTGTTGAGGTAGTCGACGCCCGCGTCGAGGAGCTCGCGCCAGACGGCCTCGCGGGGCGGGCCGGGCTGGTCGGGGGTGGCCCACCACCGTACGCGCCGCCCCTCGTCGTGCGCGGCGGCGGCGATCCGGCGCAGCTCGGCGCGCTCGCCCGGCGGCATCGGGCCGACGCCCTGCCAGGTGAAGCTGAGCGACCAGTTGTCGCTGATCAGCGGTATGAGAGCGGCGGGCGCCGAGCCGCCGAGGTCGGTGAGGCGTCCGTCGTAGAAGGCGTGCCGGACGGTCTCGGCCTCCATGGGCGCGCGGGCGCCGCGGTCGCCGGAGACGACGGCCGTCACGGCGCCGGGGTGGACGTGGCCGCCGGCGCAGACGCTCAGCATGGAGCGGTAGCGGCGCAGGCGGCGGGAGAGCTCGCGGTACGTGGGGCCGCCCGCGGTCTTGATGTCGATGAGCAGTTGCAGGGAGAGCCGGTAGCCGCGGTACACCCGGCCGTGCTGCGCCCGTACCCGGCGCAGCAGCGGGTCGAGGTAGAGGGCTTCGAGGGTGCGGGCCGGATCGAGTTCGGACTCGTCGTGGGCGACGAGGAGCCGGCCGTCGACGAGCCAGATGTCCGCCTCGACGCTGCCGAAGCCGTGCCCGAGCGCGTCGGCCAGGGGGTGCGGGTGCTCGTAGT
Source organism: Streptomyces sp. NPDC050610 (assembly GCF_040654875.1). Lineage (NCBI taxonomy): Bacteria > Bacillati > Actinomycetota > Actinomycetes > Kitasatosporales > Streptomycetaceae > Streptomyces > Streptomyces sp. NPDC050610. Next base: position 304,466 of record NZ_JBFAIV010000007.1, on the reverse strand, counting down.
CGTTGTGCGCGTGGGCGCGGCGGAGCGGGGGTCTGCCGCGTCCGCGGTCCGCCGTGCCGGCCAGGGCGGGGGTGGCGATGGAGCCCGCGAGGGCGGCCGCGGCGGTCACCACGGCCGCGCGGCGGGTGTGCGGGGTCCGGGTGGGCGCTGTCATGGTGCCTCCTGGGTCCGGGCTTCCTGGTCGGCGGCCTCGCGCGGGCCTGAGTCGCTCCCTGTGAGTATCGGGGCGGGGCGGGCCGTCTGGCAGGGGCGCGTGAAGAGTTACGCACGATGACGCCGCCCCGTCGCCCGCCGTTCTCGTCGGCCTTCGGCGCCATGGTGAACTCCCCTGTGTCGTGGGAGAGTTCGGGGAACATCTGGGTGGCTGGGGGGACCGTGGGACGAGGGGCCGGCCGGTTGCGTACGGCGGTGGCGGTGTGCGCGGCGTGGCTCGCGCTGGTGGGCGGGGGCACGGCGTGGGCCGGTGACGGCGATCCGTCCCCGGCGCTGCGGCTGGGCGCGCGGACGGCGCTCGCGCCGGGCGTCGGCTACCAGGAGTTCTCGCTGCCGGCCTCGCACGGCCCGGCCTACGGGCATCTGCTGACGGTGGATCTGCGCGAGCCGCGGGTCTCCTTGGACCTGCTGTATCCGGGCGCGGTGGCCGCCCGCGCCCCCGTCTCCCGGCTGGCGGACGGGCGGGGCGCGGTGGGCGCCGTCAACGGGGACTTCTTCAACATCACGGAGGCGCAGCATCCGGGCGTCGAGCCGACCGGCGCCCCGGTGGGCCCGGCCGTCGCGGCCGGCCGGCCGCTGAAGGCGGCGGTGCCGGACGGGCAGCGCTTCGGCCCGGCGATGCCGCCGGGGGTCACCACCGAGGCGGTGCTGGGCGTCGGTACGGACCGCCGGGCGCGGCTGGACCGGCTCACGCTGGAGGGAGCGGTGCTGACGGGCCGCGGTGCGCTGCGGCTGCGGGGGTTCAACCAGTACGCGCTGCCGGTGGGCGGCGTCGGGGCGTTCACCTCGCTGTGGGGCGCGGCGTCGCGGGTCCGCGCGACGTGCGGCACGGACGCCGACCGGTCCGCGCCGTGCAGTTCTCAGACCTATGAGGTGACGGTCCGGCGCGGGCGGGTGGTCTCCGCCGCCGAGAAGCCGGGCGGCGGGCCGGTGGCGGCGGATTCGGTGGTGCTGCTCGGCCGCGAGGCGGGCGCGCGGGAGCTGCGGAGGCTGCGGGTGGGCGACCGGGTGCGGGTCGCGGAGCGGCTGCGGTCCGAGGGGCGGACGCCGCTGCGTCTCGCGGTCGGCGGCTTCCCGGTGCTGCGCGACGATGTGCCGCTGGACGGCCTCGACGCGGTGACCGCGGCCGTACGGACCGCGGCGGGCGTCGGCGACCGCGGGCGCCGGCTGTATCTGCTCGCGCTGGACGGCGCCGCCGAGTACCGATCGGGCCTGACGGTCAGTGAACTGGCCTCCGTCATGCGGGATTTGGGGGCCGACGACGCGCTGAACCTGGACGGCGGAGGCTCGTCGACCCTGGTGACGCGCGCCGCGGGCGATGCCGGGGCGCGTGTGCGCAATCATCCGTCGGGCGGCGCGGAGCGTCCCGTGCCCAATGCCCTCGGAGTATTTACCCGACCTTAACCAAAGGGGTTATGCCACCCTTTCGAGTGACTGCGATCGCCAAAGCCCGCTGCTAGCTTCTGTGTTGCTCCAGTGGCGATCAGGCTGCTGTTCCGCACGGTGATTGGGTGGCATTCAACTATGACGACGTCAGTGGAATCGGGCTCCAGTACCGAGAATTCACCGGCGCCGCTGAGTCTGGGCACCGCAGCGGCCCGGAATCTGGCGACCACGACCAAGTCCGTACCGCAGATGCAGGGCATCTCCTCGCGCTGGCTGCTGCGCATGCTGCCCTGGGTCGAGGTTCCCGGCGGCACGTACCGCGTCAACCGGCGCCTCACGCACACGCTCGGCGACGGCCGGGTGGAGTTCGTCTCCCGCGGCTCCGAGGTCAGCGTGATCCCGGCGGAGCTCGGGGAGCTGCCGCTGCTGCGCGGGTACACAGACGCAACGATTCTGCGGACGCTCGCGGACGGCTTCGCCCAGCGCGACTTCGCCCCCGGGGACGTGCTCGCCCAGCAGGGGCGGCCGGCGGACCAGGTGGTGCTGATCGCGCACGGCAAGGTCGACCTCGTCGGCGAGGGCGCGTACGACCGGCCGGGCGTGCTGCGGGTGCTGGCGGGCGGCGAGTTCTTCGGCGACCGGGCGCTGGCCTCGGCCGAGGGCGGCGACTGGGTCTTCACGGCCAAGGCGCTCACCTCGGGCACGGCGCTGACGCTGCCGCGCCAGGCGTTCGAGGAGCTGCTGGGCCGCTCGGAGGGGCTGCGCTCCCATGTCGAGGCGTTCCGCGCGGCCCGCGGCCGGCCGCAGAACGAGCACGGCGAGTCGGCGATCGACCTCGCCTCCGGCCATGAGGGCGAGCCGGTCCTGCCCGGCGTCTTCGTCGACTACGAACTCGCCCCGCGCGAGTTCGAGCTGAGCGTCGCCCAGACCGTGCTGCGCGTGCACAGCCGCGTCGCCGACCTCTACAACGACCCGATGAACCAGGTCGAGCAGCAGCTGCGGCTGACCATCGAGGCGCTGCGCGAGCGCCAGGAGCACGAGATGGTCAACAACCGGGAGTTCGGGCTGCTGCACAACGCCGACCTGGGGCAGCGCATCCACACCCGGGGCGGCCCGCCCACCCCCGACGACCTGGACGAGCTGCTCGCCACGGTGTGGAAGAACCCGGGGTTCCTGCTCGCCCACCCGCGCGCCATCGCGGCGATCGGCCGGGAGTTCAGCAGCCACGGCATCTACCCGGAGAGCGTGGACGTCGGCGGCCACGCGATCCCCGCCTGGCGCGGCGTGCCGATCCTTCCGTGCGGGAAGATCCCGGTCTCGGCGGCCGGCACCACATCCGTGCTCGTCATGCGCACCGGCGAGGACGAGCGGGGCGTCGTGGGACTGCACCGGACGGGAATTCCCGATGAATACCAGCCGAGCCTTTCGGTGCGCTTCATGGGCATCAACGAACAGGCCGTCATTTCCTATCTGGTGAGCGCCTATTACTCGGCTGCCGTTCTGGTGCCCGACGCCCTCGGTGTTCTTGAGGATGTCGAGGTCGGGCTCTGAAGTTCTGAGGCTCTGAGGGCCGCCCTCGCCTGATCCGCTCGCGCGGGAGCCGCTGTACGGGCCGCGCGAGAGCCGCCGTACGAGCATCGCGGCGCGAGCCCGTATGCGCGCGTACGAGCACCGTAGCGCCACCGCTTCGCCGTTTACGCACAGAGATGGATGATCACATATGACCACGTCAGTGGAGTCCGGACGTACCGCGCAGCCGGGTGAGGAACCGTCACCGCTGAGCCTGGGCACGGCAGCGGCGCGTCAGCTGGCGACGACCACCAAGTCCGTGCCGCAGATGCAGGGCATCAGCTCGCGCTGGCTGCTGCGCGTGCTGCCCTGGGTGCAGGTGTCCGCGGGCACGTACCGGGTGAACCGGCGGCTCGCCTACACCGTCGGCGACGGCCGGGTCGAGTTCGTCACGCACGGCTCGGAGGTCCGGGTCATCCCGCCCGAGCTGGGCGAGCTGCCGCTGCTGCGCGGCTTCGAGGACAGCGCGGTACTGGAGTCGCTCGCGGGCGCCTTCGTGCAGCGGGAGTACGCGCCGGGGGACGCGATCACCGAGGCGGGGCAGCCGGCGGACCGGGTCTACCTGCTGGCGCACGGCAAGGTCCGCAAGGTGGGCACCGGCCGGTACGGCGACGAGAGCACGCTCGGCGTGCTGGCCGACGGGGACTTCTTCGGCGAGCGGGTGCCGCTGGAGCCGGACGGCACCTGGGAGTTCACGGCGCGGGCCCTCACCCGCACCACGGTGCTGACCCTCTCCCGCTCCGCCTTCCAGGTCCTCGCGGACCGGTCCGAGGCCCTGCGCGCCCATCTGGCGGGGTTCGCGTCGCGGTCGGTACCGGCGCAGAACAAGCGCGGCGAGGCCGATATCGCGGTGGCCTCCGGCCATGTCGGCGAGCCCGCCATCGCGGGCACCTTCGTGGACTACGAACTCTCGCCGCGCGAGTACGAGTTGAGCGTGGCCCAGACCGTGCTGCGGGTGCACAGCCGCGTCGCCGACCTCTACAACGACCCGATGAGCCAGGTGGAGCAGCAGCTCAGGCTCACCATCGAGGCGCTGAGGGAGCGTCAGGAGCACGAGATCGTCAACAACCGGGAGTTCGGGCTGCTGCACAACGCCGACCTCAAGCAGCGCATCCACACCCGCAGCGGCCCGCCCACCCCCGACGACCTCGACGAGCTGCTGTCGCGCCGCCGCAAGACGCAGTATCTGCTCGCGCATCCGCGCACGATCGCGGCCTTCGGCCGGGAGTGCAGCAGCCGCGGCCTGTATCCGAAGGAGCTCGACTTCCAGGGCGCGTCCGTACGGGCCTGGCGCGGGGTGCCGCTGCTGCCGTGCAACAAGATCCCGGTCACCGACGCCGGCACCAGCTCGATCCTGGCGCTGCGCACGGGCGAGGAGAACCAGGGCGTCGTCGGCCTGCACCAGACGGGCATCCCCGATGAGTATGAGCCGAGCCTCAACGTCCGGTTCATGGGGATCAACGAGCAGGCGGTGACGTCCTACCTGGTCAGCGCGTACTACTCGGCCGCTGTCCTGGTGCCGGACGCGCTCGGCGTGCTGGAGGACGTCGAGATCGGCCGCTGACCGGGCCGCCGGTCGGCGCGACGAGGGGCCGGGCCGTGTCGCAGGGGTGACGCGGCCCGGCCCCGGCCGTTCCCCGGCCGGGCATGGGGCGCGGGCCCTCAGGACGGTGAGTTGAGCACTTCCTGCTGCGCGCGCCGCAGGTCGTCGGAGGGGTCGAGGCCGAGTTCGTCCCGGAGCAGGACGCGGGCCTTCTGGTACGCCTGGAGCGCTTCGACCCGGCGCCCCGCCTTGTTGAGCGCGAGGACGAGCTGGGTCTGGAACCATTCGTTGAACGGATACTCCACGACCAGGGAGCGCAGTTCCGCGACCAGTTCGTGATACCTCTTCAGCTCCATCGCCGACCGTATGTGGAGTTCGCGGACGGAGACGCGTTTCTCCTCCAGCCGGCTCACATAGTTCTGGAGTACTGTGCCGCGTTCGACATTCGCCAGCGGCACCCCTTGCCACATCGCGAGGGCCGACTCCGTCCACCGCGCGGACGCCTCGATGTCGCCGGCGGTCCGGCAGGCCCGCGCCCTTTCCGCCAGCCGCTCGAAGTCGCGGAAATCCAGCGATTCCTCCGCCGTGCGCAGCACATAGCCCGGCGGCGCCGTGACGATGGCGCGGTCCCCGAGCTTGTCGCCGAGCTCCATCACAAAGGCCCTGCGCAGCTGGTAGATATAGGTCTGCGCGGTGGTGATCGCGGTGCGCGGCGGGTTGTCGCCCCAGAGTTCGTCGATGATGGTCTCCAGGCTGACGACATGATTCGCGCGCAGTACGAGGAGCGCCAATACCTGTTTGACCTTGGGCGCACTCGGTGTGAATACGAGTCGTTTATTGACGGCTACGATCGGACCTAGAACCTTGAATTCCATTGCCTCTCCTGACCTCGCCGAGGAGCTGCGGCCCGCCGTCGACCGCGTCTCTTGGGGACCATAGGAGCGGGGGAAATGGACTTCAAGGGAAGAGAACCGAAGAGACCGTGATCCCCGGGGCTTCGGAAATCAAACTACTCCCTTGGAGGCACCGGGCGCCGCTGCGTACCGCCGGGCCGCCTGCCGAGGGCGCCGGTGCCGGCCGCGTCGTCGACGGCCCGCCGGACCGCTGGCACCCGTCACCGCCAACGGTCCGCCGGACCTCCGGGCCGCCGGCCCGTTCACCGCCGGCGGCCCGCCGGACCGCTACCCCTCGGCGGCGGCCCGGCCGTCCGAAGCCTCGGCCGGGGCGGCCTCGGCCGGCGCCTCCTCCGGCTCCAGTTCGCGCAGGAACCACGTCATGACGAAGCCGGCCAGCAGGACCACGCCGCCGATGAGGTACATGACGTGGAAGCCGCTCGTGAAGGCGTCCATGACGGGGTGGGCGATCCGCTTGTCGATGTCGTGCAGGAACGAGGTGTCGTTCAGGTCGATGGCCTTGCCGTTCGCGGACTTCGCCATTTCCAGGAAGCGGTGGTTGGCGGGGTCGGCCGCGACCGCGGGGTCGGCGACGACGGGGCCGAGGCGGGGCCCGTGCAGCATGTCGGCGATCTTGCCGAGGGCCACCCCGAACATGACGGAGAACAGCACGGCGACGCCCGTCGATCCGCCGATCTGGCGGCACAGCCCGGAGGCGGCGTTGGCCACGCCCAGTTCGCTCTTGGGGGCCGCGTTCTGCATGGCCAGGGTGACGACGGTCTGGGCGAGGCCGATGCCGACGCCGAGCCAGAGGGCGAGCAGCGCGACCGTCCACAGCGGGGTGTCGGCGTCGATGACGCTGAGGACCAGCAGGGCGCCGGCCATCGAGCCCAGACCGACGATCGCCAGCTTCTTGAACTTGCCCGAGGCGGAAATCAGCTTGCCGGAGACGATCTGGGAGGCGATGGTGCCGACCATCAGCGGGATGACGACGAGCCCCGCCTGGGTCGGCGTGCGGCCCTGCACCAGCTGGAGGAAGAGCGGCAGGGTGGTGACCGCGCCGAAGATGCCGACGCCGATGGTGAAGTTGACTCCGGTGCACAGGGCGACGCCGCCGGTCTTGAAGAGCCGCAGCGGCAGCATGGCCTCCGCTCCCCGGCGCGATTCGACCAGCAGGAACAGGACGAGTCCGACGATGCCGAGGCCGATGAGGGCGAGCGCGGCGGGCGAGGACCAGCCCCAGGCCCGGCCCTGTTCGGCGACGATCAGCAGGGGCACCAGGAACAGCGCGAGGAGCAGGGCGCCCAGGACGTCGACGCGGTGCTCGGTGCGCTGGTGCGGCAGGTCGAGCGCCTTGCGCACGGTGATCAGGGCGAGCAGCCCGAGGGGCACGTTGGCCACGAAGATCCAGCGCCAGCCGTCGAGGCCGAGGGTGTGTCCCATGCCCGCGAGCGCGCCGCCCGCCAGCGGGCCGATGACGCTCGCCGCGACCCAGGCCATCTGGAGGTAGGCGAAGTAGCGGCCGCGTTCGCGGACGGGTGCGAGGTCGGCGACGATCGCGGTCGGCAGCGACATCAGCCCGCCGCCGCCGAGGCCCTGGAGGGCGCGGAAGAGGGCGAGCTGCTCCATGTTCTGGGCCATGCCGCACAGGCAGGAGCCCACGATGAAGACGCCGATGGCCGCGAGGTAGAGGGGCTTGCGGCCGTAGATGTCGGAGAGCTTGCCGTAGAAGGGCATCGACAGCGCGGCGGCGATGAGGTAGGCGGTGGTCGCCCATGCCTGCACCGTCTGTCCGTGCAGCTGGTCGGCGATGGTGCGCATGGCCGTCGCGACGACGGTCTGGTCCAGCGCCGCGAGCAGCACGGCCAGCAGCAGACCGGACATGGCCGTCATGATCTGCGCGTGGGTGAACCCGGCGGCGCCCTTATCCGTGGTGGCGCTCGGACTCGTGGGTGACACGGTTTCCTCATTCCCCGGCCGGTCGGCTCACCGGCTCCGTACGCAGACGTTCCGACAAGCCCTTGTCGTGTGCCGAAGGTAGTCAGAGGTTAGTCTTTTTGACAAGCTCTTGTCGAAATACGGGTGGCGCGAAATAGGCTGAAGCCATGACATCGTCAACGCCCCGAGCGGACGCCATGGTGGAGCTGACCACCGAGGTCTTCGCGGTCAACGGCCGCCTGCTGCGCGCCGGAGACCAGCTGTCCGCCCACGCGGGGCTCACCTCGGCCCGCTGGCAGGTGGCCGGCCTGCTGCTGGACGGGCCCGCCACCGTCGCCCAGCTCGCCCGCGAACGGGGGCTGCGCCGCCAGGCCGTCCAGCAGACCGTCGACCGGCTCCGCGCCGAGGGCATGGTCGCCACCAGCCCCAACCCGCACGACCAGCGCAGCCCGCTGGTCGAACTGACCGACGCCGGCCGGGGCGCGCTCGACGACCTCGCACCGCGCGAACAGCGCTGGCTCGACGAGCTGTCGGCCGGGATTCCCGCCCGGGATCTGCGCACCGCGATCGGGGTGCTGCGGGCGCTGCGCACCAAGCTCGACGAGCAGCTGGACGAGAGCGGCCCGGCCCCGCGGGGCGGCGGCCGACCCTCGAAGCGGGCTCCAAGCCGCCTTGAACACCGCGGGCCACTCTGACCTGAATCGATCTCGCCGCCCGGCAGGGGCGACGGGATGACAGCAGAGGAGACGCAGTGTCCGATACCAACGGCACGCGACGCGTCGTGATCACCGGGATCGGTGTGGTCGCCCCGGGAGGCGTCGGCACCAAGGCGTACTGGGAGATGCTCACGGCGGGGCGCACCGCCACTCGCCTCATCTCCTCCTTCGACGCCTCGCAGTTCCGCTCCCGGGTCGCGGCCGAGTGCGACTTCGACCCCGTCGCGGCGGGCCTGAGCCAGTTGCAGATCCGCAAGTGGGACCGGACCACGCAGTTCGGCTACACGGCCGCGAAGGAGGCGCTGGCGGACAGCGGCGCGAGCGGGGAGCTGGACCCGGCCCGTACGGGCGTGATGATGGGCACCGCGTGCGGCATGACCATCAGCCTGGACCGCGAATACGCCGTGGTCAGCGACGAGGGGCGGCTCTGGCAGGTCGACGACGCGCACGGCGTCCCGTATCTCTACGACTACTTCGTGCCCTCCTCCATGGCCACCGAGATCGCCTGGCTCGCGGAGGCCGAGGGGCCGGTCGGCGTGGTCTCGACGGGCTGCACCTCCGGCATCGACGTGATCAGCCACGCCGTGGACCTGATCCGGGACGGCGAGGCGGATGTGATGGTCGCGGGGGCCGCCGACGCCGCGATCTCCCCCATCACCGTGGCCTGCTTCGACGCGATCAAGGCGACGACGCCCCGCAACGACGAGCCGGAGACCGCCTCCAGGCCCTTCGACCGCACCCGCAACGGGTTCGCGCTCGGCGAGGGCTCGGCCGTCTTCGTGCTGGAGGAGCTCTCGCACGCCCGGCGGCGCGGCGCCCACATCTACGCCGAGGTCGCCGGGTACGCCTCGCGGTGCAACGCGTACAGCATGACCGGGCTCCGCTCCGACGGTAAGGAGATGGCCGAGGCCATCCGGGCCGCGCTGGACCACGCCCGGATCGACCCGTCGGCCATCGACTACGTCAACGCCCACGGCTCGGCGACCAAGCAGAACGACCGCCATGAGACGGCGGCGTTCAAGCGGAGCCTGGGGGCACACGCCTACACCACGCCCATCAGCTCCATCAAGTCGATGATCGGCCATTCGCTGGGGGCGATCTGCTCGCTGGAGGTCGCCGCGTGCGCGCTGGCCGTCGAGCACTCGCTGATACCGCCCACCGCCAACCTCCACGAGCCCGACCCGGAGTGCGATCTGGACTATGTGCCGCTGGTGGCACGGGAGTTGACGGTGAACACCGTGCTCTCCGTGGCCAGCGGGTTCGGCGGGTTCCAGAGCGCCATCGTGGTGACCAAGCCGGGGAGGGCGGCATGAACGCCTCCCCCGCACCCGCGCTCTCCTCCGCGCCCCGCGCGGCGGGCGCCGCGCTCCCCGTCGTCACCGGCCTCGGCGTGATCGCCCCCAACGGCCTCGGCGTCGAGCCCTACTGGGCGGCGACGCTGCGCGGGGAGAGCGGCATCGCGCGGGTCACCCGGTTCGATCCGAGCGGCTACGCCTGCTCGCTCGCGGGCGAGATCAAGGACTTCGTGCCGCAGGACCACCTGCCCGGCCGGCTGCTGCCGCAGACGGACCACATGACCCGGCTCGCGCTGGTCGCCGCCGACGAAGCGCTGGCCGACGCGGGCACCGACCCCAAGAAGATGCCCGAGTACGCGGCGGGCGTGGTGACCGCGGCGTCGGCGGGCGGCTTCGAGTTCGGCCAGCGCGAGCTGGAGGCGCTGTGGAGCAAGGGCGGCTCGTACGTCAGCGCGTACCAGTCGTTCGCCTGGTTCTATCCCGTCAACTCGGGACAGGTCTCCATCCGGCACGGCATGCGCGGCCCGGGCGGCGCCCTGGTCGCCGAGCAGGCCGGCGGCCTGGACGCCGTCGCCAAGGCCCGGCGGCACGTCCGTACGGGGACGCCGCTGATGCTGACCGGCGGCGTGGACGGCGCGCTGTGCCCCTGGGGGTGGCTGTGCGCGAGCCGCTCCGGTCGGCTGAGCCCGCGGACCGATCCGCGCGGCGCGTATCTGCCGTTCACCGCCGACGCCACGGGCTATGTGCCCGGCGAGGGCGGCGCCCTGCTGGTACTGGAGGACGCGAAGGCCGCGTCCGATCGCGGCGCGCGCGAGTACGGGCGGATCGCCGGGTACGCCGCGACCTTCGACCCCCGCCCCGGCTCGGACCGCGAGCCCGGGCTGCGCAGGGCGATCCACCTGGCGCTGGCCGACGCGCGGCTGTCGCCGGACGCCGTGGACGTGGTGTTCGCCGACGCCATGGGCGTACCGGAGCTGGACGCCGCGGAGGCCGCGGCGCTGACCGCCGTGTTCGGCCCGTACGGCGTGCCGGTGACGGCGCCGAAGACGATGACCGGCCGGCTGCTGGCGGGCGGCGCCCCGCTGGACGTGGCGACGGCGCTGCTGTCGCTGCGGGACCAGGTGATCCCGCCCACCGCGCACGTCGACGGGACCCCCGCCCCCCTCGACCTGGTGACCGGCTCGGCCCGCGAGGCGGAGCTGGGCTGCGCGCTGGTGCTCGCGCGCGGCTACGGCGGGTTCAACTCGGCGCTGGTGGTGCGCCGCCCGGAGTGAGGCACGCCCTCACTCCGACGGGCCGGCCCGCCGCGCCGCCCGTACCCCACTGCTTTCCCACCGCTTCCTGAGATCCCTAGGAAAGGACTCCCCCATGCCCACCATGCTCACGGTCGGTGACCTCCTCGTTCTGCTGCGCGAGTGCGCCGGCGAGGAGGAGTCGGTCGATCTGGAGGGGGACATCCTGGATGTCCCGTTCGAGGACCTCGGCTATGACTCGCTGGCCCTGCTCAACACCGTGGGGCGCATCGAACGCGACTGCTCCGTGCAGCTCGGGGACGACACCGTGGAGAAGGCGCTGACGCCCCGCGACCTGATCGACATGACCAATACGGCGCTCGGCGCCGGGCAGTCCGCGTCCGACGGCGCCGCCCACGGCAAGGTGTGAGGGGCCCACGACATGTGCGGAATCACGGGCTGGATCGATTTCGGCAAGGATCTCACTCGGGAGCGCGCCACGGCCCAGGCGATGACCGACACCATGGCCTGCCGGGGCCCGGACGCCGAAGGGCTGTGGCTCGGCGCGCACGCGGCGCTCGGCCACCGCCGGCTCGCGGTCATCGATCCGGCGGGCGGCGGTCAGCCGATGTCCGCCGACACCGGGGCCGGGTCCACCGCGGTGATCACGTTCAGCGGCGAGATCTACAACTTCCAGGAGCTGCGCGCCGAACTCCTCTCGTACGGGCACCGCTTCCGTACCCGGTGCGACACCGAAGTCGTGCTGCGCGCCTACATCCAGTGGGGCGCGGCGCTCGTCGACCGGCTCAACGGCATGTACGCGTTCGGCATCTGGGACGAGGGGCGCCAGGAGCTGCTGCTGGTCCGCGACCGGATGGGCGTCAAGCCGCTCTACTACCACCCGACCGCCCGCGGGGTGCTGTTCGGCTCGGAGCCCAAGGCGGTGCTGGCCAACCCGCTGATGCCGCGGCGGGTGACGGCGACCGGCCTGTGCGAGGTGCTGGACATGGTGAAGACGCCCGGGGAGGCGGTCTTCGCCGGGCTGCGGGAGGTGCGCCCCGGCGAGCTGGTACGGGTCACCCGGGCCGGCACGGCGGCGAAGCGGTACTGGTCGCTGCGGGCCGAGGAGCACACCGACGACCTGCCGACCACCATCGCCACGGTGCGCGAGCTGCTGGAGGACATCGTCTCGCGGCAGCTGGTGTCCGACGTGCCGCTGTGCGGTCTGCTCTCCGGCGGCCTGGACTCCTCGGCCGTCACCGCGCTCGCGGCGCGCTCGCGCGCCGCGTCCGGCGGCGGCGCGGTGCGCAGTTTCTCCGTCGACTTCGTCGGCGCGGACGCGGCGTTCGAGCCCGACGCCGTACGGGCGTCCCCGGACGCCCCGTTCATCCGGGACATGGTCCGGCATGTGGGGGGCGAGCACACCGAAATCCTCCTGGAAAGCGACGAGTTGAGCAGTTCGGCCGTACGGGCGGCCGTGCTCGGGGCGACCGATCTGCCGCCGGTGTACTGGGGCGATATGTGGCCCTCGCTCTACCTCTTCTTCCAGCGGGTGCGGCGGCACTGCACGGTGGCGCTGTCCGGGGAGTCGGCGGACGAACTGTTCGGCGGCTACCAGTGGTTCCACCGCCCGGCGGCCGTGAACGCCGACACCTTCCCCTGGCTGACGTCGGGTTCGGCCCGCTACTTCGGCGGCAAGTCGCTGCTCGATCCGCGGCTGCTGGAGAAGCTCGACCTGCCCGGGTACCGGCGGGCGCGCTATCAGGAGGCGCTCGACGAGGTGCCGGAGCTGCCCGGCGAGGACCTCGGGGAGCGGCGGATGCGGGAGGTGACGTATCTGAACCTGACCCGGTTCGTACAGACCCTGCTGGACCGCAAGGACCGGATGAGCATGGCGACCGGGCTGGAGGTCCGGGTGCCGTTCTGCGACCACCGGCTGGTGGAGTACGTCTTCAACGTGCCGTGGGCCATGAAGAGTTTCGACGGCCGGGAGAAGAGCCTGCTGCGGGCCGCGGTCCGCGATCTGCTGCCGAGGTCCGTGCTCGACCGGGTCAAGACGCCCTACCCGGCCACCCAGGACCCGGGGTACGAGCTGCTGCTGCGGCGGGAGCTGGCCGAGGTGCTGGCCGACCGGGACGCGCCCGTACGGGACCTGCTGGACCTGGACCGGGCGCGGGCGACGGCCGGGCGGCCGGTGGGCGCGGTCAGCCGCCCGTACGACCGCGGCAGCCTGGAACTGGTGCTGTGGCTGAACGCGTGGCTGACCTCCTACGGCATCACCCTCGAACTGTGAGCCCGCGCGAGGAGCCCGGCGAGCGCAAGGAGCCCGGCGGGCGCGAGGGCGGCGGGCGCGCGAGCGACGCCCGCCGGGCCGATGTGTGCGTCGTCGGCGCGGGGCCCGCCGGGCTGACCCTGGCGCTGCTCATGGTGCGGTCCGGCGCGCGGGTCACCGTCCTCGAACGCAGCCGGTCGCTGGACCGGGCCTACCGGGGCGAGATCCTCCAGCCCGGCGGGCAGCGGCTGCTGGACTCCCTCGGGGTGCTGGCGGGCGCCAAGCGGCGGGGCTGCCACGAGCACGGCGGCTTCCGGCTGGAGGAGCGCGGCAAGGTCCTCATCGACGGGGACTACCGGCGGCTGGCCGGCCCGTACAACTGCCTGCTGAGCATCCCGCAGCGCCATCTGCTGGCGGAGCTGCTGGAGCGCTGCCGCGCGTACCCGGGCTTCGAGTACGTCGAGGGGGCCAAGGTCACCGGGCTGCTGGAGGAGGGCGGCGCGGTGCGGGGCGTGACCTGCCGGGCCGCCGGGGACCGGCCGCCGCTGGAGGTCCGGGCGCTGTGCGTGGTGGGCGCGGACGGCCGCTTCTCGACCGTGCGCCGGCTGGCCGGCCTCGTCCATGACCGGCTGGACCTCTTCGACCAGGACGTGCTGTGGTTCCGGCTCGCGGAGCCGGCGCTGGAGAACGTCCGCATCTTCCGGGCCGGCGGGAGTCCCCTGCTCGCCTATACGTCCTTCCCCGACAGCGTGCAGCTCGGCTGGACGCTGCCGCACGGGGGTTATCCCGCGATGGCAAGCCAGGGCTTCGCGCACGTGAAGGAGCAGCTCCGGCGCGCGGCGCCGCACTACGCGGACGCCATTGACGCCCAACTGCGCGGCTTCGGCGACGTGTCGCTGCTGGACGTCTTCGCCGGGAGCGTACGGCGGTGGGCGCGGGACGGGCTGCTGCTGATCGGCGACAGCGCGCACACCCACAGCCCCATCGGCGCGCAGGGCATCAACCTCGCCATCCAGGACGCGGTGGCCGCGCACCCGGCGCTGTGCGAGGGCATCCGGCGCGGGGCGGTGAGCGAGGCGCTGCTGGCGCCGTTCACGGCTCAACGCGCGCGCGATATACGGAGTATGACGCGTATTCAGGTCATGCAGAGCCGGATGATGCTCTCGCGGGGCCGCGTCTCCTCGATGGTGCGGCCGCGGGCCGCGGCCCTGGTCTCGCGCACCCCGGCCTACCGGTCGCTGCTGCGGCGGATCGCGTTCGGCAACGAGGCCGTCGAGGTCCGCTCCGACCTGTTCCGCGAGGAGGAGTCCACGGCCGCTTGAAGGGCCCCTCCGATACGAAGAACCCCACCGCTCCCCAAAGCGGTGGGGTTCTTCGTACGGCCGGGGGCCCGCTCCTACACCACGGTGCTCTCGAACATGTGGAGGTAGGAGTTGACGGGGGTGACCGCGTCGAGCCGCAGGCCGGCCTGCTGGACGAGCGCCCTCAGCCCGGCCTCGGTGTGCTTCTTCCCGCCGACGTTGAGCAGCAGCATGAGGTCCATGGCCGTGGTGAAGCGGGCCTCGGGGCTGCCGTCCACCAGGTTCTCGATGACCACGACGCGGGCGCCGGGGCGGGCCGCGGCGGCTGCGTTGCGCAGGGTGCGCACGGTGCTCTCGTCGTCCCACTCCAGGATGTTCTTCAGGAGGTAGACGTCGGCGGAGACGGGGATCTCCTGGCGGCAGTCGCCGCCCACCAGCTTCGCGCGGTCGGCGAGTTCACCGCCGGGCCGCAGCCGGGGGTCGGCCCCCGCGACGACGTCGGGCAGGTCGAAGAGCGTTCCCCGGAGCGCCGGGTGCCGCTCCAGGAGGGTGGCCAGCACCCGGCCCTGTCCTCCGGCGATGTCCACGATCCGCTCGGCGCCGTCGAGGCTGAGCACATCGGCGATGGCCCGCGCCGAGAGGACGCTGGACTGCGTCATCGCCTTGTCGAACACCTCGGACGACTCGCGCGCCTCGCTGGTGTGCAGATAGTCGAAGAACTCGGTGCCGAACAGGTCGGCGAAGGCGCTCTTGCCCGTACGGACCGCCTCGTCGAGGTGCGGCCACAGCTCCCAGGTCCAGGGCTCGGTGGCCCACAGGCAGGTGTAGCGCAGGCTGCGCGGGGCGTCCTCGCGCAGCAGCCGCGAGGTGTCGGTGTGCGCGAAGCGCCCGTCGGGGAGCTCGGCGCCGATGCCGTGCGAGGCGAGGGCGCGCAGCAGCCTGGCCAGCGGCTCGGGCTGGGCGTTCACGGCCGCGGCGAGGTGGTCGGCGGTGGCGGGCTCGTCGCCGAGCGCGTCCATGACGCCGAGGCGGGCCGCCGCGCGGACGGCGGCGGCGCAGGCGGCGCTGAGGGCGAGCTCGCGCAGCTGCGTCACTGCGGGCGGTATGGCCGTGGGCGATGCGTCGGTCACGGGGTGAGGTCCCTTCCGATCGGTGCGGATGAGCTGATGTGCGGACGTACTGCGGGCCGTACGGGCGGCGGGACCTAGTGCGCTGCCGCCGTGTGCGTGGTGACCAGGGAGAACGGCGCCGGGTCCGCGGTGGCCAGCGACATGACGGGGCGTACGGCCCGCTGGAACCCCTCGGTGCGCACGGCGCGCTGGTGGGAGTCGGCGTCGTCCCACTCCGCCACCTCCACATAGGCCGCGGCGTCCTTGGCGGAGTGGTAGAGCCGGTGGGAGCGGAAGCCCGGCTGTTGGGTCATGTGCTCGGTGATCTCGGCGATCCGGGCCTCGAATTCGGCGGTGTCGCCGGTGACGGTGAAGCGGTTGATGAAGGTGAACATGGGGCGTCGTCCTCTCCGTGCGTACTGCGGTGGTGTGTGCGGGGGCTGTGTGGGCCTCGTGGTCCGTGTGGTCCGCGCTTACTCCGGCAGGCGGCCAGCGAGGGCCTGTTCACGCAGGTCGCGGCGTTGGACCTTGCCGGTGGGCGAGCGCGGTATCCGCTCCACCACGTCCACGTACCGGATGTGCGCGTAGTACGGCAGCTGTCCGTTGGTCTCCCGTACGGCGGCGTCGACATCGGCGCCGGCCGCGGTGGCGTCGCGCGGCACGATCCAGGCGTGCGCGACCGCCCCGCTGGTCTCCTCCGGGTGGTCGAAGACCACGCAGTCGGCGATCCCGGGGGCGCGCAGCAGGACGCTCTCGATCTCCAGGGGCGACACCAGCCAGTTGTCGCACTTGAAGACGTCCTTGATCCGGTCGACGACGAACAGCCGTCCCGCCGCGTCCGCGTAGCCGATGTCCCCGGTGGAGAACCAGCCGTCGGCGTCCACGGCGCCGGGCGCGCCGGTGGCCGGGTCGAGGTACCCCTTCATCAGCTGCGGGCCTCGGACCTGTATCTCGCCGCGGGTGTCCGCGGGCAGTACGGCCCGGGTCTCCGGTTCGACGATGCGGCACTCGGTGCCGGGTACGGGCGGCCCGCAGGACCCGGCGACGGGGCGGTCCAGGGTGTCGAAGTGCGTGGACGGGGAGGTCTCGGCGAGCCCGTACCCCTGGCCGACCGGTACGCCGAAGTGCGCGCTCAGCACCGAGCCGGTGCGGCCGGGCAGCGCCGAGCCGCCGGAGAGCACGGCCCGGAGGGTCGGCACCGCCAGCTCCGGCAGCCGGGGATGGGCGGCCAGCCGGGCGAGCCGGACGGGCAGGCTGTAGTAGTGGGTCGCGCCGTGCCGGGCGGCCGTGCGGGCCGCGTGTTCGCTGTCGTCCTCGGGGCACAGCACATGGGTGGCTCCGACGGCCACCGCGATGTTCAGGTGCATGAGGTGGAACGACGGCAGGTTGTTGAGCAGCACGGAGTCCGGGGTCAGCCGGTGGACGTGCGCGGTCTGGGCCGCGTTGACGGTCAGATTGCGGTGGGTGAGCATGACGGTCTTCGGGGCGCCGGTGGTGCCGCTGGTGAACTGGAGGTTCGCCACGGAGTCGGCGTCGTGCTCGACCGCGGGCAGCTGTGCCGGGGCGTCGCGGATCAGCTCGTCGAGCGTCGGCACCCCCGCGATGCCGTCCCGCTCGTCCCGGTGGGTGAGCACCATGTGCCGCAGGGCGGGCAGGCGCGGCCGTACCGCTTCGATCAGCGGGTGCATCGCGGGCGGGACGATCACCGCCTGTGCGCCGGAGGACGCCAGGACGTGTTCCAGGCGCTCCTCGCGCAGCAGCGGGTTGAAGATGGCGCTGACGTTCCGCGCCCGGGCGAGGCCGAAGTAGGAGACGGCGAAGGGCAGATCGAGCGCCGCCGCGATGCCCACCACGGTGTCGGGGCCGCCGAACGCGGCGCGCAGGGCGGCGGCGCAGCGGCTGACGCGCTCGTCGAGGGCGGCGTAGGTCAGCTCCCCCGAGGGGCCGCTCAGCGCGAGCCGTTCGGGGGCGCGGGCCGCGGCGCGCCGCAGCAGGTCGTCGATGCGCGGGCCGCCGAGCAGTCCGCCGAGCGTCTCCAGCGGGGCGCCGACGGCGGTGCTGTCGCGGACGGCTGTGCTGTCGCGGGCGGCGGTGCTGTCGCCAGGGGCGGTGCTGTCGCGGGCGGGCGCGGATCGGGGCGTGGCCATGGGGGTCGGCTCTTTCTTGGGCGGCGGCTGGTGAGGGGCTCGGCTCACCGGCCGGTCCGCAGGTCGTCCCGCTCGACCTTGCGGTGCTTGACCAGCAGTTTCCCGTCCTGGCGCACCAGTAGGTCGTCGCAGGAGCAGCTCAGGTGTACGGCCGCCTGGCCGCCGCGCGGGGTGCTCAGGATGAGGGCGTAGGTCTGGGCCCGTACGGTGCCGTCCGGCTGCTCGTCGACCTGGAGCATGCCCAGCCAGTGGCGGCGCTGGATGCCCTGCTCGGCGAGCTGGTCCGCGGCCTTGCGGGCGCCGGCGGCTATCTCGGCGCGGCCGGTGGACGGCTGGGGGTGCGCGTTGGCGGTGAACACGCCGTCCTCGGTGAAGGTGCCGGCCCACTCCATGACCCGCGCCTCATCGAGGTACCGCATCTGGCGCCCGTAGAAGTGCTGGACCTCCTGGTAGAGCGCCGTTTGTGGGCCGGCGTCGGCCGGCCGCTGCGAAGGCGACATGCTCTCTCCCCTTTTTCTCGTTTTTTCTCGTTCGGTGTCCGTCTTTTTCTCGTTCGGCGTGCGTCGGTGACGGCTCTCGGCCGGATCGGCCGTGTTCGGTGCCGCGCCGCAGCCGCCCGGCGAGCGTGGCAGCCGGTCTTCGAAAGGTTTTCGAGGCGCGGTCGGGCGGTGGGCGGCGACCGCGGCACCACCCGCAGTCGGCTCAGCCTCGAAGAGCGCTGTGCACCCTGAGGCGCACAGGCAACGCGCGACACGATGGAGGAACGGTCATGAGCAGCACGGGTGTGCCCCGAACCGCCCTGGTCACGGGCGGAACCAGCGGTATCGGCCTCGCCGTGGTGAGGACGCTCGCCGAGCGCGGCCTACGGGTGTTCCTCTGCGCGCGGAGCGCCGAGAACGTGGCGGCGGTCGTCAAGGAGCTGCGCGCCGAGGGACTCGACGTGGACGGCCGCGAGGGGGATGTGCGGTCACCGGAGTCGGTACGGCAGGTGGTGCGCGCGGCCGTCGACCGGTACGGGCCGCTGACGGTGCTGGTCAACAACGCCGGGCGGAACGGTGGCGGGCCGACGGCGCGGATCAGCGACGAGCTGTGGAACGACGTCATCGACACCAACCTCAACAGTGTCTTCCGCATGACGCGCGAGGCGCTGACGACCGGCGGCCTGGAGGGCACGGAAGGCGGGCGGATCATCAGCATCGCCTCGACGGGCGGCAAGCAGGGGGTGCCGCTGGGCGCGCCGTACTCGGCGTCCAAGAGCGGCGTGATCGGCTTCACCAAGGCGCTGGCCAAGGAGCTGGCCACGACGGGCGTCACGGTCAACGCGGTGTGCCCTGGCTATGTCGAGACGCCGATGGCGGTGCGGGTCCGGCAGGCGTACGCGGCGACCTGGGAGACCACCGAGGACGACGTGCTGGGCCGCTTCAACGACAAGATCCCGATGGGGCGCTACTCCACTCCGCGGGAGGTGGCGGGACTGGTCGGCTACCTGGTGACGGAGGAGGCCGCGTCGATCACCGCGCAGGCTCTCAACGTCTGCGGCGGGCTGGGCAGTTACTGAAACCTTCGTCCACTCCCCCGTACCCCCTCGACGAGAAGGAAGGCTGCTCCATGACCTCGTACGGACGCCACCGCACCGTGCACGAGACCGAGATCGACGCTCCGGCCGACACCGTGTACGCGATCATCGCGGACGCCGCGGCGTGGCCGGGCCGGTTCGCGCCCACCGTCCATGTCGAGCGCGAGGCGCTCGACGCCGCCAGTGAGCGGCTGCGGATCTGGGCCACCGCCAACGGCGAGGTGAAGCACTGGACTTCGCACCGCGACCTGGACGCGGCAGCGCGCCGGGTGCGGTTCCGGCAGGAGGTGTGCTCGCCGCCGGTCGCCGCGATGGGCGGCGAGTGGGTCGTCGAGGAGCGGACCGGCGGCGCCTCGCGGCTGGTCCTGCACCACGACTTCGAGGCCGTCGACGACGATGCGGACCAGGTGGCGTGGATCGGCACGGCGACCGACCGCAACAGCCGGACCGAGCTGGCCAACATCAAGGAGTTGGCGCAGAGTTGGGAGGACCGTTCGGAGCTGGTCTTCTCCTTCGACGACTCGGTGCTGATCGACGGCCCGGCCGACGTCGCGTACGACTTCCTCCACCAGGCCGCGAAGTGGCCGGACCGGCTGCCGCACGTCTCGCGGATGGAGCTGACCGAACCGGTGGCGAACGTCCAGGCGATGACGATGGTCACCCGCGCCGGGAACGGTTCGGAGCACACCACCGAGTCGGTGCGCATCTGCTTCCCCGGCGACCGCATCGTCTACAAGCAGCTCGTCACCCCGCCCCTGATGACCACGCACACCGGCACCTGGCTGCTGGAGAAGACCGCCGACGGGCTGAAGGTGACGTCCCGTCACACCATCGCGCTGAACGCGTCGGCGATCCCGGCCGTGCTGGGCGCGGAGGCGACCCCGGCGTCCGCGCGGGCGTACGTACGCGCGGCCGTCGGCGGCAACAGCGCCGCGACCCTCGCCCACGCCAAGCGGTTCACGGAGTCGGCGCATGCGCGGTGACGGGCCGGGCCCGGCCGCCCCGGACGTCGAGGTGCTGGTCGTCGGCGGCGGCCCGGCGGGGCTGACCGCGGCCCATGAACTCGCCCGGCGGGGCGTGCGGTTGCGGGTGGTGGACCGGGCTCCGGGGCCGGCGACGACCAGCCGCGCGCTGGCCACGCACCCGCGCACCATGGAGGTCTGCCACCAGATGGGGCTGGCCGACGAGTTGCTCGCGCGGGGCCAGCGGGTCGAGCACTTCACGCTGCACATGCGGGGCCGGCCGCTCATCCGCTTCGACACCAACTACGCGAAGCTGCCCACCAGATACCCGTACACGCTGATGGTCGATCAGGTGCTGACGGAGGAGGTGCTCCGGGACGGCCTGCGGCGGCTGGGCGTCGAGGTGGAGTGGGGCACGGAGCTGGTGGACTTCGCGCCGGGGCCGCGGCAGGTCACGGCCCGGCTGCGGAGCACGGGCGCGGAGGCCGTGCACGAGGTCACCGCGGGGTGGCTGGTGGGCGCGGACGGCTCGCGCAGCACCGTACGCGCCCAGCTCGGGCTGCGGCTGCACGGCGGCGCGGCCCGCACCTGGCTCAACGCCGACGTGGTGCTGGACGCCCCGCTCCCCCGCGACTCCAACCACCTGCTGCACACCGGGCAGGGCACCCTGCTGCTGGTCCCGTTCCCCGCGCCCGGCAAGTGGCGGATCGTGGACACGGAGTACGCCGAGGACACGGTGGACGCCGACGATCCGGAGGCGGTGCGGGTCCAGCTGAGCCACAAGCTGGAGAAGGCGCTCGGACAGCCCGTCGGGGTGTCGGCGCCCACCTGGATCTCCGTGTTCCGGGTGCAGCAGCGCATGATCACGGCCATGCGGTCCGGGCGCTGCTTCGTGGCCGGGGACGCGGCGCATGTGCACAGCCCGGCGTCCGGCCAGGGCATGAACACCGGCATGCAGGACGCCTACAACCTGGCCTGGAAGCTGGCCGACGTGGTGCGGGGGCACGCCCGCGACGCGCTGCTCGACACCTACCCGGCGGAGCGGCTGCCGGTGGGCGGCCGGCTGCTGGGCTCGACCAAGAAGGCCACGGCCCTCGTGGCGCTGCGCAACGCGGCCGCCCCCGTGCTGATGCCCGTGGGGCTGACCGCGCTCAAGGCGCTGCGGCCGGCGAAGCGGCGCGTCGAACACCGGATGATGGCCGGGATGTCCGGCCTCGCCCTCCACTACGAGGACGGGCCGCTGACCCCGCGCCCAGCGACGGGCTCCATGGACGGCATCCGGCCGGGACAGCGGGTCGGGTGCTCGGCCGACGAGGAGAAGCGGCACCCCGGCTGGCGGGCGCTGTGCGAGGAGCTCACCGATCCGCGCTGGACGCTGCTGCTCTTCGACGGCGACGGCGACGGGGAGCGGTGCGCGGCGCGGATGGACGAGGCGTACGGCGGGGCCGTGTCCGTACGCGTCGTCACGCCCTCGTCCGCGGGCGGCGAGGAGCCGTACGCGCTGGCCGACCCGGACGGCGCGCTGGGCCGGGCGCTGGGCCCGGGCCCGGGCGCGTACGCGCTGATCAGACCGGACGGCTATCTCGCGGACCGGGGACCGCTGACGGATTTCACGGGTCTCGCGGCCGTGTTCGACGGCTTCCACCTGCTGCCCGGCGGCGAGCGCGCCGGCGCGTGAGCGCCGCGCCAGGGAGCTAGGGAGCTGACACAGGCGCTGAGCGCCGCGGGCCGGGCGCCGGCCCCGTACGGACAAGACGAAGGGAAAGGGCCACAGATATGACTGCACAAGCCGAAAACACCGCCAATGGCGTGAACAGCGGGGCGTTGGCGCTGGTCACCGGGGCGACGAGCGGCGTCGGGCTGGCCGTGGCCCGGCGGCTCGCCGCCGCCGGGCACGAGGTCCTGATGAACTACGCCCACGACGAGGACCGGGCGCTGACGGCCGAGAAAGAACTGGTCGAGGCCGGCGGCACGGTGCGGCTGATGCGCGCGGACATCAGTACGCCGCTGGGGGTGGTGCGGCTGCTGGAGGAGATCCGCGGCACGTACGGCCGGCTCGACGTGCTGGTGCACAGCGCCGGTTCGTTCCACCCGATGTCCACCGCCGCACCCCGCGTCGAGGGGGCCCTGCGGGACGGCGCGGTGGCGCTCGGACCGCTGGTGTACGGGGCCGGGCGGCTCGGCGACCTGCTGACGCCGGGCGCCGGACGCCTGGTCGCGGTCTCCAGCGCGGGCGCCCGTTCCGTGGTGCCGGGCTATGCGGGCCTGGGCATGGCGAAGGCGGCGCTGGAGTCCATGGTGCGCTATCTCGCCGTGGAGCTGGCCGGGCGGGGCATCGCCGTCAACGCGGTGGCCGCGGGCAAGCTCGCACCCGACGCCCCGGACCGGCTGCCGGCCGAGGCGCTGGCGCGGATCGTGGCACGGACGCCCGCGGGCCGGCTGACCGCCGCCGACGAGGTGGCGGACGTGGTGGCGCTGCTGTGCCGGCCGGAGGCGGCCGCTCTGCACGGCCAGGTGCTCACCGTGGACGGCGGGGCCGGGCTGCTGTGACGGAGACGGTGCGCGAGGACGCCGGGATCGGGTCCGCCGGGGCGGATTCAGGACGGCAGAACATCGGGGACGGGCCTGCTGAGACGGAGCCCGTACGGCAGGGCGGCGGGAACAGCTCCGGCGGCGCGGCGCGGTTCATCGACCTGTCGCAGGCGGTGGACGCCGGGCAGTGGGAGGTCGATCCGGTCAAGCACGAGATCATGAGTCCCGCCGAGGGCGGCCGGCACATGGCGGAGGGGATGCGGCGCCACCACGGCATCGACTTCGACCCGGCCGAACTCCCCGGCGGCGAGCTGCTGTCGCTGGACACGCTGACGCTCACGACGCACACCGGTACGCACGTCGACGCGCCGTCGCACTACGGGTCGCGCGCCGCGTACGGCACGCCGCGCCATATCGACCGGATGCCGCTGGACTGGTTCCACCGGCCGGGGTTCCGGCTGGACCTGCGCGGTGAGCCCGTCGGGGCGATCGGCGCGGACCGGGTGCGCCGCGCGCTGGACGAGGCCGGGAGCGTTCCCCGGCCGCTGGACATCGTGCTGCTGTATACGGGGGCGGACCGGCTGGCGGGCACACCGGAGTTCTTCACGGACTTCGCGGGGCTCGACGCGGCGGCCACCCATCTGCTGCTCGATCTCGGGGTCCGGGTGATCGGCACCGACGCGTTCAGTCTGGACGCGCCCTTCGGCCACATGATCAAGGAGTATCAGCGCAGCGGCGACAGGGGTGTGCTGTGGCCGGCGCACTTCGTGGGGCGCGAGCGCGAGTACTGCCAGATCGAGCGGCTGGCCAACCTCGGCGCCCTGCCGGGCCCCACCGGCTTCATGGTCTCGTGCTTCCCGGTGAAGATCGCGGGGGCGGGGGCGGGTTGGACGCGGGCGGTGGCCGTCGTCGAGGAGTGAGCGGACACCCCACGCCCCCGTACCGTCCGGTTCCGTAGAGCCGGACGGTACGGGCCGCCGCGCGAGAACTGACGAGGGGGCGGGGCGGGGTGGTTCCGCACCCCGCCCCGCCCCCTTGTCACGGAATGTCGTACCCCTCGTCCCGCAGTTCGTCCTTGGCCGCCGCCAGCGCCGCCCGGTCCGCTTCGTGACCGCCCGGCCGGGCCGGGAGCAGCGCGACGACCCGGCTGTGCCCGCGGCGTACGGCGGTGTGCCGGCGGGCCACGGCGGCGAGCCCCTGCCCGGGGCCCGCCTCGACGAGCACCCGGCCGCCGGTCTCCAGCAGGGCGCCCAGGGCGGACCAGAACCACACGGGGTCCACGGGCTGGCGCGCCCAGAAGGCGGGGCTCAGCGCCTGTTCGGCGGTGAGCGGGGCCGCCGTGTAGCCGGAGTAGACGGGGGTGCCGGGCGGCTTCCGCTCCACCTCGGCGAGCAGCCGCTCGGCGCCCTTGGCGTACGGTGCGAGCGCGGGGCTGTGGAAGGCGGAGAGGGCGGGCACCGGCCGGAAGACGAGCCCGTCGGCGCGCAGCCGCTCGCCGACGGCGCGCAGTTCGTCGCCGGGGCCCGAGAGCACCGTCTGCCCGGGCGCGTTGACCGCGCCGACCGCCACCTGGCCGCCGAGGTACGGGGCCAGCCGCTCGGGGGTCGCCGCCACCGCGAGCATGCCGCCCGGCGGCGAGTCGGCCAGCCGTACCACCCGGTCGAGCACCACGCGGGCCGCGTCGCGTACCGGGAACACCCCGGCGAGCGTGGCGGCGGCGAGTTCGCCGATGCTGTGCCCGAGGAGCGCCACCGGCCGGATGCCCCAGCTCAGCACCAGCCGGCCCAGCGCGTAGTCGACGGCGAAGAGCAGCGGCTGGGAGCGCAGCACGTGGTCCAGCGGCACCTCGGGGCGCTCCGGCGCCAGCCAGTCCGCGCGCATCATCGCACCATGCCGGCCCATCGCTTCGAGCACCTCGTCGAACGCCTCCGCGAAGACGGGTTCGTGCGGATGGAGGCCGGCGGCCATGCCCTGGTGCTGGGAGCCCTGACCGGGCATCAGCAGCGCCACGGGCCGGGGGACGCCGGGCCGGGCCCCCGAGTCCCGGTCCGCCGCCGCGGCCGTCGTCATGAGAGCCGGCCGGCGGCCGCGTCGATCCGCTCGTCGGTCGCGGTGAAGGCGATCCGGACATGGCGTTCGCCGGCCGTGCCGTAGAAGGTGCCGGGGGCGACGATGATGCCCCGCTCGGCCAGGTCCTTGACCGTGGTCCAGCACGGTTCGTCGCGGGTCGCCCAGAGGAACAGACCGCCCTCGGAGTGCTCGATCGTGAACCCGGCGGACCGCAGCGCGCCGCTCAGCGTCTCCCTGCGGCGCGCGTAGCGGGCGCGCTGCTCGTCCACGTGCGTGTCGTCGTCCAGCGCGGCGACCATGGCGGCCTGTACGGGACCGGGCACGGCGTGGCCGGCGTGCTTGCGCACCGACAGCAGGCGCCGTACGAGGTGCGGGTCGCCGGCGCAGAACCCGGCGCGGTAGCCGGCGAGGTTGGAGCGCTTGGAGAGCGAGTAGACGGCCAGCAGCCCGTCGTGGCTGTCGCCGCACACCCGCGGGTCGAGGAGGGACGGCGGCCGCCGGTCCCAGCCGTACTCGATGTAGCACTCGTCGTTGGCCAGCACCGTGCCCCGCTCCCTGGCCCAGGCCACGAGCTCCCGCAGCTCGGCCACGGTCAGTATCCGGCCGTCGGGGTTGGACGGCGAGTTGAGCCAGACGACCCGGGGGCGCTCCCCGGCCAGGTCCAGGGGCGAGTCGACGGGCCGGGAGTCGGCACCGGCGAGCCGGGCGCTGACGTCGAAGGTGGGGAAGGCCAGCCGGGGGAAGGCGACGGAGTCGCCGGGGCCGGCGCCGAGCATCGCCGGGAGCCAGGCGATCAGTTCCTTGGTGCCGACCGCGGGCAGTACGGCCGTGGGGTCCACCCGCACGCCGTGCCGCCGGCGCAGCCAGCCGGCGGCCGCCGCGCGCAGTTCGGGGGTGCCTTCGGTCGGCGGGTAGCCGGGGGCGTCGGCGGCGCGCGCCAGGGCCTCGCGCACCGGGCCGGGGGTGGGGTCGACCGGTTCGCCCATGGCCAGGTTGACGATCCCGCCGGGGTGTTCGGCGGCACGCTTGCGATGCGGCAGAATCACCTCCCAGGGGAATTCGGGCATGTCCTTCATTTCTGCTCCTCTATTCCCCAGGCGATGATGCGGCGGGGGTGGACGCGGATCATTTCGTCCGCGCAGTGCGGACGGCGCAGCCGGCCGCCGGTCGTCAGCGCCTCGGCGATTCCGTGGATGACAATGGCCCGCACGACTTCGGGGTCCCTGCTGGGAATGTCGTCGACGACGAAGGAGACCCGGCCGTCGGCCCTGACATTCTTGAACTTCCGGCTCTCTCCCATGCCGCGGCCGGTGATCTCGATGGTGCCCCGCTCCGCGTCGACCTCGAACGAGACGGGGACGTTGTGCGGCTCGCCGCTCGCCCCGACCGTCGCGAGCCGACCGTAGCCCTGCTGGCGCAGGTAGGCGATCTGCTGTGCGTTGAACGGCATTTCACGCCCTCTTATCCGTAGGGGACGCGGACACGGTAGACAGCGTTCCTAGAGCGCTCGTCCAGGCCGGTGCGGGGAAGCACCCGTCCAGGCCGGGGCGGGTAATTGGGCTGGACGGCGGCTCTAAGCCGCGCTGCCAGCATGCTCGGCACGATCACTCGTTTTCGGAACTCGAAAGAGGCATGGATGCGATACGACGTGGATGTGGTGGTGGCCGGGGCCGGGCCCACCGGTCTGATGCTCGCCGCGGAACTGCGGCTGGCCGGCGCCCGCGTTCTTGTGGTGGAGCGGCTGGCGGAGCCGGTCGATTTCTCCAAGGCCCTCGGAATGCACTCGCGCAGCGTCGAAATCCTCGAAATGCGCGGCCAGGCCCAGGACTTCCTGGACGGCGCCTCGACGCTGAAGGGCGGCAACTTCGCGAGCCTCGGCGTGCCGCTGCAGTTCCAGGACTTCGACACCCGGCACCCGTATGTGCTGTTCATCCCCCAGGTCCGCACCGAGGAGCTGCTCACCCGGCGCGTCCTGGAGCTGGGCGGTGAGCTGCGCCGCGGGCACGCCCTGTCCGCGCTGGCGCAGGACGAGGAGTCGGTCACGGTCCAGGTCACCGGCCCCGACGGTCCGTACGGGGTCCGCAGCCGCTATCTGGTGGGGTGTGACGGCGGCGGCAGCACGGTGCGCAAGCTCCTAGACGTCGGGTTCCCGGGCCAGGAGCCGCACATGTTCGCGGTGATCGCGGACGCCAAGTTCAGCGAGGAGCTGCCGCGGGGCGAGGGCATGGGGCCGATGCGCCCGTACGGGGTGATGCGGCACGATCTGCGGGCCTGGTTCGCGGCGTTCCCGCTGGAACCCGACGTCTACCGCGCGACGATCGCGTTCTTCGACCGGCCGTACGCGGACCGGCGCGCCCCGATCACCGAGGAGGATGTGCGGGCCGCGCTGCGCGAGGTCGCCGGCAGCGATCTGGGGATGCACGACGTGCGGTGGCTGTCCCGGCTGACGGACACCTCCCGGCAGGCCGAGCGGTACCGGTCGGGCCGGGTGCTGCTCGCCGGGGACGCCTGCCACATCCATCTGCCGGCCGGCGGCCAGGGCCTGAACCTGGGGTTCCAGGACGCGTTCAACCTCGGCTGGAAGCTGGGCGCGGTGGTCGCGGGCACGGCGCCGGAGGGGCTCCTCGACACGTACGAGGCGGAGCGCTACCCGGTCGCGCAGGGGGTGCTGCGCAACACGCGCGCGCAGGCGGTGCTCATCGACCCGGACCCGCGGTACGAGGGGATGCGGGAGCTGATGATCGAGCTGCTGCATCTGCCGGAGACGAACCGGTATCTGGCGGGGCTCGTCTCCGCGTTGGACCTGCGCTACGACATCCCGGGCGAGCACCCGCTGGTCGGACGGCGCGTGCCTGATCTGGCGCTGGCCACCGCGGAGGGCGACCGGCGGCTGAGCGAGTACTTCCACAGCGCGCACGGCGTGCTGCTCACGCTCCCCTCCGCGCCGGACGCGGCCGATCTCGTCACGGGCTGGAAGGGCCGGGTTGACGTGGTGGCCGCGACGGGCGTGCGGGAGCCGTATATCCCCGACCCCGAGGTCTCCGCGCTGCTGGTGCGCCCGGACGGCTATGTCTGCTGGGCCGGGCCGGCGGGGAGTCAGGAGGGGCTCACGGAGGCCCTGCACACATGGTTCGGCCCGCCGGCCGCGTAGCGCGCGGCGCGCTCGCGGGGCGCTTCCGCACGCGCGGCGCGGTGTAGTTCCGCACGCGCGGCACGGGGTAGTTCCGCACGCGCGGCACGGGGTAATTCCGCACGCGTAGCCCGGCGCAATTCCGCACGCGCGGCTCGGCGTAATTCCGTACGCGTAGCGCGGCGTAGTTCCGTATGCGTAGCGCGGCGCAATTCCGTACACGCGATCCGGTGCGGTTCCGTACGCGCAGTACCGCACAGTTCCGTACGCGCAGTACCGCGCACTTCCGCATGTGCGGTTCCGTCGGGTCGCGCGCGGTTCCGCATGTACCGGCGTTCGGCGTTCGTGCCGCCCCCTGGCCGAGCGCTCACTCCCAGCCAAGATGATCAAGGAGAGCCATGTCCGCTTCACAGCTCGCACCGGTCGCCCAGGCCCGCACGATCCTTCAGCTCAACACCGCCTACCACCAGGCGAAAGTGCTGCACACCGCCGTCGAGCTGGGCCTGTTCGAACTGCTGGCCCAAGGTCCCGCGACCGTCGAGGAGGTGAAGAAGGGGCTCGGCATCGCGCACCCGCTGGCCCAGGAGTTCCTCGACGCCCTCGCCGCCCTCGGCCTGCTGGAGGCGGCCGACGGCCGGTTCGCCAACAGCGGTGCCGCGACCGCGTTCCTGGTCCCCGGCTCCCCCTCCTACCTGGGTGGCAGCGTCCTCCAGCACGCCCGTAAGCACTACCGGGTGTGGGGCGAGCTGACGACGGCTCTGCGCGAGGGCCGGGCCGAGTCCGGGGCCGAGGCGCACGGGCCCGAGGCCTATCCGATGCACTACGCCGACCCGGACAAGGCGCGGCAGGCGATGGCGCATTTCGATACGTTCAGCTCCTTCACCGCCGATGAGCTGGCCCGCCGCGTGGACTGGCGGCCGTACAAGTCCTTCGTCGACATCGGCGGCGCCCGGGGCCAGCTGGCGTCGCGGATCGCGCTGGCGCATCCGCACCTGTCCGGGGCGGTCTTCGACCTGCCGCCGCTGGAGCCCCTCTTCGACGAGCTGGCGGCGGCGCGCGGGGTGGCCGACCGGCTGCGGTTCTACGGCGGCGACTTCCTCGCCGACCCGCTGCCGGAGGCGGATGTGGTCGTCACCGGGCATGTGCTGCCGGACTGGCCGGAGGCGCAGCGGCGGGAACTGCTGCACCGCATCCACGGCGCGCTGCGGCCGGGCGGGGCGCTGATGATCTACGACCTGATGGCCGACCCGGAGTCCGAGTCCGTGCACGACGTGCTCCAGCGGCTCAACCATGGGCTGATCCGCGGCGACAGCTCGTCCTGCACGCTGGCCGAGTGCCACGCGGCCGTCGCGGAGGCGGGGTTCGAGGTGAGCCGGACGGAGCAGCTCGACAATCTCCTCGGGGACTGGCTGATTGTCGCCACAAAGCGCTGACGAGGGATAACCGCTCTTGCTACCGTGACGCGACCGCCGGAGGCGACACGTTCGGGCCACCGGGGACCAGTTCGGCGAATGGAGAGCAAGGACATCATGCGGCAGGCGACCGAGATCTCGACGGAAGAAGACCGAATGGCCACATATCAGACAGCGAAGAGCATTCATGAAAAAGCTGAACCTGGGGATTCTCGCCCACGTTGACGCCGGCAAGACCAGTCTCACCGAGCGCCTCCTGCACCGGACCGGCGTCATCGACTCGGTGGGCAGCGTCGACAAGGGGACCACACAGACCGACTCCATGGAGCTGGAGCGGCAGCGGGGCATCACGATCCGCTCGGCCGTCGCCTCCTTCGTCCTCGACGACCTCAAAGTCAATCTGATCGACACTCCGGGCCACTCCGACTTCATCTCCGAGGTGGAGCGTGCGCTCAGGGTGCTCGACGGCGCCGTGCTGGTGGTATCGGCGGTGGAAGGGGTGCAGCCGCAGACCCGCATCCTGATGCGGACGCTGCAGAAGCTGGCGATCCCCACCCTGCTGTTCGTCAACAAGATCGACCGCTCCGGCGCGCGCTACCAAGGACTGCTCGACGACATCGGCAAGAAGCTGACCCCGCACGCCGTCGCGATGTCCCTCGTCGAGGACATCGGGACCCGGCGGGCGCGCGCCCGCGCCCGCACGGTGGAGGACGACGAGTTCGCGGCGCGGCTGGCGGAAGCCCTCGCCGAGGACAGCGACGCGTTCCTGGCCGCCTACCTCGACGACGACCGCCGGCTGACGCAGAAGGAGTACGACGCGGAACTGGCCCTCCAGACCGGGCGCGGCCGCATCCACCCGGTGTTCTTCGGCTCCGCCATGACGGGCGAGGGCATCGACGAACTGCTGCACGGCGTGCAGGTCTTCCTGCCCTCCGTGCACGCCGACGCGGACGCACCGCTCGGCGGCACCGTCTTCAAGGTCGACCGGGGCGCGCGCGGTGAGAAGGTCGCGTATCTGCGGTTGCGGTCCGGCTCCATCGGCACCCGCGACCAGGTGACGTTCCATCGCACCGACCACTCCGGCCTCACCAGTGAGTACGCGACGAAGATCACCTCCCTCCAGGTCTTCGAGCACGGCTCCACGACCGTCGAGACCCGGGCGACGGCCGGGGACATCGCGAAGATCTGGGGGCTCAAGGAAGCGCGCGTGGGCGACCGGCTCGGTCCCGACGACGAGCAGACGCCGCGGAACTTCTTCGCGCCGCCCAGTCTGGAAACGGTCGTCAGATCCGAGCGCCCGGGGGAGTCGGCGCGGCTGCACGCCGCGTTGCAGGCCCTGAGCGAGCAGGACCCGCACATCGAACTGCGGCAGGACCAGTACGCCGACGGCGCCGTGCTGCGGCTCTACGGAGAGGTGCAGAAGGAGATCATCAGGACCACACTCGCGGAGGTGTACGGCGTCGAGGCGTACTTCGAGCAGACCCGGACCGTGCACATCGAGAAGCCCGTGGGGGTCGGCGCCTGGCTGGAGGAGCTCGACACCCGTACCCGCAACTACTTCTGGGCGACGGTGGGCCTGCGGGTGGAGCCGGCGCAGCCGGGCGCCGGGGTCGTCTTCCGGCTGGGCGTGGAGCTCGGCTCGCTGCCGCGGGCGTTCCACACGGCCATCGAGGAGACCGTGCACACGACGCTGGACCACGGGCTGTACGGCTGGCAGGTGACGGACATCGCCGTGACGCTGACGCACACCGGTTACGCGAGTCCGGTGAGCGCGGCGGACGATTTCCGCAAAGTCACACCGCTGGTGCTGATGACGGCGCTCAAGGAGGCCGGGACGCAGGTGTACGAGCCGGTGAGCGGCTTCGACATGGAGCTGCCGCCGGACAGCCTGAGCCCGGTGCTGGCGAAGCTGGCGGAGCTGGGCGCGCATCCGCAGCCGCCCACGGCGCGGGAGGACGCCTACCGGCTGACCGGGACCCTGGAGTCCAGCAAGGTCCATGAGTTCGAGCAGCAGGTGCCCGGGCTCACCCAGGGGGAAGGGGTCTTCCTCTCCGAGTTCCAGGGCTACCAGGCGGTGCGGGGGCGCTTCCCGTCGCGGCCGCGGCCCGAGGGCGCGAACCCGCTGAACCGTGACGAGTACATCCTGCACACGGTCAAACGCCTCTGACCGGCGGGTAGCTCGCGAATGCCCCGGCCGGTCCGCTCCCTCGCTCTTCGGGGGAGACGGACCGGCCGGGGCATTCGCGTTCGGGACCGGAAAGGGGCGAAGGGCCGAAAGGGCCGTAAGGGTCCAGGCCGGGAAGGCCGCAGGATCAGGAAGAGAGCGGTGCCAGGGAGGTCCGGCGTCAGGAACGGATGCAGGACCGTTCGGGCTCCTTCAGGACCACGAGGGGACGCTGAAGGCGCCGGCCCGGGGCGCGGGCGGGCCGGTCCTGTTCCGGGGCGGCGTGACGATCAGCACGGACTTGGCCTTGTTCACCGCGTCGATCCTGGAGACGGCGCCCAGCTTGTCGAAGATATTGCGGAGATGGCGTTTGACCGTCGCCTCGGTGATCTCCAGCCGGGAGGCGATCTGCCCATTGCTCATGCCCTGCGCCACATTCTCGATGATCTGTAATTCACGCGCCGACAGTCGCGGCCCGTCCTGGTCGCGCGCGGCCACCAGGCTCTCGGAGGGCAGAGAGAGCACTATCTGATCGGGATGGATGACCACGCTGCGAATAGCGGTGATCACCTCTTCCCGCATGACGTTCTTGGCGAGGAACGCGCTCACCCGCAGCCGCAGGGCCTCCCGGACGAGCGCCGGATGATTGCAGGACGTCAGCACGATGCATCGAGAATTCGGCGAGACTCTTTTCATCTCGGCGAGCATCGACACAATTCCACTCGCGTCCGGGCCATCCAGCAGAATGACGTCCGGCCGCTTCTCCGCGGCAATGCGTATCGCCGTCTCACTATCGGCGGTGCCGCCGACGACCTCGATATCGAGCTCCTTGGCCAGCACCTCGCACAGCGTTTCCCGGAGTAGCCCCTGGTCGTCCACCACCAGGACCGTAATCGCGCTATTGATCGCCACTCTCTCCCCGCCACCAATCTTCCCGGTCCGTCCCCGCACAGCACCAGCGCGAGCATCTTGTTCGAACAGCACACCGGTCGTCAAGCGATCTCCTAGGACCACGTTCAACTACCAGGAATGCCTTGGGCCACCGGCGATCCGGTCCCCGAGAAAGAAAAGTCAGTCGAAATCAATTACGAAGTGCGGCCCCCCACCAAACGCACACCCAACCACGGTAAGGGCATCCATACCCCGCGTCGTGGCGCATATTCACCGCGCATCGAACGTCCCTAAGGAGATCTCAACCACAACGCGAGAGTCAAGCCCCACGCTCGCATTCCCCAATCAAAAAATCCCTGCTCACACCGGCGACCCGGCCTCCGGAGCCTACGCCTCCGGGGCGCTGCGAGCGCCTGCCGACCGCCCGCACCCCTCGAATACCCTGTCCGATTTGACGCATTTTGTTATTCCGTTCCGAACGGAACTGGTGTATAAGCACCCGAGAGTGGAGACGCCGCCTCTAATGCGGCACCAAGCATCCGCGAAGTCGTCATGGGAGCGTTCCCCCGAACGACAGGTCCGTACCGCTCCGCCACTCACTCGGGAGGCCATATCTCGTGAGCATCGGAGCCGTTACCAAAATCCATTGCGGCGAACGGCCCATTCGACGAATTATGTGCGGCCCCGGCACACGACAGCACCCGGCCTCGATCGACCGGGTGCTGTCGTCCTGGGCGGTGCGCCAATCCGCCGATCCATACGGCACGGCGGACCGTTACGGCGCGGGCAGATCCACCAGGGCGGCCACGGTCTCGCGATGGCGGCCGGGGGCGCCGAGAGCGATCTGGTCGGCCTTGGCTCGTTTGAGATAGAGGTGCGCGGGGTGCTCCCAGGTCATGCCGATACCGCCGTGGAGCTGTACGCACTCCTCGGCGGCCCGCACCGCCACCTGCCCGCAGTAGGACTGCGCGACGGCTACGGCGAGGGCCGTGTCGGCGCCGCCGGCGCTGTCGGCCGCCAGAGCGTCGGCGGCGTTGCGGGCCGCCGCGCGGGCCGAGGCGACCTGGAGCCAGAGTTCGGCGAGCCGGTGCTTGATCGCCTGGAACGAGCCGATGGGGCGGCCGAATTGATAGCGCTCCCCCGCGTACCGCACGGTCTCGGCGAGACACCACTCGGCGACGCCGAGCTGTTCGGAAGCGAGCAGCCCGGCCCCGGCGAGGAGCGCCGCATCGACGGCCGCCGCCGCTCGCTCCTCCCCCGCGATCCGGTGGGCGGGCGCCTCGGCGAGGGTGACGCGGGAGAGCGGCCGGGTGCGGTCGAGCGGGGTGATGCCCGTGACCCGTACGCCCTCTGACGCCGCGTCAACGGTGTAGAGGCCGCCGTCGGCCCGTACGAGCAGCAGCTCGGCACCGGCCGCGCCCGCGACCGTCGCGACCTCGCCGCTGAGGGTCCCGGCGGCGTCCGCCCGTACCGTGACCGGTGGCAGCGCGCCCGGCGCGGTCGGCAGGGGGATCGCGAGCGCCCCGACCCGGCGGCCCTCGGCGAGCGCACGCAGCGGCCCGGACACCGCGTCCTGCCCCGTGTCGCAGGCCAGCAGCGCGGACACGGCGAGCACGGCACTGGTCAGATACGGAACAGGCGCGACGGATCGGCCCAACTCCTCCATTACCACGGCGGTTTCGCGCGCGCTCGCGCCCTGGCCGCCGAGCTTCTCGGGCACGAGCAGCCCGGCCGTTCCCATGTCGGCGGCGAGCGCGCGCCAGAGGCCAGCATCGTACGGATCCTCCGACTCGCTCTGGGCGAGGACGGCGGCGGGCGCGGCCCGGTCGGTGAGCAACGACCGTACGGCGGCCCGGAGATCGTCCTCGGTCTCCGAGTAGAGCAGGTCCGGCTCGGTCATCGGGGCAGGTCCTTCCAGGCGACGTCCTTGTCGGTGCGCGGCTCGGGCGGCAGGCCCAGCACGCGTTCGGCGACGATGTTGAGCAGGACCTCCGAGGTGCCGCCCTCGATGGAGTTGCCCTTGGTCCGCAGATAGCGGTATCCGGCGTCGCGGCCGGTGAAGTCGACGCCCTCGGGCCGCCGCATGGTCCAGTCGTCGTAGGTGAGTCCGTCGGCGGCCAGCAACTCGACTTCCAGGCCGCTGATTTCCTGGTTGAGGCGGGCGAAGGAGAGCTTGAGGCCGGAGCCTTCGGGGCCGGGCTGGCCGACGGCGAGCTGCTGGCGCAGGCGTTCGCCGGTGAGCCGGGCGACTTCCGCCTCCACCCATAGGGTCAGCAGCCGCTGGTGGAGTTCGTGGGTGCGCAGTTCGGGGCGGGTGCGCCAGGTCTCGGCGGCGACGCCGATCATACCGCCCTCGCGCGGTACGCGGGCGCCGCCGATGGCCACCCGCTCGTTCATCAGCGTCGTGCTCGCCACCCGCCAGCCCTCGCCGACGCCGCCGAGCCGGTGTGCGTCGGGGATGCGCACTCCGCTGAGGAAGACCTCGTTGAACTCGGCCTCCCCGGTGATCTGGCGCAGCGGCCGCACCTCGACGCCGGGGTCGCTCATGTCGCAGACGAAGTAGGTGATGCCCTGGTGCTTGGGCAGTTCGGGGTCGGTGCGCGCGATGAGGATCGCCCAGCGGGCCAGGTGCGCGCCGGACGTCCAGACCTTCTGCCCGTCGACGGTCCAGGTGTCGCCGTCGCGTACGGCGCGCGTGGCGAGCGCCGCGAGGTCGGAGCCCGCGCCGGGCTCGCTGAAGAGCTGGCACCACACCTCCTCGCCCGTCCACAGCGGGCGCAGGAAGCGGCGCTTCTGCTCCTCGGTGCCGTACCGGAGGATGGTGGGGGCGGCCATGCCCAGCCCGATGCCGATGCGGCGCGGGTCGTTGTCGGGGGCGCCAGCCGCCGCCAACTCGCCTTCCACCAACGGCTGGAGGGAGCGCGGCGCGCCGAGCCCGCCGAGCCCCTCGGGGTAGTGCACCCAGGCGAGTCCGGCGTCGAAGCGGGCGCGCAGGAAGTCGAGCCGGCCGGTGGTGGCGGGGTCGTGTCCGGCGAGCAGGGCGGCGGTGCGGCGGCGCAGACCGTCCGCGTCGAGGGCGTTCACCGGCGCTCCTCGCGCGCGCCGGGCTCGACCACGACGCGGCCGGTCGTGGCGCCGTCGGCGACGCGCTGCACGGCATCGGCCGCGCCGCCGAGCGGCACGCGTTCGCTGATGAGCGGCTTGACCTTGCCCTCGGCCGCGAGCTTGGTGAGCTCGTCGTGGCAGGCCCGTACGGCGTCCGGGTCCTTGGTGTTGTAGAGGCCCCAGTGGAGGCCGAGGATGGCGTAGTTCTTGACGAGCGCGTGGTTGAGGGCGGCTTTGGGGATGTCGCCGCTCGCGAAGCCGACGACGACGATGCGGCCCTCGAAGGCGACGCACTTGGTGGATTTCACGAAGGCGTCGCCGCCGACGGGGTCGTAGACGACGTCCGCGCCGCGGCCGCCGGTGGCCTCCTTGACGACCGTGACGAGGTCCTCCTCGCGGCGGTCGATGACGAGGTCGCAGCCCAGCTCGCGGGCGGCGCTCGCCTTGCGGGCGCCGCCGACGACGCCGATGACGGTGGCGCCGGCGGCCTTGCCGAGCTGTACGGCCGCGCTGCCGACGCCGCCGGCCGCGGCGTGTACGAGCAGGGTCTCCCCCGCCGCGAGGCGCGCCCGGCGGTGCAGGCCGAACCAGCCGGTCTGGTAGCCGATGTGCAAGGCGGCCGCCTCGGCGTCGTCCAGCGCCTCAGGGGCGGGGAGCACCGTACGGGCGGCGACGACCGCGCGCTCGGCGAAGGCGCCGGCCGGGAGCGCGGGCTGGGCGAGCACGCGCTCCCCGACCTGGCCCTCGGCGCCCTCGCCGAGAGCGAGGATCTCGGCGCACATCTCGACGCCGGGGGTGAAGGGCAGCGGCGGCCGCACCTGGTACTGGCCCCGGCACAGCAGGGCGTCGGGGAAGTTGATGTTCGCGGCGCGGACGCCGACCAGCAGCTCGCCGGGGCCGGGTGCGGGGTCGGGCACCTCCTCCAGCCGCATCACGTCGCGGGGTTCGCCGTTCTCGTGCACTCGCCATGCCTGCATTGGGTGGCCTCCCACAAGCCTTCTCGCGTATGCGCGCGGAGCCGCGCTGGCCGCATACTAACCAGTCGGTATTTGGGAGGGACAGGGCGGCCGGACGCCTCCGGCGGGGCCAGGGGCGCGGTCGCCAGGGCTCGCGAGGGGCAGCGGCAGCCCGGGGCTCCCGGCCGTGCGGGGTACGCACGGCCCGACCGTACCGGGTGACCGCCCAGGTCGGCGGGGCACCGGGGCGGACCGCACAAGACGCGCGGCCGGCCGCTCAGGCTGCGGCCCGGTGGCGGCGCACGCTCCTCCCCACCGAGTGGCCGACCGGCGGCACCACGTGAGCCGGCCGCCTGGGGCACGCGGCCGACCACGCCACGGGCGACCGCTCAAGCCGACGGCCCGGCGGAGGCAGGCCGCTCGGGCCCGACGACGCAACGTCGTGACAGCGCGACGGCCCGGCCACGCGCCGGGCGACCGTACGCGACCGGCCCCGCACAACCCGCCCGCGCGCAGCCGCCCGACCGCCCGCCTGCCCGCCCGGCTGCTCAGGCCAGCGGCCCGCTGGAGCCGCGCGGTTCCAGGGACGGCAGTTCGTCCTGGATGCGGACCGCCGCTCCCCCGTCCAGCAGCGCGATCAGCTGCTCGGCGGCGTGCCGGCCGAAGGTGGCGGTGTCCCGGGTCAGGGCGGTCAGGGCGGGGTGGGTGGCGCGGCACAGGACGGAGTCGTCCCAGGCCACGATGGAGAGCCGGTCCGGTACGGGCACGCCGCGCTCGGCGGCGACGGCCAGGCCCGCGACCGCCATCACGTCGTTGTCGTAGACGAGCGCGGTGGGCGGCGGGTCCCCGGCCAGCACCCGCCGGGTGGCCTCGGCGCCGCCCGCGTCGGAGTAGTCGGTGGTCACGGAGCGCGCCTCGGGCAGGCCACGGCGGTCGGCCTCGGCGCGCAGGGAGGCCATCCGGGCCTGGGTGTGGGCGAGTTCGGGCAGGCCGGCGATGTGCACGATGCGGCGGTGGCCGAGGCCGTGCAGGTGGTCGACGATCGAGGCCATCGCGCCCGTGTCGTCGGCCCAGATGTTGGATATGGCGGGGCCTTCGGCGGGGGCGGCGCCCGTCGAGCCGACGACCACGGCGGGCAGTCCCAGTTCGTCGAGGAGCGCGGGCCGCGGGTCGTCGTCGCGCGGGTCGACGACGAGCAGGCCGTCCACCCGGTGCTCGGCCCACCAGCGGCGGTAGACCTCGCACTCGGCGTCGATGTCCTCGACGACCTGGAAGAGCAGGCCGAGCCTGCGGTGCGAGAGCACCTCCTGCACGCCGGAGACGAGCTGGAGGAAGAACGACTCGACGCCGAGCGTGCGGGCCGGGCGCGCGAGCACCAGGCCGATGGTGGCCGAGCCCTCGCCGGAGAGCGCGCGGGCGGCGGTGCTGGGCTGCCAGCCGAGCTGTTCGGCGACCCGGCGGATGCGGTCGCGGGTGGTCTCGGAGACGCCGGGGCGGTCGTTGAGCGCGAAGGACACCGCGCTCTCGGAGACGCCCGCGCGGCGCGCGATGTCCTTCATCGTGGGTCGTCTGGCCGGCGTGCGGCGCATGCGTCTCCTCCTGCTCCCCCGCCCGCCGGGGCAGGTCCGGCGGGTCCGTTCCACTAAAGCGCTTGAGTGACAACACACTAAAGCGCATTAGTCTTCCGCGGAAGTATTGACTTAACCCTTCTTCGGGGCGAAAGTTTTGTCCGCCCCCTCCTGGCCCGATCGAAGGAGCTCGTCGGCCATGCCCATATCTCGTAGAACCCTCGTCCTCGCCGCACCGGCGCTCGCCTGTGCCCTGACGCTCACCGCCTGCGGTTCGGGCGGTGACAGCGGCGGCGGCAGCAGCGCCACCGGCAAGATCGAGGGCGACATCAGCTTCCAGACCTGGAATCTGCGCGCGGGCTTCAAGGACTACTTCGAAGGTCTGGTCAAGGAGTTCGAGAAGCAGAACCCCGGCGTCAAGGTGAAGTGGCTGGACCAGCCGGCCGAGAACTACGCCGACAAGCTGAGCGCGGACGCCGGCGCCGGCACGCTGCCCGATGTGGTGAACCTCTCACCGGACCTGGCCTATCCGCTCGCCAAGGCCGGCGTGCTGATGAACATGGACAAGGAGCCGGCCACCTCGAAGTTCAAGGGCGAGTACACGCCCGAGGGGTGGAAGGGCACCTCGATGCCCGGTCTGGACGGCTCGTACGCCCTTCCCTGGTATCTGAACACCGGTCCGCTGTTCTACAACAAGGCGCTGTTCAAGAAGGTCGGGCTCGACCCGGAGAAGCCGCCGAAGACGTTCGACGACCTGTTCACCGACGCCAACAAGATGGCGAAGGAGTCCGGCGGCAAGATAGCCACCCTGGCGTCCACGCCGGCCATCGAGGACATGGGCCGCTACGGCGTCAAGCTCATGAACGCGGACTCCACCGAGTTCACGTACAACGAGCCGAAGGGGGTGGAGGTCCTCACCAAGTACAAGGAGCTGTACGACAGCGGCGGCCTCGACGCGCAGTCGCTCACCAACACCCCGGAGAAGGCGGGCCAGAAGTTCCTGGAGCAGAAGGTCGCCATGAATCCGGGCAGCGCCCTGGACCTGTCGAACTTCAAGAAGAACGCGCCCTCGCTCTACAAGAATCTGGGCATCACCGACGCGCCCAACAACAACGGCAAGCCCAACATGTACGTCATGGGCCTGGCCGTGAACAACCAGAGCAAGCACAAGGCCGCGGCCATCGCCTTCGCGCACTTCGTCACGGACAAGAAGAACCAGGAAGCCTTCGCGCACAAGGTCACCGTCTTCCCCAGCACCAAGGGGTCGCTGGAGGAGCCGTACTGGACCAAGGAGGACGGCACCGACGAGGGCCGCGTCCGGGTCGCCTCGGCCAAGATGCTGAAGGGCGCGGTGAATTACACGCCCGTCGTCCTCAGCGACGAGATGAAGACCATTCTGAAGAACGAGGTCGCCAAGGCCCTGCAAGGCAAGAAGTCGCCGAAGCAGGCGCTCGACGACGCCGTCGCGCAGAGCAACAAGCTGCTCAAGCAGAACTGACGGTAAAGAACATGGAACGGCCCGCCAAGCGCATCCGCACCCATAAGGCGTTCAGCC
Organism: Streptomyces sp. NPDC050610; assembly: GCF_040654875.1. NCBI lineage: Bacteria > Bacillati > Actinomycetota > Actinomycetes > Kitasatosporales > Streptomycetaceae > Streptomyces > Streptomyces sp. NPDC050610. The sequence continues at coordinate 264,931 of NZ_JBFAIV010000007.1, read as the reverse complement.
CCTGGCTCTTTCTGCTGCCCGGCGTCGGAGTCATCGCCGCCTTCAACCTGTATCCCTTCTTCACCACCGTCTACAAGGCGTTCACCGACGCCCGCACACTGACCTCGGGCAACTGGGTCGGACTCCAGAACTTCCAGACGATGATCCACGACGATCAGTTCTGGACCGCGCTGCGCAACAGCGGGCTGTACGTGCTCCTGGTGGTGCCCTTCACGGTTCTGCTGCCCCTGCTGCTGGCCATGCTGGTGCAGAAGCAGATTCCCGGTATCACCTTCTTCCGCTCCGCGTTCTACACCCCGGTCGTGGCGTCCGTCGTGGTCGTCGGTCTGATCTGGGTGTGGATCCTGGACGACCGGGGCCTGGTCAACGGCATCCTCAACGTCCTCGGCGCCGGGCCCGTCAAGTTCCTCGGCGATCAGTGGCTGCTGCTGCTGAGCGCGATGGCCCTGACGATCTGGAAGGGCCTCGGCTACTACATGATCATTTATCTCGCGGCGCTCGCCAACGTGCCGCGGGAACTGCACGAGGCGGCGTCCGTCGACGGGGCCGGGCCCATCCGCCGGTTCGTCTCCGTCACCATGCCCTCCGTCCGTCCCACCATGGTGCTGGTCGGCGCGCTCTCGTCGGTGAACGCCTTCAAGGTCTTCTCCGAGGTCTTCCTGCTGGCCGGCCCCTCCGGCGGCCCGGCCGGCGAGGACACCACGCTCGTCATGCTCGTCCAGCGGGTGGGCACCGGCCTCAACGGCCGGGTCGGCTACGCCTCGGCCATCTCACTGATCGTTTTCGTCATCGCGCTGCTGCTGATGCTTCTGGTGCTGCGCGCCGACCGCAAGGAGGACCCCCGGTGAAGCGCTTGTCCGGGTGGGAGAAGACCCTCCGCTACGTCCTGCTCCTGGTGGTCCTCGCCATCACCGTCGGCCCGTTCCTGTGGCAGCTGTCCACCTCGCTCAAGGGCACCACCGAGGACATCTACACCTATCCGCCGAAGCTGCTGCCCGAGCATCCGACGCTGAAGAACTACTCCGGCGTCGCGGACATCATCCCGGTCTGGGACTACGCGCTGAACTCGCTGAAGGTCGCCCTCACCAACGTGGTGACCAACGTCGTCGGCGCGTCCATGGCGGGCTACGCGCTGGCGCGGCTCCGCTTCAGGGGCCGCAAGATCGCGGGGCTGGCCGTCGCGATGGCGCTGCTGGTGCCCCTGGAGGCCATCATCATCGCGCAGTTCACGATGATGCGTGACCTGAACCTGAACAACACGCTCACGGCCGTGGTGCTGCCGGGCGCGGTCAGCGCCCTGAACGTGATGCTGATGCGCAACGCCTTCTCGAACCTGCCGTACGAGATCGAGGAGGCCGCCGTCATCGACGGCGCCAACGTCTGGCAGCGGTTCGTGCGCATCGCGCTCCCCTCCGTCAAGGGGACTATCGCGGTCGTCGCGATCTTCGCCTTCATGGGCGCCTGGGACGACTTCCTGTGGCCGCTGATCGTGCTGTCCGACTCCTCGAACTTCACGCTGACCGTCGGCCTCAACTTCCTGCACGGCACGTTCCAGCAGAACCCGCGGCTCGTCGCCGCCGGCACGATCATCGCGGTCGCCCCGCTCATCGTGATGTTCGCCTGCCTCCAGCGGTTCTTCTTCCGCGGCGTCGGCGAGGGCGCCGTCAAGGGCTGAGAAGCCTTGCCCTCGCACACCCCACACCGCACGACTCCGAACAGGATCTCCCCCGCATGACCGCACCCCGCTTCGGCGTCAACTACACCCCCACCCGGGGCTGGTTCCACCACTGGCTCGACTTCGACCTCGACGAGGTGCGGGCCGACCTCGACTCCATCGCGGAGCTCGGCCTCGACCACATCCGGGTCTTCCCGCTGTGGCCCGTCTTCCAGCCCAACCGCACCCTGATCCGGCCGCGCGCCGTCGAGCAGCTGGTCCAGCTCGTCGACGCGGCCGGCGAGCGCGGCCTCGACGTCAACGTGGACGGCCTCCAGGGCCACCTCTCCAGCTTCGACTTCATCCCGTCCTGGACCGCCACCTGGCACCGCCGCAACATGTTCAGCGACCCGGAGGTCGTCGAGGGCGAGGCCGCGTACCTGCGGACGCTCGCCGCGGCCCTGGCCGACCGGCCCAACTTCCTCGGCATGACCGTCGGCAACGAGGTCAACCAGTTCTCCGGCGACCCGCACCCCGACCCCGACCGCATCGACGTCGCGCAGGCCGGGCGGTGGCTGCGCCGCATGGTCGACGCCTGCGAGGAGGGCGCTCCGGGGAAGATGCACCTGCACGCGTCGTACGACGCCGCCTGGTACCTCGACGGGCACCCCTTCACCCCCGCGCACTCGGCCCGGATCGGGGCCGCGACGGCCGTGCACTCCTGGGTCTTCAACGGCACCGCGCAGCGCCACGGCCGCGACGGCGCGGCCACCGAGCAGCACGCCGCCTATCTCATCGAGCTGTCCAAGGCGTGGGCGCTGGACGCGCACCACCCGGTGTGGCTCCAGGAGGTCGGCGCGCCCGCCCCGCACATCCCGGCCGAGCACGCCGCCGCCTTCACCGAGGCGACCGTCGCGAACGCGCTGGACTGCGCGGACGTCTGGGGCGTGACGTGGTGGTGCTCCCACGACGTCGACCGCGCCCTGGGCGATTTCCCGGAGCTGGAGTACGGTCTCGGCCTGCTCACCAACGACCGCCGCGTGAAGCCCGCGGGCGAGGCCATCGCCCGGATCGTGCGGGAGTGGAAGGGGCGGGAGTACCGGCCCGAGCCGCGGCGCACGGCGCTCGTCCTGGACGCGGGCGACCTGGAGACCGCCGAGACGAGGCCGGAGCGCTCACAGTGCGGGCCGGGCGGCGCGTACTTCGAGGCGTGGATGCGGCTCGCCGCGCGGGGCGTGCGTCCGGCGGCGGTGCTCGCCCGGTTCGCGGGCGACGCCGAGTACCTGGCGGCGCGCGGCATCACGGACGTCATCACGATCGACCAGGCCGGCTGAGCGTCACCGGCCGGTCCGCAGTACCACCGAGTCCTCGTCACCCCCGCGCAAAGGAGCGCACCATGATCGAGAGACCCGCACAGCCCGTACCGGCCGGCCCCGGCCGCCGTCTGCTGCTGGGGGCGGGGGCCGCGACGGCCGCCGCCCTCGCCCTGCCCGCCGGCCGCGCGCACGCGGCCGGGGCCCGTCCCCCGGGACGGACCGGGGCCGCGGCGGAGGGCGGCCTCCAGCCGTACGCCGCGTACTGGTTCCCCGACTCCCTGCCCGCCGGCAGCCCCGGCGAGGGCGTCGTCTGGCGCTCCCTCAAGAAGTGGACGCCCGCCTCGGACGCGGACCTCGCGTTCAACAAGGCGACGGTGCCGCTCGCGGAGCGGTTCACGCCCGCGCCCGCGAACGGCACGGCCCGCGCCGGCCAGGCCCGCGTCTCGGCGCTGGCCGCCTTCGACCACACCGCGGGCAACCCCTCGCAGGGGGCGGCGACCGCCGACTACTACGCCCTGACCCACTGGGCGTACCTGGACGAACTGGTCTTCTGGGGCGGGTCGTCGGCCGAGGGGCTGATCCTCGCCCCGAACGCGCCCATCGTGGACGCCGCGCACCGCAACGGCGTGCCGGTGCTCGGCACGGTCTTCCTGCCCCCGGCCGCGTACGGCGGGCAGCTCGCGTGGACCCGCGACCTCGTGCGGCGGGCCGCCGACGGGAGCTTCCCGATCGCGGACAAGCTGATCGAGGTGGCCCGCGCGTACGGCTTCGACGGCTGGTTCCTGAACGCCGAGACCGGCGGCGGCGATGCCGCGCTGGGCGCGGCCATGCGGGACTTCGTCGGGTATCTGCGGGAGCGCGCCGAGGGGCTGCGCGTCACCTGGTACGACGCGATGACCGAGGCCGGTTCCGTCGACTGGCAGAACGCGCTCAACGACCGCAACGCGGCCTTCTTCCGCGCGTCCGACTCGATGTTCCTGAATTTCAACTGGACCCGCTCCGGGCTCGCCGCGTCCGGGAAGTTCGCCGAGCGGCTGGGCCGCGGCCGGTACGAGCTGTGGGCGGGCGTGGACGTCGAGTCCAACGGCTGGGACACGCGGGTGGACTGGGACTCGGTCGTCCCCGCCGCGGGCCGGCACGTCGTCTCGTACGGCTTCTACCGCCCCGAGTGGACCTGGACCAGCCTGCCGAAGGACAAGCGCTCGCCCGCCGAGTTCCACGCCCGCGACGACCGCTTCTGGACGGGCTCCTCGCTCGACCCGTCGGCTCCGGCGGGCGGGTCCTGGCGGCCGGCCGCCGCGTCGGTCGCGGACCGCTCCACGCTGACCGCGCTGCCCTTCGCCACGAGCTTCAACACCGGCCACGGCACGGGCTGGTACGAGCGCGGCGAGCGCACCGGCGACGGCGCCTGGAACCACCTCGGGCTCCAGGACCGGCTGCCCGGCCGCCGCTGGGTGATCCACACCGACGGGGCGCGGCCGAAGGTCTCCTTCGACTTCGCGGACGCCTGGCACGGCGGGACCAGTCTGCTCGTCGAGGGCGCGCTCGGGGCGCCCTCGACCGTGGAGCTGTTCACGGCGCGGCTGCCGGTCTCGGACGCGACCGTCGTCGAACTGGCCCACCGCACCGACGCCGGTTCGGGCGGCGTGCGCGTGGAGCTGGCCGTGTCCACGCAGGAGCCCCACCGCTTCACCTACATCGACGCGGGCGCCCTCCCGGCGGGCGGCCAGGGCTGGTCCACCGCCACGCTCCGCCTGGGCCGGGCGCTGCGCGGCGCCAAGGGCCGTACGCTGCGCGCCGTCGGCATCCGCCTGACCGCCGCCGACGGCACTCCGGTGCGCTGGCGGCTGGGCTCCCTCGCGATCCGCGACGCGGAGGCGTCCGGACCGCGGAAGCCGGACGCGCTCGACGTCACCGCTTCGCGCCGCGGGACGGACGGCACGGCGGCGCTGCGGCTGTCCTGGGGCCGGGCGGCCGGCCCCGTACGCCATTACGAACTGCACCACGTACTGCCCGGGGGCGCGCGCCGCTTCCTCGGCGGCACCTGCGGCACGGCGTTCTACGTGCCGTCGCTGCGGCGCACGTCCCAGGAGGCGGCCACCCGGGTCGAGCTCCGTACCGTGGACGAGCTGTTCGCCTCATCAGACCCTGTATCCACCACCTTCCACTGGTAGCTCTCGCTAAGGATTCCCTTCCATGCACAACGACCGTTCCATCACCGAAGCCCGCCTCAAGCGGGTGCTCGACGAGCGCATCCGCCCCGCCCTCTACCCCGAGTCGGTGCCGTTGACCGTCGGCGTGTGGAACGCGCCCGGCGAGCCCGTACCCGTCGAGGAGGGGATCGCCGCCGCCCGTACGCCGATCGAGGTGGGCGCCCCCTGGGGCCCGCCGTGGGGCACCAGCTGGTTCACCGTCACCGGGACCGTGCCGGCCGAGTGGGCGGGGCGGACCGTGGAGGCCGTGCTCGACCTCGGCTTCGACGAGAACATGCCCGGCTTCCAGTGCGAGGGCCTGATCTACCGGCCCGACGGCACCCCGGTCAAGGGCCTCAACCCGCGCAACCAGTGGGTGCGGATCGGGGCTCCGGCCGAGGGCGGGGAGAAGGTGGAGCTGCACATCGAGGCGGCCTCCAACCCCGTGCTGCTCGACTACCACCCCTTCCTCCCCACCGAGCTGGGCGACAAGGAGACCGCGGGCAGCGAGCCGCAGTACAAGCTCGCGCGGATGGACCTCGCGGTCTTCGACGAGGCCGTGTGGGAGCTGGTCCAGGACCTGGAGGTGCTGGGCGAGCTGATGGCCGAGCTGTCCACGGACTCGCCGCGCCGCTGGGAGATCCTGCGGGCCGTGGAGCGGGCGCTGGACGCGGTCGACCTCCAGGACGTGGGCGGCACGGCCGCGCGCGCCCGCGAGGAGCTGACGGAGGTGCTCTCCGCCCCGGCGCACGCCTCCGCGCACCGCATCAGCGCGATCGGCCACGCGCACATCGACTCGGCGTGGCTGTGGCCGCTGCGCGAGACGGTCCGCAAGGTGGCCCGTACGACGTCGAACATGACGGCGCTGCTGGAGGACGAGCCGGAGTTCGTCTACGCGATGTCGCAGGCCCAGCAGTTCGCGTGGATCAAGGAGCACCGTCCGGAGGTCTACGCCAAGGTCAAGAAGGCGGTGGCCGAGGGCCGGTTCGTGCCGGTCGGCGGCATGTGGGTGGAGTCGGACACCAACATGCCCGGCTCGGAGGCGCTGGCCCGGCAGTTCGTGCACGGCAAGCGGTTCTTCATGGACGAGTTCGGGATCGAGCCGCAGGAGGTCTGGCTGCCGGACACCTTCGGCTACTCGGCGTCGCTGCCGCAGATCGTCAAGCAGGCGGGCGCCAAGTGGTTCCTGACGCAGAAGATCTCGTGGAGCCAGACGAACAAGTTCCCGCACCACACCTTCTGGTGGGAGGGGCTGGACGGCACCCGCGTCTTCACGCACTTCCCGCCGATGGACACGTACAACGCGCAGCTCTCCGGCAAGGAGGTCGCGCACGCGGTCGCCAACTTCCAGGAGAAGGGCGGCGCGACGCGGTCGATCGCGCCGACCGGCTGGGGCGACGGCGGCGGCGGCACGACCCGCGAGATGCTGGCACGCGCCAAGCGCCTCAAGGACCTGGAGGGTTCGGCGAAGGTCGTCTTCGAGAAGCCGTCGGAGTTCTTCGAGAAGGCGCACGCGGAGTACCAGCACGCCCCGGTGTGGGTCGGTGAGCTCTACCTGGAGCTGCACCGGGCGACGCTGACCAGCCAGGCGAAGACGAAGCAGGGCAACCGGCGCTCCGAGCACCTGCTGCGCGAGGCGGAGCTGTGGGCGTCGACGGCCGCGGTGCGGGCCGGTTTCGCCTACCCGTACGAGCGGTTCGACCGGCTGTGGAAGGCCGTGCTGCTGCTCCAGTTCCACGACATCCTGCCGGGCACCTCGATCGCCTGGGTGCACCGCGAGGCGGCCGAGCGGTACGCGGCGATCGGCGCGGAGCTGACGGAGATCATCGAGGCGGCGCAGACGGCCCTGGCCGGTGACGCGGCGGCCGGTACGTCCGTGGTCTTCAACGCGGCCCCGCACGCCCGTGCCGGGATCGCGGCGGGCGCCGCCGCGGTGGCCGCCGGGAGCGGCCGGCCGGTGTCGGCGGAGGCGCGCGAGGACGGCTCCTTCGTGCTGGAGAACGGGCTGCTGCGGGTCGTCGTCGACGGCCGCGGGCTCGTCGTCTCGGCGTACGACCTGGTGGCGGAGCGCGAGACGATCGCGCCGGGCGAGGCCGCCAACCTCCTCCAGCTGCACCCGGACTTCCCGAACATGTGGGACGCCTGGGACGTCGACCACTTCTACCGCAACACCGTCACCGACCTCACGGACGTCGAGTCGGTGGAGCTGGTGGACGGGGGCTCCGTGCGGGTCGTACGGGCCTTCGGCGAGTCCCGCGTCGAGCAGCTGCTGACCCTCCCGGCCGGTGAGCGGCGCCTGGACATCGACACCGAGGTGGACTGGCACGAGACGGAGAAGTTCCTCAAGACGGCCTTCCCGCTGGACGTGCACGCGGACCGGACGGCGGCGGAGACGCAGTTCGGCCACCTGTACCGGGCGACGCACACCAACACCAGCTGGGACGCGGCGAAGTTCGAGGCGTGCGCGCACCGCTTCGTGCACCTGGAGGAGCCGGGCTGGGGCGTGGCCGTCGTCAACGACTCGACGTACGGCTACGACGTGACGCGCGCCGTGCGCGAGAGCGACACGGGCACGACCACGACGGTGCGGCTCTCGCTGCTGCGCGCCCCGCGCTTCCCGGACCCGCGCACCGACCAGGGCGTGCACCGCTTCCGGTACGCGCTGGTGCCCGGCGCGTCGATCGGCGACGCGGTGCGCGAGGGCTACCGCGTGAACCTGCCGGAGCGCCGGGTGCCGGGCGACGCGCAGGTGGCGCCGCTGGTGTCGGTGGCCGACGACGCCGTGGTGGTGACGGCGGTGAAGCTCGCGGACGACGGCAGCGGCGATGTCGTGGTCCGGCTGTACGAGTCGCGGGGCGGCCGGGCCCGTACCAAGCTCGCCGCCGGCTTCGCGCTGGCCTCGGCCTCGTACTGCGACCTGCTGGAGCGGCCGACCGCCGATGCCGAGGCGGCCGGCGGCGAGATCGCCTTGTCCCTGCGTCCGTTCGAGATCGTGACGCTGCGCCTTGTGAAGGAGTGATTCACTCGATGGAACGCAGAGCGTTCATCGCCATGCTCGGTGCGGCCGGCGTCACCGTCGGCCTCGCCGGGCAGGCGGGCCCGTTCGCCGCGGCGGCTGCCGCGGCGGACGGGCCGCCGGCCCCGGACCGGGCGCCGCACCAGCCGTTCATGCACGGCTACGACGCGGCGGCCCTCAAGCGGTGGTCTCCCGAGAGCGATCCGCACGCGAGGTATCTGCGCTCGCGGGTGCCGCTGGCCGAGCGCATCGCGCCGTTCGCCGCGACCCAGGCGAATCCCAAGCTGGCGACGGCCCCGCAGTTGATGAATCTGTCGTTCGACTATGACAATTCCTTTTTCACCGCGTTCAAATACAACGACACCTTCGCCCGCCGGCTGCTGCGCTTCTGGCAGTACAGCGATCTGTACGGTTCGTGGCACGGCATGCCCACCGAGGGCTCGCCTGTCGACAAGCCGGTGCACGGTCTGATCAACCTGCCCAACCCTGCCTATACGGACGCGGCGCACCGCAATGGCGTGCGGTCGCTGGGGTGCTGGTTCTGGCCGCGTGACGGCGCGTTCTCGGACTATCTGGAGCAGCGCGCGGACGGGTCGTTCCCGGTGGCGGACAAGCTGATCGAGATGGCCGGGTATTTCGGCTTCGACGGTTATTTCATCAACCAGGAAGCCACTGTTTCGGAGCAGGACGCCGCCGGGCTGATGAAGATGCTCAAGTATCTGCGGGCGAAGGCTCCTGCCGGATTCCATCTCCAGTGGTACGACACGATCATGGTCAATGGCCGGCTGTCCTACCAGAATCAGCTCAACAGCCGTAACGCGCCGTGGATTCAGGACGGCAACACCCCGGTGATGAACAGCCTCTTCGCCAACTACGCGTGGAACGAGGAGCGGGTCGCCACGTCGCGGGAGACGGCGAAGAAGCTGGGGCTGGACCCGTACAAGGTCGCGTTCCTCGGTACGGAGAACGAGAAGTACGGCTTCAATCCGCCGTACGACACCCGGCTGATCTTCCCCGAGGGGCAGCCGGCCCGTACCAGCTGGGCGCTGTTCGGCTCGCACTTCGCCTGGGACCGCTATCCGGACCGGGAGAACCCGGACGCGCAGGCGGGCGTCTTCCGGCGCGAGCGGCAGTACTGGTCCGGCCCGAACGAGGACCCGACGCGCACCGGCCGCACCGAGTACATGCCGTGGCCGGACGAGGACGACGGCAAGGGGCGCGACGAGAACAACCCGAAGAAGTGGGACGGCGTCGCCCACTACATCACCGAGCGGTCGGTCATCGGCTCGTTCCCCTTCGTCACCCGCTTCAACACCGGGCACGGGCGCGCCTTCTATGTCGACGGCCGACGGGCGAGCGGCGCGCAGTGGAACAACGCGAGCGTCCAGGACATCCTGCCCACCTGGCAGTTCTGGGCCACCAGCCCGGGGACACCGCTCAGCGTCGACTACGACTACACGACGGCGTACGACGGCGGCTCCTCGCTGAGGATCTCCGGCGAGCTGGGCCCCGGCAACCCCACGACCGTCCGCCTCTTCAAGACGCGGGTGGCGGTCGGGGGCGGCGAGTCGCTGCGCCTCACGTACGCGGTGGGGCGGGCCGGGGCGGCGGCTCTGGAGGCCGGGCTGATCTTCGAGGACTCCCCAGAGGAATTCGTGTGGCTGCGGGCCGGCAAGGCGGGTCCGCACGGCTGGCACACCCGTTCCTTCGCCCTCGGCCGCTTCAAGGGCCGGACGATCGCCGCGATCGGGCTGCGGGTCTCCGCCGACCGCACGGGCCCCTGCGCCCTGAACGTCGGCGAACTGGCGCTGCTCGCGGGCGGCCGGCGCATGCGGGTGGACCGGCCGGTTCACTTCACGGTGGACGCCGCGCATGTCGCGGGCGGCTCGGCCGAGGTGTTCCTGTCGTGGCGGCTGCCCGACTCGGGGGTCTGGTACTACGACGTCTCCCGGCTGCGCGCGGATGGCGGCCAGGAGGCGCTCGGCCGGATCTACGACGAGGTCTTCTACGTCAAGTCGCTGAAGCGCGCGGACCGCGAGCGGTCCACGACGCTCCAGCTCACGGCGGTCGCCCCGGACGGAACCCGCTCCGCTCCGGCGACGGCCCGACTGTCATGGCCGGGGGCTAACGTGAGCGGATGACGACTTACGTGGGCCTGCTGCGCGGCATCAATGTGGGCAAGCACAAGCGGGTCCCGATGGCGATGCTGCGGGAGCTGCTGACGGGGATGGGGTGCGAGGCGGTGCGTACGCACCTCAACAGCGGCAACGCCGTCTTCACCCACCCCGCCTCCGATGAGGAGCGGCTGACGGCGGAGCTGGAGCAGGCCATCGCCGGTGAGCTGGGGTTCGCCGTCCCCTGCGTGGTGCGAGCGGGCGGCGACCTGCGGCGCGTCATCGACGAGAACCCCTTCGACGTCACCGCCCTCGACCCGTCGCGCTTCCTGGTCACCTTCCTGTCCGGGCCGCTGGACGCGGCCCGACTGGAGGGCATCGATCCGGCGGCGTACGCCCCGGAGGAGTTCGCCGCGGGGAAGCGCGAGGTGTACTGCCACTTCCCCGACGGCGTGCACAAGGCGAAGCTGGCACCGCTCCTCAACGACCAGCGCCTCGGCGTGACGGCCACGGCCCGCAACTGGAACACGGTGCTGAAGCTCGCGGAGCTGGCGGCTGTGTGACGGGGCGCCGTGTGACGGGGCGCCGCTTCGGCGGAGATCCCGCGAGTCCGCGAGGAGTAATGAGCCTGTGTCATACCCCTGGCCGGTCAAGGCCGGGACGCTACCGCCGCTCGGCCGAGGACGGCGTGCCGCTCCACGGTGCGTCCTTGCCGCCGGCGATCTCGGCGGCGGCGAGCGGGCTCCAGTAGTCGCGGTAGTGGGTGATGAGACCGTTCTCGACGGTGACGACCGCGATGTAGGTCATCTCGTACGGGCGGTCGGTCGCCAGGGCGCGCCCCTCGGCGCGCATCTCGACGATGACGACCTCGGGGCGCTCGCTCCGGTGTACCTCGACGTACGGGAAGCCGGTGATGTCGACGAGGTCCGGGAAGGCGGCCATGTAGGCGTGTACGGCGGCCTTGCCGTCCAGTCGGCGGGGAGCCCCGGGCTGGGCTAGGGGGAATTCGAGAACGCCGTGATCGGCCCACAGGTCGACCCAGGCGTCGATGTCGCCCGCGACCAGGAGGTCGAGTCCGTGCCGGAAGACGGCGGCGGGGGTGGTGTCCGTCATGGTGTGTTCCTCTCGATGGAGCGGCGGGCGCGATGCGCCGAGGCGGCCGCGATAGGATGCGGACCGTCGGTCCACATCACCATACGGACCGTCGGTCCGGATATCTAGCCCCGGCAACACGCCGCTTTCAGGAGGAGCCATGCCCCCCGCACGCAAGGAGCGGGCCGACGCCGCCCGCAACCGCGAGGCGGTACTCGCCGCCGCCGACCGGCTGTTCGCCGAGCGCGGCGACTGCGAGGTGTCCATGGACGACATCGCCGCGGCGGCCGGGGTCGGCAAGGGCACGCTCTTCCGCCGGTTCGGCGACCGCGTCGGCCTGATCAAGGCGCTGGTCGCGCAGCGCTCCGAAGCCCTGCGGGCCGGCATCGCGACGGGCCCACCGCCGCTCGGCCCCGGCGGCGCGGCCGACGAACGCGCCCTCGCGCTCCTCGACGCCCTGCTCCGCTTCAAGCTGGACAACCGCCCCTTGATGCTCGCCTTGGAGAACGCGGGCAGCGGCAGTCCGTACCTGAGCGAGACCTACGGACCCTGGCACGCGCAACTCGCCGCCCTACTGGCCGAGGCCCGCGGCGAGCGGGACGCCGACTTCCTCGCCCACGCCCTGCTGGCGGCCGTACGGAGCGATCTCATCGAGCACCTCACCGCCGCGGGCACCTCCCCGGCCGACATCCGCTCAGGGCTCACCGCGCTCGCCCGCGCCGCATTGACCCCCTCCCCCTGAGCACCGAACCACCCCAACAGGCAGCGAGCGCAGGGAAGTTGACACCGTACGCCGTCGGCGGGTTGGCGTCGGCGGCACCCCGTCGACCATGATCGGGTCATGGCAGACTCAGAGATCAACGACACCGCGCACGACGGCCCCGCCGACCCCGGACGGCTGCGGACCGAGACCATAGCTCCGGGCGTCTTCGCCTTCATCCAGGGCGACGGCTCCTGGGGCTGGTCCAACGCGGGGCTCATAGCGAGCGGCGGCGAGGCGCTCCTCGTCGACACCTTCTACACGCTCCCCCAGACCCGGCGCCTGCGCGCCGCCGTCGCCGACGCCGCCCCCGGCGCCCGAATAACCACCGTCGTCAACACCCACCTCAACGGCGACCACTGCCACGGCAACCAGCTCTTCCCGGACGCCGAGGTCATCACCTCGGACGCCAACGCCGCCGGGATCGACCACGAGGTGCCGCCCGCCGCCTACCCGCAGCTCCAGCGGAACCCCCCGCCCGGCCCCGGCGGCGAGTACTTCATCCGGCACTTCGGTCACTTCGACTTCTCCGGCATCGAGCTCGCGCCGCCCACCCGTACCTTCGGCGACCGGCTGGACCTGCGCGTCGGCGACCTCGACGTCGAGCTGCTGAACGTCGGCCCGGCGCACACCGGCGGCGACGTGGTCGTCCATGTCCCGGAAGCGTCCACGGTCTTCTGCGGGGACGTCCTCTTCCAGGACGACCACCCGGTGGTGTGGGCGGGCCCGGTCCTCGCCTGGGCCGACGCGTGCGACCGCCTGCTGGCGACCGGCGCGCGGACCTTCGTGCCCGGCCACGGCCGGCTCGCGAGCCGCGCCGACATGGCCCGCTTCCGCGACTACTTCCGCTACGTCCACGAGGAGGCCGCGCGCGCCGCGGCGGCGGGGGTGCCGCTGGAGACCGCGGCACGTGCGATACCGCTCGGCGCGTACGCCGACTGGCCGTTGTCCGAGCGCGTGGTGACGGCCGTCGCCGCCGTCTACCGCGAGGTGGGCGCACCGGCTCCGGGGGAAGCCCTGGAGCTGCTGACGATGATGGCGGAGATCGCCGCCGAACGCGGGGCGAAGGCGCCGGAGTCCGGCCTCGCGGACCGTCTCCCCCACCAGGGCCGGGCGGCCCAGGGCGACCCGCACGGCGCTTCCTGATCGCTGGAGGGCCGCTTCACGAGCCTTCGCCGACCGCTCGCCGTCCGCTCGCCGATCGCCTCCCGCGCGCCCCGGACCGTACCGCGCACACCGTACGGTCCGGGGCGCGCCCGGCCCTCGCCAGCGCGCCTTCGCGCTGGTGGCGCGGCAGATGGATGACGACTCCGTTTAGCATTCGGGCATGAAGCTGCGTATGCCCCGCCGGCGCGGGCGGCTGTTCGCCGCCATAGCCGCCGTCGCCGTGCTCGCCGGGGCCGGTACCTGGACGGCTGCCGCCGCCGGCGGCGAAGCCCCCGTACACCGCGAAGACCACGTACTGTCGCTGCCCGAATCGCCGGGGTCCGGTGACACGGTCCGCATCGACACGTCGTTCTTCACCTCCGGCGGTACGGGCCGCAGACCGGCCGTCCTCCTCGCGCACGGCTTCGGCGGCAGCAAGGACGATCTGCGCGGCCAGGCGGAGAGACTGGCGCGCGACGGCTACGCCGTGCTGACCTGGTCGGCGCGCGGCTTCGGCAGCTCCACGGGCCGGATCGGACTCAACGACCCGCACCACGAGGTCGCCGACACCAGCAAGCTCATCGACTGGCTGGCGAAACGCCCCGAGGTGCGGCTCGACAAACCCGGCGACCCGCGGGTCGGCATCGCGGGCGCCTCCTACGGCGGAGCGATCTCGCTGCTCGCGGCCGGGTACGACAAGCGCGTCGACGCCATCGCCCCACAGATCACCTACTGGGATCTCGCCGAATCCCTTTTCCCCGACGACGTCTTCAAGAAGCTCTGGGCCGGGATCTTCTTCACCACCGGCTCGACCACCACCGGGATCGGCGACGCGCGGGCGGCGCCGTCGCAGTCTTCAGGGTGCGGGCGGTTCGAGAAGGCGCTGTGCGACATGTACGAGCGGGTGGCCGTCGCCGGGAAACCGGACGCGCGGGCCCGCGAACTGCTCCAGGCGCGCAGCCCGTCCGCGGTCGCCGACCGGATCAAGGTGCCCACTCTCATCACGCAGGGCCAGACCGACTCGCTCTTCCCCCTCGGCCAGGCCGACGCCATGGCCAGGGCGATCAGGGCCAACGACGCGCCCGTGGCCGTGGACTGGATCGCGGGCGGCCACGACGGCGGCGACCGCGAGACGGGCCGGGTGGAGCGGCGCACCGAGGCGTGGTTCGACCGCTACCTCAAGGGGGATGAGGGCGCGAACACCGGGCCCGCCTTCCGCGTCACCCGGACCGGCGGCGTCGACTCCACCAACGGTTCGGCGCAGCTGCGCGGCGCGAGCGGCGACCGCTATCCGGGGCTCGCGAACGACGAGCGGACGGTACGGCTCACGGGCGGCGAGCAGACCTTCGCCAATCCGGCCGGCGCGGGCCCGGCCGCCATCTCCTCGGTGCCCGGCATCGGCGCCGTCTCGCAGCTCTCCGGCCTCGGCGCCGGACTCTCCCTCGACTTCCCCGGCCAGTACGCGCGCTTCGACTCCGCGCCCCTGTCGACCGGGGTGCGCGTCACCGGATCGCCGAGCGTGAAACTGCGGGTGAAGGCGGACAGCGGCGAGGCCGTGCTGTTCGCGAAGGTCTACGACGTCGGGCCGAACGGCCGGCAGCAGCTGCCGTCCCAGATCGTGACCCCGCTCCGGATCACCGGCGCGAAGGACGGCCGCACCGTCGAGGTGCGGCTGCCCGCCGTCGACCACAACTTCGCCGCCGGGCACCGGATGCGCCTGGTCCTCGCCGCCACCGACATGGGCTACGCCTCGCCGGTCGAGCCCGCCTCGTACACCGTCTCGCTCGCGGACCCGGGGCTGCGGGCGCCGACGGCGCCGGAGGTGCGGACGGCCTCCGCCGGACTGCCGTGGTGGACATGGGGGCTGCCGGCCGCGGGCGCGGCCGTCGCCGTGGTCCTACTGCTCGTCGGCCGCCGCCGCACCGCGACGCCCGCGCCCGACCCGGCCCTGGCCGACGTGCCGCTGGAGATCACGGACCTGAGCAAGCGGTACGCGAAGTCCGCCGACCGCTACGCGGTACGGGACCTGTCCTTCCGGGTGGAGCGCGGGCAGGTGCTGGGGCTGCTCGGCCCCAACGGCGCGGGCAAGACCACCACCCTGCGGATGCTGATGGGCCTCATCCGGCCGGACGGCGGCTCCATCCGGGTCTTCGGGCACGCGATCCGGCCGGGCGCGCCCGTGCTGTCGCGGGTCGGCGCGTTCGTCGAGGGCGCGGGGTTCCTGCCGCACCTGACCGGCCGGGCCAACCTCGACCTGTACTGGCGAGCGACCGGCCGGCCCGCCGAGGACGCCCACGTCGATGAGGCCCTGGAGATCGCCGGGCTCGGCTCGGCGCTGGACCGCGCGGTCCGTACGTACAGCCAGGGCATGCGGCAGCGGCTGGCCATCGCGCAGGCCATGCTCGGACTGCCGGACCTGCTGATCCTGGACGAGCCGACGAACGGCCTCGACCCGCCGCAGATCCGCGAGATGCGCGAGGTGATGATCCGCTACGCGGCGGCCGGGCGCACCGTCATCGTCTCCAGCCACCTGCTCTCCGAGGTGGAGCAGAGCTGTACGCACCTGGTGGTGATGGACCGCGGGCGGCTGGTGCGAGCCGGGCCGGTCGCGGAGATCATCGGCTCGGGCGACACGCTGCTCGTCGGCGTGGCGGGCGGGCTGTCCGAGGCGGTGTGCGAGAAGGTCGCCGCGCTGCCGGGCGTCGCCTCGGCCGTCCCCGCCGACGAGGGGCTGCTGGTGCGGCTGGACGGCCTCGGCGCCTCCGAACTCCTCGTCGAGCTGGTCCGGCTGGAGATCCCGGTGGCGAGCGTCGGTCCGCACCGCCGCCTGGAGGACGCGTTCCTGACCCTGATCGGAGGCTCCGCGTGAGCACGTCCACGAGTACGCCGAGTACGTCCCCGAGCGCGCCGGAGCCGGGCGCGGCGCCGGCGTCCGCGCCGGGTTACCGGGCCCGGCACACCCTGCCGCTGCGCGTCGAGGCGATGCGGCAGCTGCGGCGCAGGCGCACGCTGGTGGTCGGGGCGGTGCTGGCGGTGCTGCCGTTCGTGCTGATCGCGGCGTTCGCGATCGGCGGGCAGCCGAGCAGCCAGAGCGGCCGGGTGTCGCTGATCGACTCCGCGACCGCCTCCGGCGCGAACTTCACGGCGACCTGCCTCTTCGTCTCCGCGGGTTTCCTGCTGGTGGTGCCGGTGGCGCTGTTCTGCGGCGACACGGTGGCGTCCGAGGCGAGCTGGTCCTCGCTGCGCTATCTGCTGGCCGCGCCCGTGCCGCGCGCCCGGCTGCTGCTGAGCAAGCTGGCGGTGGCGCTGGGCTTCAGCGCGGCGGCGATGGTGCTGCTGCCGCTGGTCGCCCTGGCGGCGGGCACGGCCGCGTACGGCTGGGGCGACCTGCGGCTTCCGACGGGCGGCGCGCTCCCCTCCGGGGACGCCGTGCCGCGGCTGCTGCTCGTGGTCGCGTACATCTTCGTCGGCCAGCTGGTCACGGCGGCGCTCGCCTTCTGGCTCTCCACGGTCACCGACGCGCCGCTCGGCGCGGTCGGCGGCGCGGTGGGCCTCACGATCGTCGGCAACGTCCTGGACGCGGTCACGGCGCTCGGCCACTGGCGCGACTTCCTGCCCGCGCACTGGCAGTTCGCGTGGGCGGACGCGCTCCAGCCGCAGCTGGAGTGGGGCGGCATGATCAGGGGCTCGGCGGTTTCGGTGGCGTACGCGCTGGTGCTCTTCGCGCTGGCCTTCCGGCACTTCAGGGCGAAGGATGTCGTGTCCTGATACCTGTGTCCTGACACCCCGCCCGCCGAGCATCCGGCCTGGCCCGGCGCAGGGCAGCGTGGCTCCCCGATGCGGGCGACGCGGCCTGGGCCGGACGGCGCTTGATGCGGTGCGTCGCGCGGTGGGGATGCGCCCTGGAGCGGGCGGCATGCCCTGACACACGGCGACGCGATCCGGGCCGTCCGGCTCGTCTAGCTCATCTGGCTCATCTAGCTCATCTGGCTCGTCCGGCTCGTCCGGCTCGTCCGGCTCGTCCGGCTCGTCCGGCTCGTCCGGCTCGTCCGGCTCGTCCGGCTCGTCCGGCCCAGTAGAGACACGCCCCTTCGCGAGGCGCGAGCCCGGCGCGGGGCCCAACCCGACGCGGGCCCAACCCGACGCGGGGCGCGAGCGCCCCGCGTCATCGCGCCGTGCCCGCCAACAGCCAGCGCCGTACGGGGACTTCCAGCAGTACGCGGTCGCTACCCGGCTTCTCGGGGGCGGTGACGTCCCACTCGTACTTCGCCGCGAAGGCCGCCACGATGTCCGCCGGGAAGCCGTCGCGGTGCAGCGCCGCGTCGCCCTCGGCGACGACCGGGTACCGGCCGTCCTCCAGCGCCAGGGAGACGCGGGGCTCGGACTCGATGTTGGCGATCTTGACCGAGCCGCTGTCCGTGCCGATCCACCACCTGGCCCGCTCGAAGACGAACCAGACCGGGGTGACATGGGCGGAGCCGTCCGGCCGTACCGTGCACAGCCAGACGTTCTTCTCCCGCGCCAGGCGGGCGCGGACGGCGGACCCCAGCGGACTCACAAGATCACTCATCCGCCCATTGCACCCGCGCCGCGCGCCGAGCGCATCGGACGGCCGCCTCGGACCATGGTCCTACGCCCCTTCCGCGGCTCCCGGGCCCGCGCGCTCACCCCGCCCCGTACACCGGCTGCGGTTCCTCGGCCCGTGCCAGGAGTTCACGCGCCGCCTCCCCCGCCTCGGCCGGTGTCCAGCGGGCGCCCTTGTCGGCGGTGGGGCCGGGGCGCCAGCCCTCCATCACGGTGATGCGCCCGGCTTCGGCCTCGAAGACCCGGCCGGTCACCCCGGCGCTGGCGGCGGAGCCGAGCCAGACGACGAGCGGGGAGACGTTGCCCGGGGCCATCGCGTCGAACGCGTCGCCGTCTGGGGCGGCCATCGTCTCGGCGAACGTCCGCTCGGTCATCCGGGTACGGGCGGCGGGCGCGATGGCGTTGACGAGTACGCCGTAGCGGGCCGTCTCGGCGGCGGCGACGAGGGTCAGGCCCAGGATTCCGGCTTTGGCGGCCGCGTAGTTGCCCTGCCCCACGCTGCCCAGCAGGCCGGCCCCGGAACTGGTGTTGACGACGCGGGCCTCTGGGGTACGGCCCGCCTTGGACTCGGCGCGCCAGTGCGCGACGGCGTGCTTGAGCGGCAGGAAGTGGCCTCGCAGATGGACCCGTACGACGGCGTCCCAGTCGTCCTCGTCCAGGTTGACGAGCATCCGGTCGCGCAGGAAGCCCGCGTTGTTGACCAGGGTGTCGAGGCGCCCGTACGCGTCCAGGGCCGTGGCGATCAGGGACCGGGCGCCCTCGGCGGTGGCGATGTCGCCGCCGTGCGCGACGGCTTCGCCGCCCGCCGCGCGGATCTCGTCGACGACGCGCAGCGCGGGGCCGCCAAGGGTGGCATCGCCGCCTCCGTCTCCGTCGAGGCCGACGCCGAGGTCGTTGACCACCACCTTCGCTCCCGCCGCGGCGAGGGCGAGCGCGTGGGCGCGGCCGAGCCCGCGGCCCGCGCCGGTGACGGCGGCGACGCGTCCGGCACAGATTCCGGTCATGTCATCTCTCCTTGTTCTGCGGTGGGTCGGGCAGCGCCGGAAGACGAATCTCCAGGGGAGCCGGACGCGCGTCCGGCCGCACGGTCGGCGGCGCGTCCGGCCGGTCCGCCGGCCACGCGTTCGGCCGGTCCGGCGGCGTCGTGGTTGACCGTCGCGGCGTCCAGGAACGCGGGGCGCTCCCCTCCCCCGTGGACGAGCAGGCTCGCTCCGGTGACGTACGCGGCCAGGTCGGAGGCGAGGTAGACGCAGGCGTCGCCGATCTCGGCGGGTTCGGCGAGCCTGCCCAGCGGCACGGTGCGGCCGACGGCCGCGATGCCCTGCTCGTCCCCGTAGTGGAGGTGCGAGAGTTCGGTGCGGACCATGCCGAGGATCAGGGTGTTGACGCGGATGCGCGGCGCCCATTCGACGGCCATGGAGCGGGCCAGGTTCTCCAGGCCCGCCTTGGCGGCCCCGTACGCGGCCGTGCCCGGCGAGGGGCGGGCGCCGCTGACGCTGCCGATCATGGTGATGGAGCCGCCGGCGGCGGCCAGGGCCGGGTGTGCGGCGAGCGAGGCCGTCAGCGGGGCGATGAGGTTGAGTTCGACGGTCCGCGCGGCGCGCCTCGGGTCGCTGTCGGCGAGCAGTCGGTAGGGGCTGCCGCCGGCGTTGTTGACGAGGGCGTCCAGCCGTCCGTACGCGCCCTCGACCCGGTCGAAGAGGCGGCCGACGGCGTCCGGGTCGCGGAGGTCCACGGCGTGGAAGCGGGCGGTTCTGCCGTCGGCCTCGACGGGCCGGTCGGGCGGGCGGCGGGCGCAGGCGACGACCTCGGCCCCGGCCGCCAGCAGGGCGCGGCTGATGCCCGCGCCGACCCCCCGGGTCCCGCCGGTGACAACGGCGACGCGGCCGGACAGATCGATGGTGACCGCCACTTGGCACCTCCCGCAGCGGGCGATCCGCTGCTACCTTCTCACCTAACAAACGTTTGGTGGAAAGGTAGCTGATCCGCTCATGGGTGTCTCCACCTCCGCACCGCACGACGGTGTCCGCGTCGTCACGGCGGACTTCCCACCGGTCAACGCCCTCCCCGTGCGGGGCTGGCACGAACTGGCCGAAGCCGTACGGGACGCGGGCGCCGATCCCGGCGTGCGCTGCGTCGTGCTGACCGCCGCCGGGCGCGGCTTCAACGCGGGCGTCGACATCAAGGAGATCCAGCGCTCGGCGGGCCACGAGGCGCTCATCGGCGCCAACCGCGGCTGCTACGAGGCGTTCGCCGCGGTCTACGAGTGCGAGGTGCCGGTGGTGGCGGCCGTGCACGGGCACTGCCTCGGCGGCGGCATCGGGCTCGTCGGCAACGCCGACGCCATCGTGGCGAGCGAGGACGCCGTCTTCGGCCTGCCGGAGCTGGACCGGGGTGCGCTCGGCGCGGCCACCCACCTCGCCCGGCTGGTCCCGCAGCACCTGATGCGCGCCCTGTACTACACCTCGCGGACCGCGACCGCCCGGGAGCTGCACCACCACGGCTCCGTCTGGCAGGTCGTCAGCCGCGCGGAACTGCCGGACGCCGCCTTGGCGTTGGCCCGTGAGATCGCCGCGAAGGACGGCGCTCTGATCCGGCTCGCCAAGGCCGCCATCAACGGCATCGACCCGGTGGACGTACGGCGCAGCTACCGCTTCGAGCAGGGCTTCACCTTCGAGGCCAACCTCAGCGGCGCCGCCGACCGCGTCCGCTCCACCTTCGGCGGCGAGGAGTAGCCGTGGCCCGCGACAGGACCGAGAAGCTCATGACGGCCGATCAGGTCGCCGGCCGGCTGGAGAGCGGCATGACGGTGGGCATCGGCGGCTGGGGGTCACGGCGCAAGCCGATGGCTCTCGTACGGGCGCTGCTGCGCTCGGAGGTGACCGACCTGACCGTGGTCTCCTACGGCGGCCCGGACGTGGGGCTGCTGGCGGCCGCCGGAAAGATCCGCAAGCTGGTCGCGGCGTTCGCGACGCTCGATTCGATCCCCCTCGAACCCCACTTCCGCGCCGCCCGCCAGCGCGGGGACTTCGAGCTGATGGAGCTGGACGAGGCGATGTTCATGTGGGGGCTGACGGCGGCGGCCCACCGGCTGCCGTTCCTGCCCGTACGGGCCGGGCTCGGCTCCGACGTGATGACGGTCAACCCGTCGCTGCGCACCGTCACCTCGCCGTACGAGGACGGGGAGGAGTTCGTGGCCGCGCCCGCGCTGAGGCTGGACGCGGCGCTCGTCCACCTCAACCGGGCGGACGCGCGCGGGAACGGCCAGTACCTGGGCCCGGACCCGTACTTCGACGACCTGTTCTGCGAGGCGGCCACCGACGCGTACGTCTCGTGCGAACGCGTTGTCGAGACCACCGAGTTCACCGAAGCGGGCGGCCCGCAGACGCTTCTGGTGGGGCGTCAGGAGGTGACGGGCGTCGTGGAGGCGCCGAACGGCGCGCACTTCACGTCCTGCGTGCCGGACTACGGCCGCGACGAGCCGTTCCAGGCCGCGTACGCCAAGGCCGCCGCCGACCCCGCCGCCTGGCGGGAGTTCACCGAGCGCTTCCTCGGCGGGGACGAGGACGCCTATCAGGCCGCGGTCGCGGCCTTCGCGAAGGAGGGCGCATGAGCGACGGGAACGAGCCGGGGACCGCTTCCGGGGCGACGCGGGCCGAGTACTGCGTGATCGCCTGCGCGGAGGCGTGGCGCGGCGACGGGGAGATCCTGGCCAGCCCGATGGGCACCGTGCCCAGCATCGGGGCGCGGCTCGCGAAGCTGACCTTCTCGCCCGAGCTGCTGCTCACGGACGGCGAGGCGCTGCTGATCGGCGACGTGCCGGCGCTCGGCGAGGCGGCGCACGTCATCGAGGGGTGGCTGCCCTACCGGCGGCATCTGGCGATGGTCACCGGCGGCAAGCGGCACGTGATGATGGGCGCGAGCCAGCTCGACCGCTACGGCAACCAGAACATCTCCTGCATCGGCGACTGGCAGCGGCCCGCCCGGCAGCTCCTCGGGGTACGCGGAGCACCGGCCAACACCCTGAACAACCCTACGAGTTACTGGGTGCCCAGGCACTCGACGCGGGTGCTGGTCGAGAAGGTCGACATGGTCTGCGGCGTCGGCTATGAGCGGGCGGCGGCGGCCGGGCCGTCGGCGACGCGCTTCCACCGCATCCCGCGGGTCATCACGGATCTCGCCGTCCTCGACTTCGAGACGCCCGACCACCGCATGCGCGTACGGTCCCTGCACCCCGGCGTGAGCGCGGACCGGCTCCGCGAGGCCACCGGCTTCCCGCTGGACGTGCCGGCCGACGTGCCCCGCACGCGTGAGCCGACCGCCGAGGAGCTGCGGCTGATCAGGGAGGTCATCGATCCCCGGGGGCTGCGGGACCGGGAGGTACGGGCGTGAGCGAGCGGCGGATCGCGACCCCGCTCACCGAACTGGTCGGCGTGCGCCACCCCTTGGTGCAGACCGGCATGGGCTGGGTCGCGGGCCCCCGGCTGGTCTCCGCGTCCGCGAACGCCGGGGCGCTCGGCATTCTCGCCTCCGCGACCATGACGGTTCCTCAACTCCGTTCCGCGATACGGGAGGTGCAATCCCGTACGGACGCGCCGTTCGGCGTCAATCTGCGGGCGGACGCGGGCGACGCGGCGGAGCGGGTCGGCGTGATCATCGAGGAGGGGGTGTGCATCGCCTCCTTCGCGCTCGCGCCCTCGCGCGAGCTGATCGGCCGGCTCAAAGACGCGGGCGTCGTGGTCATCCCCTCCATCGGCGCGCGCCGGCACGCCGAGAAGGTGGTGGCCTGGGGCGCGGACGCGGTCATCGTCCAGGGCGGCGAGGGCGGCGGCCACACCGGGGAGGTCGCCACGACCGTGCTGCTCCCGCAGGTGGTCGACGCGGTCGGCATCCCCGTCGTCGCGGCGGGCGGCTTCCGCGACGGGCGCGGTCTCGTGGCGGCCCTCGCGCACGGCGCGGCCGGCATCGCCATGGGCACCCGTTTTCTGCTCACCGCCGAGAGCACGGTGCCGGACGCGGTGAAGGCCCGGTACCTGGCGGCCACCGTCAAGGACGTCACGCTCACCACCAAGGTCGACGGCCTCCCCCATCGGATGCTGCGTACGGCGCTGGTGGCGGAGCTGGAGCGCTCGGGTCGCGCCGCCTCGCTCGTACGGGCGCTGCGGCACGCCGCGTCCTTCCGGAAGCTCTCGGGGCTGAGCTGGCCGGCGATGGTGCGCGACGGGCTCGCGATGAAACACGGCAAGGACCTGACCTGGAGTCAGGTCCTGCTGGCCGCCAACACCCCGATGCTGCTGCGTGCGTCGATGGTGGAGGGCCGCACCGATCTCGGCGTGATGGCCGCGGGCCAGGTCGCGGGCCTCATCGAGGACCTGCCGACCTGCGCGGAGCTGGTGGACCGCGTGATGGAGCAGGCGTGCGCGACGCTGGCAGGGCTGCCCGCCCCCGAGTGACGCGGAGCGCCTGGCGGCGGGGCCGAGCCCCCCGGTGATTCCCCCAGGGGGCCGATCCGCGGGAGCCGCCGCTACAGCCGCTCGATGATCGTGACGTTCGCCTGGCCGCCGCCCTCGCACATCGTCTGGAGGCCGTAGCGCCCGCCGGTGCGCTCCAGCTCGTGCAGGAGCGTGGTCATGAGCCGGACGCCGGTGGCGCCCAGCGGGTGGCCCAGCGCGATGGCGCCGCCGTTGACGTTGACCTTCTCGGGGTCCGCGCCGGTCTCGCGCAGCCAGGCCAGGACGACGGGCGCGAACGCCTCGTTGATCTCGACCAGGTCGATGCCGTCGATCGCCATGCCGGTCTTCTTCAGCGCGTGCGCCGTGGCGGGGATGGGCGCGGACAGCATCCGGATGGGGTCCTCGCCGCGTACGGAGAGGTGGTGGACGCGGGCGCGCGGGGTCAGCCCGTGGTCGCGTACGGCCTGTTCGGAGGCGAGGAGCAGGGCGGCGGCGCCGTCCGAGACCTGGGAGGAGACGCCCGCGGTGAGGCTGCCGCCCTCGACGACGGGTTTGAGCGCGGCCATCTTCTCCAGCGAGGTGTCGCGGCGCGGGCCCTCGTCGGCGGTCACGTCCCCGTACGCGACGCTCTCGCGGGCGAAGCGGTCCTCGTCGAGGGCGCGGACGGCCCGCTGGTGGGAGCGGAGCGCGAATTCCTCCATGTCCCGGCGGGAGATGCCCCATTTCCCGGCGATCAGTTCGGCGCCGTGGAACTGGTCGACGGGCAGTCCGCCGTAGCGTGCGCGCCAGCCGCTCGACCCGGCGAAGGGGCCGTCGGTCAGGCCGAGCGGTTCGGCGGCCTTGCGGCTGGCGAAGGCGATGGGGATCTGCGACATGTTCTGGACGCCGCCCGCGACGACGAGGTCCTGGGTGCCGGAGAGCACGGCCTGGGCCGCGAAGTGGACGGCCTGCTGGGAGGAGCCGCACTGCCGGTCGACGGTGACGCCGGGCACCTCCTCGGGGAGCCCGGCCGCCAGCCAGCTGGTGCGGGCGATGTCGCCGGCCTGCGGGCCGACGGCGTCGAGGCAGCCGAAGACGACGTCCTCGACAGCGGCCGGGTCGATGCCGGAGCGCTGGACGAGGGCCTTGAGGACGTGCGCGCCGAGGTCGGCCGGGTGGGCTCCGGCGAGTCCGCCGCGGCGGCGGCCGACGGGGGTGCGTACCGCTTCGACGATGTAGGCCTCGGCCATGGGGTGTCTCTCCCTAACGGTTCGGTGGCGGTTCTCGCAGGGCGATGCCGTCCAGCACCATCGACAGGTACTGGCGGGCGATCTCCTCGGGGCTGTGCGTGCCGCCCGGCCGGTACCAGGACGCGGCGACCCACACGGTGTCGCGGACGAAGCGGTAGGTCAGGCGGATGTCGAGGTCGGCGCGGAAGACCTTGGCCGCGACGCCGCGCTCCAGGGTGCCGAGCCACGCCTGCTCGAATTTCCGCTGCGATTCGGTGAGGTAGCCGAAGCGCGGCTGGGCGGCGAGGTGGCGGGACTCCTTCTGGTAGATGGCGACGGCGGCGCGGTGCCGGTCGATCTCCCGGAAGGACTCGGTGACCAGGGCCTCGATGGTCTGCCGGGGGTCGAGTCCGGCGGCTAGGACGGCGTCGTAGCCGGCCCAGAGCTCGTCGAGGAAGGCGGTCAGGATCTCATCCAGCATCGACTCCTTGGAGTCGAAGTGGTAGTAGAGGCTGCCCGCGAGCATGCCCGCCTCGTCGGCGATCCGGCGGACGGTGGTGGCGTTGTATCCCTGGGCGGCGAAGACCTCGGCGGCGGTCGCGAGCAGTTCGCCGCGCCGCTCGGGCGAGGGGGTCACGGTGGGTTTCTTCTTGCTGTTCGGCACTCCCCCATTCTCGTCCCCCGGCTTCGTCGCTCACGCATGCTGGCTGCTGACCGGCACGCACTCGCCGGTCATGTACGAGGCGTAGCCGCTGGCCAGGAAGACGATCACGTTGGCGACCTCCCAGGGCTCGGCGTACCGGCCGAACGCCTCCCGCTCGGTGAGCTCGGCGAGCAGTTCGGGGGTGGTGACCTTCACGAGGTGCGGGTGCATGGCGAGGCTGGGCGCGACCGCGTTGACGCGCACGCCGTAGTCGGCGGCCTCGACGGCCGCGCAGCGGGTGAGCGCCATCACGCCGGCCTTGGCGGCGGCGTAGTGGGCCTGGCCGCGCTGGGCGCGCCAGCCGACGACGGAGGCGTTGTTGACGACGGCGCCGCCGCGGCCGGACGCGCGCATGCGGCGCAGGGCGCCCCGGGTGCAGCGGAACGTGCTGTTCAGGGTGGTGTCGAGGACCTTGTCCCACTGCTCGTCGGTCATCTCGACGAGGTCGGCGGTGCCGCCGAGTCCGGCGTTGTTGACGACGATGTCGAGGTGGCCGTGCCGCTCCTCGGCGAGGTCGAAGAGCGCCGCGACCTGGGCTTCGTCGGTGACGTCGCAGGGCAGTGAGGCGACGTTGTCCGCCCCGAACTCCTCGGCGAGCGCGGCCGTGGACTCGGCGAGCCGGCGGGTGTGCAGGTCGCCGAGGACGACGCGGGCGCCCTCTTGGAGGAATTTGCGGGCGGTGGCCCCGCCGATGCCGGCTCCGGCGGCGGCGGTGACGACCGCGCCGCGGCCGGCGAGCAGTCCGTGCCCGGGGACGTACGGCACGGGGGCGCGGGATTCCTCGACGCTGCTCATGGCCGTACGTTAACCTACCAAACACTTGTTAGGGAAGGAGTCGCCGATGACCGCCGCCCACGACGAACCCCACGACACGGCCCATGACCAGGTGGTGCGCTACGAGGTGAGCGGCTCGGTCGCCACCGTCACCATGAACCGGCCCGCCTACCGCAACGCCCAGAACTCCGCGATGACTTACGCCCTGGACCGCGCCTTCTACCGCGCCGCCGACGACGACGCGGTGAAGGCCGTCGTCCTCGCCGGAGCCGGTGAGCACTTCAGCGCCGGGCACGACATCGGCACCCCCGAGCGCGACGCCCACCTGCCGTTCGACCGGACGGCCGGGCTGTGGTGGGACCACTCGGACAAGGCCGGCGCGGAGAGCCGCTTCGCCCGCGAGTCCGAGGTCTACCTCGGCATGTGCCGGCGGTGGCGCGAGCTGCCGAAGCCGGTGATCGCCTCCGTCCAAGGGGCGTGCGTGGCGGGCGGGTTGATGCTGGCGTGGGTCTGCGACCTGATCGTCGCCGCCGAGGACGCGTTCTTCGCGGACCCGGTCGTGCGGATGGGCATCCCCGGCGTCGAGTACTTCGCGCACCCGTGGGTCATGCCGCCGCGCATCGCGAAGGAGTTCCTGTTCACCGGCGAGCGGATGAGCGCCCGGCGCGCGTACGAGGTGGGCATGGTCAACCGCGTCGTACCGCGGACCGAACTCGCCGACCGTACAAGCGAACTGGCGGCCCGTATCGCCGGCATGCCGCGCATGGGACTCGCGCTGACCAAGCGCGCCGTCAACCAGGCCGAGGACCTCCAGGGCCTGCACACCGGCCTGGACTCCGTCTTCGGCCTGCACCACCTCGCGCACGCCCACAACGCGGAGACGGCGGCCGACCCACTGGGCGGCATGGACGTACGCGCCATGAAGAAGGCGGGCTCCTGATGGATCTCGACTTCGGCGCCGAGGACGACGCGTTCCGGGCCGCGGCCCGGCAGTGGCTCGCCGAGCACGTACCGGCCGTGCCGCTGCCCTCGCTGGAGACGCGCGAGGGGTTCGCGGCGCACCGGGAGTGGGAGCGCACGCTGCACGCGGACCGCTGGTCGGTGGTCTCGTGGCCCGAGGAGTACGGAGGCCGGGCCGCCTCCGTCCTTCAGTGGCTGGTCTTCGAGGAGGAGTACTTCGCGGCCGGGGCGCCCGGCCGCGTCAGCCAGAACGGCATCAACCTCCTCGCGCCCACCCTCTTCGAGCACGGCACCGAGGAGCAGCGCGCCCGCGTGCTGCCCGCCATGGCGAGCGGCGAGCGGATCTGGGCGCAGGCGTGGTCCGAGCCGGGGGCGGGGTCCGACCTGGCGGCGCTGCGGTCCACCGCGACGCGGGTGGACGGCGGCTGGCTGCTCGGCGGCCTGAAGACCTGGTCGTCGCGGGCGGCCTTCGCCGACCTCGCCTTCGGCCTGTTCCGCAGCCATCCGGACGCGGACCGGCCGCACCGCGGGCTCACCTATGCGATGTTCCCGCTGGACGCGGAGGGCGTGACGGTGCGGCCCATCGGCCGGCTCGACGGCAAGCCCGCGTTCGCCGAGCTGTCGCTGGAGCGGGTCTTCGTCCCGGACCAGGACGTCATCGGCGAGCCCGGCCAGGGCTGGCGCGTCGCGATGAGCACGGCGGGCAGCGAACGGGGCCTGACGCTGCGCAGTCCGGGGCGGTTCACGGCCGCCGCCGAACGGCTCGTCGCCCTGTGGCGCGAGAGCGCGGATACGGGCGTTCCGGCGCTGCGCGACCGGGTCGCGGACGCCGTGATCGGCGCCCGCGCGTATCAGCTGTTCACCTACGGCAACGCCTCGCGCATCGCCGCCGGGGGTTCCATCGGGGCCGAGTCGAGCCTGAACAAGGTGTTCTGGTCCGAGCTGGACATCGCGCTGCACGAGTGCGCGCTGGACCTGCTCGGGCCGCTCGGCGAACTGTCGGACGGCGCCGAGGACGCGCCCGCGCACGGGAGTTGGGCGGACGGCTACACCTTCTCGCTCGCCGGTCCGATCTACGCGGGCACCAATGAGATCCAGCGCGACATCATCGCCGAGCGGTTGCTGGGCCTGCCGAAGGGGCGTCGGTCGTGAGGTTCCTCCTGGACGACGAGCAGACCGAGTTCGGCCGCACCCTGGACCGGATGCTGTCGGAGGCCGGGACGCCGTCGGCGGTACGGGCCTGGGCGGCCGGCGATCACGGGCCGGGCCGGGCACTGTTCGGCCGGCTCTCCGAGGCGGGGGTGTTCGCGCTGGCGGTGCCGGAGGCGTACGGCGGCATGGGACCACTCCCCGTCGAACTCGCCGTTTCCTTCGTGGAGTTGGGGCGGCACGCCGTTCCGGGTCCGCTGGTGGAGACGGTCGCCGCGGCCGCGCTCTGGGACCGGCTGGCGCGAGCGGGCGAGGCGGACGGGGCGAAGGAGTGGCTGCCCCGGCTGGCCGACGGCCGCGCGGCGGTGACGCTCGTGCTGCCCGGTCACAGTCCGTACGCGCTGGACGCCGACGCCGCCGACGCGGTCTTCGCCGTCACGGCGGCGGACGAGCTGCGGAGGTGCCGCGGGCACGGCCCCGTACAGCCCTCCCTCGATCCCGCCCGCCGCCTCTCACGTCCGCTGCCGGGAGGCGAGACGGTGGCGAGCGGGCCAGCGGTACGGGTCGCGGCCGACCACGCCGCCGACTGGGCGGCCTTCGCGACGGCCGCGCAGGCGCTGGGTACGGGGCTCGGGCTGCTGGAGCAGACGGTCGCGTATGTGAAGCAGCGGACCCAGTTCGGTGCGGCGATCGGCTCGTTCCAGGCGGTGAAGCACCGGCTGGCGGACACGCTCGTGGGTCTGGAGTTCGCCCGGCCCCTGGTCTTCGGGGCGGCGGTGGCGCTCGCTTCGGGGGCGCCGGGCGCCGGGGCCGAGATCGCGGCGGCGAAGGTCGCCGCGGGCGAGGCGGCGTACGCGGCGGCCCGTACCGCGCTCCAGCTGCACGGGGCGATCGGCTACACCGCCGAGCTGGATCTGTCGCTGTGGATCGGGAAGGCGCGGGCGCTGCGTTCGGCCTGGGGGACGCCCGCGGAGTGCCGGGCTCGGGCGCTGGATATATTTCGCTAGTAAAACACCTGCTAACGTTTAAGGTATGGCGAAGCACGCGAAGCATCGGAGAACCCTCAAGGAGCCCTCACCGTCCACCCCGGCACGCGGCGTCCGCGCACGCCCGCTGCCCGTCCGCAGCGCCGTACAGCTGAACCGCGCCGCGGACATCTGGCACAAATCCGCGCTCAGCGCGGGCATCGCCATGGCGATCCCCAACCTGACGCTGCTCGCCACCGGCCACCTCCAGTTCGCCCTGTACACCTCCGCCGGAGCGCTCTGCGCGCTCTACGGCCACGCGCAGCCGTACGCGGCCCGCGCCCGCACCCTCGCCTGGGTCGTGCTCGGCATGGTCGCCAGCGTGGCCGTCGCCCTGGTCAGCTCGTCCCTGATCACCTCGGCGCCGCTGCTCGTACTGATCGCCTCGCTGCTCGCCGCCGTGCACAAGACGGTCTGCGACGCCACGCTCATCGGACCGCCCGGCAACATCATCGTGACCTTCGTCTCGGCCAGCGCCTTCTTCGTACCGCAGCGGATCGGCGAGGTCCCCTTCCACCTGGGCATCGTGCTCGCCTGCGGAGCCCTGTCCTGGCTGGTCTGCATGGCGCCCGCGCTGGTCCGGCCGCGCGGGCCCGAACGCATCATGACCGCCCGCGCGCTGGAGGCCGCGGCCCGCGCGCTGCGGGCCGAACCGGGCGCCGGAAGCGGCGCCCGGCACGCCACCGCGACAGCCGTAAACGCGGCCTGGCACGCCCTCTTCCTCGTCCGGGACCGCGACACCGAGCTGGAGCGGCTGCTGATCCGGGCCGAGTCCGCGCTAGCCGTCGCACCCGGCGCCGACGAAGCGGGCCGGTTCGAGATCTGGGCCCGCGACCTGCGCAAGGGCCGGCCGCTGCCCCTCGTCGCGCTGACGCCCGCACAACACGCCGAGCTGCTCGGAGTCGGCGCCGAGGGCGACCGGCACAAGCCCCGCCGCCCCTCCCCCGACCGGCCGCATGGCTTCGGCGCCGTACTGCGCCGGCTCCGGCCGGGCTCCCCGCTGCTGCCGATCGGGGCACGGGTCGCGGCGGGGTGCGCCGTGGCGGGCTGGACCTCGATGGCGGTGGGCGTCGGCCACCCGTACTGGGCGGTCGTCACCGCCGCCGCGGTCTTCCAGGCCAACACCACCCTCACCTGGAACCGGGCGCTCCAGCGCACCATCGGCAACTTCCTCGGGCTGCTCCTGTTCACCGCGCTGCTGCCCCTCATCCGCACCGGGCACCTGACGATGGTGCTCCTGGCACTCGCCTTCCAGATCTGCGCGGAGGCCTTCATCTCCCGCAACTACTGGCTCGGCAGCGTCTGCGTGACCCCGATGGCACTGCTGCTCACCGAGTTCGCCAACAACCTCCCCGCGTCGAGGCTCATCGCCGACCGCTGGATCGATACGGTCGTCGGCGCCGTGATCGGCGTACTGGCCTGCGTACTGGTCACCAACCGGCGCGCCACGGACCGGATCGAGTCCGCCCTGCGCCACGTCTCCGAAGCCCGCGAATCGGCCGTGCGCCTGCTCGCCACGCCACACGACCACCACGAGGCGGGCTGGGCCCGCGACCGCCTCGCGGCCTCCCTCATCGAACTGCGCGAGGCCGTGGACGTCGCCTCCGGCGAGTGGTGGCAGCGCGCCCTGCCCGAGGAGCGAGTGGCCCTCGCGGAACAGGAGGGACACCGCACCCTCGCGTCGCTCGTGCGCCGGCTGTCCGCCCCGGCGATGGCGGCTTGAGACGCCATCTCATGTGGCTGCCCCGGGACTCTGCTGATCGTGCGACGAGCCGTGGGCGGACGGAGGGATCGGGCTGCCCTTCAGGTGGTGAGCGACGTCCCCCGCGGCGTGCGGCAGCCGGCCGGTTCCAACGGTTTCTCGCCGACGGGTGCTGCCGGAGACGCGGGGCAGGCGAAGACCGGCCGCGTAGGCGCCCCCTCTCAAGGGCGATGAGGACGAGCCCTCGTGCGGGTGGTCGACTCCGATGGCAGCTCGGGAACGGGGCTGTCAGGCCGGTCGAGCCATACCCGCTGCCCTTCCGCCGTGACGGTCAGTCCGTAGCGGGTGCGCTGCGGCGAACCGGCACGTGTCCACCACCGGTAGGCCCTCTCGACCTCGGCCCACAGGGCACGCGGCCCGTACTGCTGGACTTCGAAGTCGCGTGCTTCGGGTACGTAGTCGAGGGACGCCCAGGAGCCGGTGGCCGCGTCGGCGAGCCACAAGGTCCACTCGCCGTCGGGCCCGTGGCCGATCGACCTGCTGACGCCGGGCACCATGACGCCGACGGCGAAGGCGGCATCCGTATCGCCCAGCGGATAGCGGGGATCGAGCCGGGTGCGGGTGACGACGGCCTCCGGCGCATGGCGTACCGCGGACATGACGTCGCGCAGCGGGGTCTGGGCACGCAGCCACATGAACGCGCTGTCCTCCACCACTGGCCCGCGGGCGACCGGGCCGCCGACTCCGTGATGGACCGTCAGCTGGAGCAGTACTCCGTTGTGAAGCGCGGTGCCCCACGGGACCACGATGATCCCTCCGGGCGCGGTCTGCTCGACCCATGCGTACGGCACCCGGTGGACGGCGCAGGTGGCGATCAGCCGGTCATACGGCGCGGCGCGCGGCCAGCCCCGGGCGCCGTCCCCCGTGACCACGGCGGGCTCGTGGCCGGCGGCCCGCAGAGCGCGGCGGGCTCGGTCTGCGAGCCCGGGGTCGACCTCGACCGTGGTCACCTTCTCGTCCCCCAGGCGCGCGGACAGGAGAGCGGCGTTGTAGCCGGTACCGGTACCGATCTCCAGAACACTGTGCCCCGAACCGACCTTGAGACAGCCGAGCATGGCGGCGACGATCCGCGGCATGGACGCCGAACTCGACGGAACACGGGCCGGAACGGTACCGGGCGGGTCCTCGACCTGAACGACCAGCGGTATGTCGCTGTACACGCACCGCCGCCATCGGTCCGGGTCGTCGGCACGGACCACCGGCACATACCCCTCGTCCTCCCGGACCCAGAACCGATCGGGCACGAACCGCCCACGGTCAACGGCGGCGAACGCCGAACGCCACGACGGCGCGAGAAACCCGGCATCGGCGAGACCGCGCACCAGTTCTCCGGGGCCGTCCGCCTCCGCGGTCCCGGTCACTTCTTCGGAGGCGGTGGAGGCGGAATCGGCTTGTCCGGCTTGTGTCCGTCGCTCTCCGCCGGATCCGGCTTACCGCCGTGCTTCCCCATCGCGCACCCTTCTTCGAGACAGATACACGACGCTACCAAACACCTACACACCGAAACTGGATCACAGCAGGCTCTCGCCGGAACGATGCGGGTCGAGCCGCCATTTCCCCCTGCCGACGGCCTCGTTGAGCTCAATCGATGCCCTCGGCGCGAGGGCGGCGGTGCGCCGCAGCCGGGGCGGCGCCGACGGTGCGACGGCGGCCCCGCGTGCCTCAGCGGTCCAGGCGGGACCGCGCGCCGTGCGGTGGCAGTCTCTCCTTCCGGCAAGCGGCAGAATTGGACGGACTGTGAGCGGAGAGGACCGACATCGTGGCCGAAGACGCCAAGGACACCGCGGGCGCTGACAACGTCGACCGCGCCGACGACACCGTCGCGCGCGTAGTACGCGAGTGGCAGCGGGTCCACCCCGGCATCGACACGTCCCCGATGGCTGTGATCGGCCGGGTCAACCGCTGTTCGGCGCTGCTGCAACAGGCCACCGACGCCCCGCTGGCGCGGGAGGGGCTCACTCGCCCGGAGTTCGACATCCTCGGCACGCTGCGCCGTACGGGGCGCGAGCTGACGCCCGGGCAGTTGGCGCGCGAGACGTTCGCGTCGGGGGCGGCGGTGACCAAGCGGCTGCGCGTGCTCGAACAGCGCGGCCTCGTCGCCCGACGGCCCGATGTGCGGGACCGCCGCGTCGCCCATCTCTCGCTCACCGAGGAGGGCCGCGTCCTCATCGACCGGCTCCTGCCGGACCAGCTCGGCTATGAGTCGGCCCTGCTCGCCGGGGTCGCCCCGGAGCGCCAGGCAGCCCTGGCGGAGACTCTCGGCGAGCTGCTCGTCCTGCTGGAGGGGCGCCTCGGCGGCCTTCAGCCCTGAGCGGCCCGTGGTTCCGGGACCGAAGGTTTCCGGTCAGGTGCGCAGTCGTACGTCCGTATTCGGTCCGCGGCCCCTGGCGTACGCGCGTCCGGCGTCCCGGCCGCGGCCATCGCGGTCGAAATGGCCGGTACGGGCTCCGGAACGCTTGCGAGTAGCACGCCCTATCAACGTGTCAACAGTGCGCGCATTCACTATCGAGTGAACATCTTAAGAGGATTCTTCGGGTTGCCCCGGCCAGTTCCCGATCATTACGCACCGTCTTCCGCCAGGCCTTCTCAAGGTCATTGTCACCTTCGCTCCGGCACTGTCATGCGCCTTCCGTAAATCCTCTACTCCGCAGGCCCGGTGGGACGACTTGGCGCTAACATCGGTTGCATGGATCTCACGTCAGAGGGTGACACGCTGTGTCTCAACAGGGACGCCCCTTGGGACTCGTTCGACTCCCAGTCATACACGCAGCACAACTACAGTGCACTGCGTCCCGACGACGAAGAGATCATCAATGTCGTAAGAGACTACTTCTCCGATCACTTCCGAACGAACCCGGAATGGCCGGTTTCGGGCATTGATGTGGGTGCGGGGGCCAATCTCTATCCCGCTCTCTCGCTCCTGCCGTGGTGCGACGAGATCACCCTGTACGAGCGGTCGGCGCAGAACGTCGACTGGCTGCGCAACCAGATCCCTCGGTACGGGGACAGCTGGGACCCGTTCTGGCAAGTCCTGTGCAAAGAAGAGGAATATCAGGACATCACCAACCCGCGGGCGCGGTTCGCCGGTTCCGTGACCGTCGAGGAGGGCGACCTGTTCCGGCTGCCGGACCGGCTGCGGAATCAGGGGGTCGGGACGATGTTCTTCGTCGCGGAATCGCTGTCGACCTCCCATCGGGAGTTCGAGGGCGCGGTGGCCGCGTTCATCGGATCGCTGGCGCCCGGCGCGCCGTTCGCCGCCGCGTTCATGGAGAACTCGGGCGGCTATCTGGTCGGCGACGAGCTCTTCCCCGCCTGCGAGGTCGACAGCGCGAAGGTCGAGGCGAGCCTGGACCCGCACGCCGCGGTCGAGATCCTGGAGCGGTTCGGCCTGCCCGAGGGCCCGGTACGGGAGGGGTACACCGGCATGGTCCTGGCCTGCGGCCGGCGCGGCCCGTCCTGATCGATCCGCACACCGACGCTCTCATCCAAGGGGTACGGGGATGCGCATCCAGCCACGACAGCACCTGCTGGAAATCTGGCAGGCCATCGCGCGGCATTCATTTCCCGATGGCAGCTGGCAATGGGGCGAGCGGGGCGGCGCGAGCAGCGTCGCCGACGCGGAGCATCTGCTGTGCCTGCTGTATCCGGCGACCGAGATTCCGGCCTTCCGGCTGGACGCGCCGAACGAGACCACGGACGACGCTCTGCGCGCCCTGCGGAAAGCGGGCACCCGCGAGGATATTCCGTGCAATCTGATCGCCGCGATCACGCAGTTCATGGCGGCGCACACCACCGAAGAATCGGTCCCCAGTTTCGCCGGCGGATATTATTTCGACTCGCAGGACCCGAATGAGGAATTGACGCCGGAGCAGCGGGCGCTCGGCGTGGTGGATTCCTACTCCATGTCGATCACACTGGCGCTGGCGACGCTCGGGTTCCTCAAGGTCTACGCGCGGGAACCGCGGCGCAAAGACGTGGAGGAAATGGCGCTCGAATTGGAGGCGGCCACCAGGAAGCGGCTGACCGCGGCCATGGTCAGCCTGCTGCGGTGTTTCACCGTCAATCTCTTCGACGCCGAATCCGAGCAGGGCATCGCGCTGTGCGACCGGGTGAATCAGGAGCGCCTTTCCCGGCGTTCCGTGGTGCAGCAGCTCCAGCGCGAGCTCAAACCGATCCGGGCCGCGATCCGGGAATACGTCGATCTCGGCATCAACGTCGTGGGGGACCTCGGCAACGAGAATCTGCTGTTCGAGTGCGGCTGGTCCTGGGGCGTGGTGCAGGACGCTCCGCCGATCGACACCACCGCGGCCATCGGCGCCCAGCCCAAGGGCGTCGCGCGGCCGTCGCCCTATCTGTACTTCACGGTGGTCGCGCTCGACGGCATCGCGGACCTGTTCTCCAACCGGACGCTGACGCTGGGTCTGCTCAACACGGAGCAGCAGCGGCTGGCGGAGGCGCTCCGGCTGCGCTGGGAGATCACCCAGCAGTACTGGTCGAAGATCGCCCGGTTCGGCGAGGGCCGCTGGCCCTTGGAGGACGTTCCCTGGCAGACGGGCGGTCAGTACCTGGAGTCGGACTACTTCAGCCTCTCGGTGGCGGCCATTCTGGTCCAGGACCTGTTCCGCCGCCGGGCCACGGACGACGACCTCACCCGGACCGTGGCGGTCATGGAGGAGCTGGCCTCGCGAGCCAAGATCACCCGGCGGATGACGCGCGACGACCCCGCGGTGGAGCTGCACAATCCGGGCATCAGGCTGCCGCTGCTGGGCAGCGAGAGCCTGGGGCCGGCCATGCAGTGGTCGATGTCCGACTTCCCGGCGCAGTTGCTCAAGCGGACGATCCAGCTGTGCAGCCTCTCCCGGAACATCGCCTCGCACGACCGGCTGCTGCGGCTGGCGGAGCAGATCCTGGACCATCTCTGGGAGCGGCGCATTCCCGCGGGCGCGGGCGCGAAGCTGTGGGACAACGTGCACGCCGTCTGCCCGGATTCGCCGCCGACCGCGTCGCCGCTGTCCTGGACCATCACCGAACGCATAGTCGAATGCATGACCGCGGCCACCGGCCTGTACCGTCAACCTCCCATCCGCAGCGCGGAATTGAACAGCATGGCGACGGCTCTGCTCAGCGAGGCCGGCCATCTCTTCGGGAACGAGATGCTGGAAGCCACCTCCTTCGAGGACACCTCGCGGGAGATCCGGCTCAAAACCGTGGAGCTCCAGCTGCGCAGGGCGCGGCAGCTCGCGGACGACCGGCCGGGCACCGCGTGCGCGCTGGCTCTGGACGTGCTGGGCAAGCTCGACGAATTGGTCGTCGCCCGGCGCGCCGGGTCGAGAGGGGTGTGAGGGATGCTGGTCTTCGCCGCCTCCGACAAAGGGGGCACCGGCCGCTCGGTCACCAGCGCCAATCTCGCCTATCGGCGCTCGCTGCGCGGCGACGACGTCTGCTATCTCGATTTCGACTTCGGCTCCCCCACCGCCGCGGCCGTCTTCGACGTCCCCGGTTCGCTGCGCGGCGTCGAGGGCGGCGGACTGCACTCGTACCTCCAGGGAAAGGTCACCGAGCCGCGGCGGATCGACGTGTGGGCGGACACCGAGAACGAGGCGCTGCGGCAACGCCCCATGGGTTCAGGCCAGTTGGTGCTGGTGCCGGGCGACCGCAGCGGCGGTGAGTTCGCGACCAACCGGGACGCGGTGCGCCGCTGCGTGAGCCTCTTCCTGCGGCTGGAGGAGGAGTTCGACGTGATCCTCGTCGATCTGAGCGCGGGCCGCTCCTACGCCGTCGACATGGCGCTCGACGCGACCTCGCAGCCGGAGGCGCGGGGGCTGCTGGTGCGCTGGCTGATCTTCCACCGCTGGACCCGGCAGCACATCATCGCCGCCTCCGGGCTGGTCTACGGCGACCGGGGGGTGGTGGCCGGCGGGGTGGCGCGCGGGCACGACAAGGCGCGGCTGCTGTCCTCCATCCGGTTCGTACGGGCCGCCGTGCCGGACCCGGAGTCCCCGCTGCTGGCGCACGTACCGGCGCCGCAGTCGGCGTGGCTGCGCAAGTGCGACCAGGACCTCAAGGAGTTCGCGTCGGCCCAGCAGGTCGGCTACAGCCGGGTGCTCAGCACGGTGCCGCTGGAGCCCGTGCTCCAGTGGCGGGAGCAGTTGATCACCGACGAGGACGTGCTGGCGAGCAAGGTGGCCAACGGCGCGACCCGTGAGGCCCTGGAGGATCTCGCGGACAAGCTCTACGACGACGGGGTCTGGGGGGAGCGGTAGTGGATTCCGTGTTCCGCGAGGCGACCGCGGACCCTCGCACCCAGGCGGTGCCGCTCTCCCATGTCTCCATGGAGCTGGGGCATCTGTACATGGAGGACTTCGCGGCGGGCCGCGAGCGGCTGCGGCGGCAGCTCGGCCAGGTCAAGCCGTGGGCCGACGCCCTGCACGCGTCGCTCGCCGGGTCGGTGCCCAAGGGCCGCCCGCGGGTGAGCAGTTGCTTTCTCGTCGACGACTACTTCAGCCCGTTCGCGTCGCCCGCCGAGGTGCTTCCGCCGCTGCTCGACGAGGCGCGGCGGGCCGGGCTGACCATCGACTACCTGGCGCGGGAGTCGGCGTGCGCCCGTGCGCGGGGCGTGGAGCCGGCCCGGTCCGTGGAGCCCCGGCTGGTGGAGTCGCCGCCGCCGGGCAGCGACGGCTCGCGGCCGTCCGTACGGCAGGTGGGCTGGCTGGCCAACGGCGAGCGCAGCCCCGCGACCGGTTCGCTGGAGGCCATGAGCGGGTTCGCCGCGTGGCAGCCGCCGTCGGAGGTCGGCGCGCGCCGCCACTCGATCTTCGTCGACGTCGAGCTGTGGGACGGCCACGGCGCGGACCGCACCTGGTCCTGCCCCTTCCTCGCGGCCGTCTGGCAGCTGACCCGGCTGGGCCTGCTCAGGGACCGCGGGGAGCCCGTGCTGCGGCCGAGCCCGTGGAGCGGGGACTTTCCCGAGGAGTGGGCGGAGCTGCCGCCGCTGCTCCAGCTCAACCCGGCCGCCGCGCCGTTCGCGGCCTACCGCACGTACTCCATCCTGCCCACCCGGTTCCTGCCCGTGGAGCACGCCGTGCACATCGTGCTCGGCCGGGTGGTGGTGGAGGAGGCCGTGCTGCGGCAGGTCGCGGAGCGCTCCGCGCGCGAGGGCGTCGAGGTGCCGGCGGAGATCGTGCGGCGGACCTCCTACCACTTCTTCGACGAGCCATGAGCGGCCCGGCGGGACCGGAGGGCCGGGTCATCGCGTGCGGCGAGGTGCGGACGTGCCTCCTCCAGACCTCCGGTTCCCTCTCGCGCGACGGGTCCGCGCAGTTGCTGCGGCTGCGCCCGGACGAACTGGTGCGCGTCTCGGAGCGCCCGAATCCGTACGCGTCCTCGCCGGACCTGCTCACCGGCGTGGACTGCGCGCTGCCCACCGCGTCGGGCCGCCAGGTGCGGGGCGTCGGCACGGTGGCGGCGCGGGCCGTGCTCACCGGGGGGCGGGTGCTCCAGGCCACGGCGCTGTTCCGGGCCGGGGAGGCGGGCACGGAGCAGCGGATGCCGTGGGGGCACTACCTGGTACGGCCGGGGGTGGTGGTGCCCGTAGGGCGTCCGTCGGTGGCCGACATACGCGACGGCTTCCTTTCCGGCGAGCCCCCGGCCGCCGGTACGGTCGATCTCGGGGCCATCGCGGAGCGGCTGCTCACCGATGTGCTGGAGCACCCGCTGCTCGACCGACGGCCGCCCTTCAAGTCCCGGCGCACCCGGCTGCGGTGGGCCGCGGTGCGGTGCGCCGAGGGGGACGGCGACGACGGCGCTGCCATCGAGCGGTTCACCGTGGCCGACGACCGGCTGCGGACGCTCTCCCTGCGCCTGCCGGGCCCCGACCCGGCGGCGGCCGCCGCCTTCTGTGAGGATCTCGCCCTGCACGACTGGCTGCTGACGACCCTGGTCACCATGGTCGAGCGCAGCCGCCTGGGGTCGGCCGAGGGCCCGGGGGCCGTGCTGTCCCTGCGCCCCGCGGTCGATCACCTGCTGCACTTGTGGATGCCGAAAGCACGCGTGAACCGAGTTCTGGCGCCGTTGTGGGACGCCCTGGAACGGGAGCCCGGATTCACCCGGCAGTGGCACACCTTGGTCCAGCGCATCCGGGACCAACTGACGCTGCAAGCAATCCCGTTGCTGTGCGAAGCTCTGACGTCCCGCTAGCGGGCGCCACGGCACGACCCCCGGGGGGACGACATGGAACGCGATCACGCGATACCGCCGTTTCTGTGGAAGGCCGCGATCACGCTCGCCGTCGGAGGCGCGGCCTACCTCATCACCAACGCCACCGGGCAGCCGGAGATCTGGCGGCTGACCATCTCCATCTTCATCGGCGGCTCGACCCTGATCATCCAGTACATGGCCGACTTCGACCGCCGGCTGGCCAGCGTGGAGACGTCGCTGGAGCGGCACGCGAAGGACATGGAGGCCCTCGTCGACCGGCGGTACTCCCAGATCAGCGAGGCGACCAAGCTGTTCAGCCTGGTGGAGAACTCCCCGCTGCACACCGATTCGGTCGTCCAGCTGGTCAGCAAGGCCGCGAAGATCAAGGCGGAGGGCGCCGGCATCGTCGCCACGTTCGCCCAGTCGGAGATCAGCCGGGTGGGCATGCTGATGGAGGACCTCGACGGCGGGGAGGCGGCCTACGACGGGGAGGACCACGACTGGCTGCTCGCCCTCACGCACAGCGCCACCGACTCCATCGACGCCACGAGCACCTCGGTGGACGTGAACTTCTGGACCACCGAGCTCGGCCGGCGCTACCTGGCGGGTCAGCGGGAGGCCATCAAGCGCGGCGTGCGGGTGCGCCGGCTGTTCATCGTCGACCGCTCCGACCTGGTCGACGACGAGGCGATCCGGCGGCTGTGCGTGAGCCATGAGGATCTGGGCGTGGAGGTGCGGGTGCTGGCGATGTCGACACTGCCGCATGTGCTCAAGCTCGACACGATGTTCGACTTCATCATCTTCGACGAGGCGGTCAGCTATGAGGTCAGCGCCGAGCAGGCGCTGGAACCGGTGATCGCCAACACCCGGCTGGTGCTGCGCGACGTCCGGGTCGCCCAGCGCGTACGGCGTTTCAAGGACCTCTGGGACGCGGGTCAGTGACGGACCGTCAGTAGCCGCCGGAGCGGCCGGTCATGGTGGGCACCGGGCGCTTCGGAGGAGTGGGCATGCCCCCGGCGGGGAAGGCGCTGTTCGCGTCGCAGACGAGGTTCGAGACGACCTCTCCGCCGCCGCTGAGTTCGACCTTGACCTCCGAGGCCGGCTTGCCGCCCGGCACGTCGTTGTCGGCGGCGGTGCACACGAGCTGGCTCCTGACGACGGGGCTGAGTTCGCGTACGTCCATGGGGAGTTGCACGCCGACCCGGCCCTTGCCGGTGGTGACGTGGACGCCGGTCATCTTCGGCACCTCCGTCTGCATGCCGCGCCGCCGCTCCGCCTCGTCGGGGCCGCCCATCAGCAGCCGCACCGCCTGCTGGGCGCTCACCGCGCCGGAGGCGGGCCGGCGGACCGGCCGCAGGCCCATGGGCGAGAGGAAGTAGAGCACCGCCTCGCGCTCCGAGGCGCCGGGCCGCTTCGCGCCGGAGGCGGGCTGCCCCACATCGATGACCCCGGTCGACTCGACGCCGCACCCCGGGACCACGACGAGCAGCAGCGCCACGAAGGCCCCGGTCCGCAGTCTCCTCACGCCGGTTTCCCTCCCCGCCTCAGCGGCAGTTCCACGGTGAACACCGCTCCTCCCTCGGGCCCGTTGGCGGCCCGTACCGTACCGTCGTGCAGCCGCACGTTCTCCATGGCGATGGCGAGGCCGAGCCCGCTGCCCTCCGAGCGGGCCCGCGCGGCGTCCGCCTTGTAGAAGCGGTCGAAGACGTGCGGGAGGACTTCGGGATCTATGCCGCTACCGCCGTCGGAGATCTCGATCAGCAGCCGGTCTCCGTCCTCGCGGGGCTCGGTGCGCGCCGTGATCCGTACGGGCGGGCCGCCGTGCCGCAGCGCGTTCCCGACCAGGTTGGCGACCACGACGTCGATCCGGCGCGGGTCGATCCTGGCCCGTACGCCCTCGGGCAGATCGGTCGTCACCCGGCCCTCCCAGGCGCGCGCCTGGAGCGTCTTGCGCACCGCCTCGCGGATGTCCACCTCGTCGAGATGGAGAGCCGCGGCCCCCGCGTCGAACCGGGACACCTCCATCAGGTCCTCGACCATGCGGGCGAGTTTGCCGGTCTCCTCGGTGATGAGGCGAACGGCGTGCCCGGTGTCGGGGTCGAGGTCGCCGGCGTCCTCGTCGAGGACGTCCGCGACGGCGGTCATGGCGGCCAGCGGGGTGCGCAGCTCGTGCGAGACGTCGGCGGCGAAGCGGCGGGCGTTGGCCTCCATCCGGCGCAACTCGGCGATGTTCTCCTCCAGGGCGGCGGCCATGCCGTTGAACGTCCGTGAGAGGTCGGCGAGTTCGTCCCCGCCGGTCACCTTGAGCCGGGTGTCCAGCTCCCCTTCGGTGATCTTCTGGGTGGCGCGCCGCAACTCCCGTACGGGCCGCAGCACCCCTCGCGCGGCGAGCAGCGCCGGGACGATGGCGATCGCGAAGGCGGGCAGCGCGCCGCGCTGGGCGGCCTGGACGAGCGCCTGCACATTGGCTTCCTCGCCGCGCAGCGGCATCCGCGCGTAGACCTCCAGGCCGGACAGCTCCGAGGCGTTGTCGGCGAAGGTGACGGGCAGGCCGATGACGAGCCACGGCTCGCCTGCGTCCTCGACACGCTGGAAGGCGGACACGCCCTTGCGCACCTTCTCCGCGAGCTTGGGGGGAACCGTGCCGCCCGGGATGGCGTCCACCACCGCGCCCTCGTTCTTGTAGCGGGCGTAGGTGCTCCAGCGCTGGGGCTCCCCTGCCTGGTCGAGGTCGTG
The DNA here is from genome assembly GCF_040654875.1 of Streptomyces sp. NPDC050610. Classification (NCBI taxonomy): domain Bacteria; kingdom Bacillati; phylum Actinomycetota; class Actinomycetes; order Kitasatosporales; family Streptomycetaceae; genus Streptomyces; species Streptomyces sp. NPDC050610. The sequence goes on along the minus strand of NZ_JBFAIV010000007.1, from coordinate 223,091 downwards.
GGTGAAGGTGGCCAGCGCGTCCTCGTCGGGCGGGAAGGGGACGTCGGGGAGCTGCGTGTTGACCCGGGAGCGCAGGGTCTGCACGGCGGTGTCCTGGGTGCGCTTGAGGATCGCGTTGCGGGCCTCGCGGAAGGTGAGGGCCGCGGTGGTGAGCGCGCTGAGGGCCGCGACGAGCAGGAAGGCGACCACGAGGCGGGCGCGCAGGCCGCGGGCCAGGGGGCGCAGCTTGAACCGGCGCCGGGCGGGCGGGCCGTCCGGCGCGTCCTCGGCGCCCTCGTGCGCAGGGCTCCCGCGCCCGGCGCGTGTACGGTCCGCGGCCCCTTCCCCACCGTCGGAGGCCTTTCGGCCGTCGGGTTCCGAGGACGTCACAGCGGCCCGAAGCGGTAGCCGAAGCCGCGTACGGTCTGGATGTACCGGGGCGAGCGCGAGGATTCCTCGATCTTGGTCCGCAGCCGCATCACGCAGGCGTCCACCAGGCGGGCGTCGCCGTAGTAGCTGTGCTCCCAGACGTGTTCCAGGAGTTGCTGGCGGCTGAAGACCCGGCCGGGCGCGGCGGACAGGTACAGCAGCAGCTTCATCTCCGAGGGGGCGAGCGGCAGGTCCTTGCCGTGCTTGGCGACGAGCAGGCCGCCGCGGTCGATGGTGAGGTCGCCGTGGGTCTCGGCGGCGGGGGCCGCGGCGGGGGCGGGGCCCTCCGCGGCGGCTTCGCCGCCGGGCGCGGCACGGCGCAGTACGGCGCGGATGCGCGCTTCGAGCACTTCGCCGCGGGCGGGTTTGACGATGTAGTCGTCGGCGCCCGCCTCCAGGCCGAGCACGACGTCTATGTCGTCGCCGCGCGCGGTGAGCATGATGATCGGCAGCTGCTGGGTGGCGCGGATGCGGCGGCACACCTCGAAGCCGCTGCGGTCGGGGAGCATGAGGTCGAGGAGCACGAGGTCCGGCCGGAAGGTCTCCAGCGCGGCGAGTCCGGCGTCGCCGGTCGGCGCGGCCTCGACTTCGTGGCCGCGGCGGCGGAGGGTGAGGGTGACCCCTTCCCGTACGGCGCGGTCGTCCTCGATCAGCAGCACGCGTGACATGCGATCAGTATCGATCCGATCGGGCCCCGGTCCCGCACCGGGGCCGCCGATCAGCGGAATTGTCATCGACCGCTCACATTCCCGGGCGCTTCGAGGCGGTACGGGCGCGCGGGCGGGCTGTGCCCGGACGGACTGTGCACGGACGGGCTGTGCACGGACGGGCTACGCGCCGACGTGCTGGGCCAGCAGCCGGCGGAACTGATCCTCGAAGGCGTCGTACCCCGCGCGCAGCGTGTCGCCCGGCCAGTGCGGCGGCAGCAGTTCGGCGGGCAGTACGGGGTCGGCGAGGAGATGGCGCAGGATGGCGGCGGAGACGGTGAACCGCTCCGCGAGCCCGTACGCACCGGTCAGCGTCCGCTCCAGGTCGCGGGCGCGCCGCGCCCAGCCGTCGAGGTCCCACAGGGCGGCGGCCAGCTCCGCCGGGTCGGTCTCGGGGGCGCCGGTCAGCAGGGTGCACTGGGCGAGGACGACGGGCGGGCGTTCGCGTACGAGGTTGGCGGGGCGCAGCCAGCTGCCTTCGCGGAGTTCGGCGAGGCGCAGGGCGGTCATGGCCTGGCGGAGCGCGGTGCGCTCGGCGGCGGGGCGGCGCTCGGCGGTGACCACGGCGATCTCCCAGCCGCCGTCCCAGCGGCGGGTGCGGGGGGCGCGGCTGTCGTCCTGGCGGGCCTGGCGGGCGAGCAGCCGGTCGGCGAGCCGGTACGCGCCGTCGTGCTGTGCGAGGTCCCCGGCGGCGACCATCCGGGTCAGCGCGGTGCGGACGGTGCCCTCGGCGATGCCGAAGAGCTCGCCCACGCGCACCAGGGCGCGGGCCGGGAGGGTCGGCGGGTGGTGGCCCAGCAGGGTGGAGAGCACGATCGAGCGGGCGGTCAGCGGCCGGAGGGGGTCCGGGGTGCGGAGTTCGGCGCTGTGCGGCCGCGTGCCGTCCGGTTCGGTGTCGTCCATGGCTGTCCACACCCTATCCATTACAGTTCCACATCACGCATCATGGAACTGTAATACCGCCGAACTGCCCGGACCCGCACCGCCCGGACCCGCATCCCCCCGCCAGCCGCACCGCCCGGAGGTCGCCGCCATGAGCACCACCCACGAGGTTCAGAACCAGGCCCCGCCCCTGACCGGCTTCAGCACGGCCGACGATCCGGCGCTGCTCGAAGCGCTGCGCAGGGACGGCGGGGAGTGGGGCGAGGAGGAGGTCCGCGTGCTCGGTGCGCGCGCCGGGTCGGCCGAGGTGCAGGACTGGGCCCGGATGGCGGAGGCGTCGCCGCCCGTACTGCACACCCATGACCGGTTCGGGCACCGCGTCGACGAGGTCGAGTTCCACCCGGCCTGGCACCAGCTGATGGCCACCGCCGTGGAGAGCGGCCAGCACGCCGCCGCCTGGGCCCGGAACCGGCCCGGCGCGCATCTGGTGCGGGCCGCGAAGTTCTACACCTGGGCGCAGGCCGAGCCCGGGCACGGCTGCCCGATCTCCATGACGTACGCGGCCGTGCCCGCGCTGCGCGCGCAGCCGGAGCTGGCCGCCGCGTACGAACCGCTGCTCGCCGCGACCGCGTACGACATCGGGACGCGCCCGCCGCTGACCAAGCGGGGGCTGATCGCGGGCATGTCGATGACGGAGAAGCAGGGCGGCTCGGACGTACGGGCCAACACCACGTCGGCCGTGCCGGCGGGCGACGGCTCGTATCTGATCACCGGGCACAAGTGGTTCACGTCCGCGCCGATGAGCGACGTGTTCCTGATCCTGGCGCGGGCCCAGGAGGGGCTGACCTGCTTCCTGCTGCCGCGGGTGCTGCCGGACGGCACGCGCAACGCGATGCGGCTGATGCGGCTCAAGGACAAGCTCGGCAACCGGTCGAACGCGTCCGCCGAGATCGAGTACGAGCGGGCCGTGGCGTGGCCGGTCGGCGAGCCGGGACGCGGGGTGCGCACGATCGTCGAGATGGTCAACATGACCCGGCTGGACTGCGTGCTGGGCTCGGCGGCGGGGATGCGCGCCGGGCTGCGGCAGGCGCTGCACCACACGGCGCACCGGCGCGCGTTCGGCGCGGAGCTGATAGACCAGCCGCTGATGCGCGCCGTCCTCGCGGATCTCGCGGTGGAGTCGGAGGCCGCGACGGTGCTGGCGATGCGGCTCGCGGCGGCGCTGGACCGGTCCATGGCGGGCGACGCGGCGGAGTCGGCGCTGCGGCGGCTGGCGCTGGCGGCGGGCAAGTACTGGGTCTGCAAGCGGGGCAGCGTGCACGCCGCCGAGGCGCTGGAGTGCCTCGGCGGCAACGGCTACATCGAGGAGTCGGGGATGCCGCGGCTGTACCGGGAGGCGCCGCTGCTCTCCATCTGGGAGGGGTCCGGCAATGTCGCGGCCCTCGACGTGCTGCGCGCCCTCACCAAGGAGCCGGCCGCACTGGACGCCTTCTTCGCCGAGGTCGACGCGGCGGCGGGCGCGGACGCCCGGCTCGACGCAGCTGGCGCGCGGGTGCGCGCGCTGCTCGGGGAGCTGTCCGATCCCGGGCGGGCCCAGCTGCTGGCGCGCCGACTGGCGGAGCAGCTGACGCTCGTACTCCAGGGCAGCCTGCTGGTGCGGCACAGCCCGCCGGCCGTCGCGGACGCCTTCTGCGCCTCGCGGCTGGACGGCGACTGGGGCCACGCGTTCGGCACGCTGCCGCCGGACACCGACCTCTCCGCCGTGCTGGAGCGGGCGCTTCCCAAGGAATCCCGGTGAGCGTCCGCGTCGAGCGGGCGGGGGACGTCACCACGGTCGTCCTCTCCCGGCCCGAGGTGCGCAACGCGGTGGACGGGCCGACCGCCGCGGCGCTCGCCGACGCCTTCCGGGAGTTCGAGGCGGACGACCGGGCGCGGGCGGCGGTGCTGTGGGGCGAGGGCGGTACGTTCTGCGCGGGCGCCGACCTCAAGGCGATCGGCACCGGGCGCGGCAACCGCGTCGCGGCGGACGGCGACGGGCCGATGGGGCCCACCCGGATGCGGCTGACCAAGCCGGTGATCGCGGCCGTCAGCGGTCACGCGGTGGCGGGCGGGCTGGAACTGGCGCTCTGGTGCGATCTGCGGGTGGCCGAGGAGGGCGCCGTCCTCGGCGTGTTCTGCCGCCGCTGGGGCGTGCCGCTGGTGGACGGCGGCACGGTGCGGCTGCCCCGCCTGATCGGCGCGAGCCGGGCGATGGACCTGGTGCTGACAGGCCGTCCGGTGCCGGCCGCCGAGGCGTACGGGATGGGCCTCGTCAACCGCCTCGTACCGCCGGGGCGGTCCCGCGCCGAGGCCGAGCGGCTCGCGGCCGACATCGCCCGCTTCCCGCAGACCTGCCTGCGCGCCGACCGCGCCTCCCTGCTGGAACAGGAGGGGCTGCCGCTCGACGCCGCCATGGCTTTCGAACTCGAATACGGGGTAATGGCGTTGGGCGAGGCCGCCGAGGGCGCCGCCCGCTTCACCGGGGGCGCGGGGCGGCACGGGGACTTCACGGACCTTTGAGACAGGCCACGGATCAAACCCGGAACGGCCGCAACGGCCCGCCTTTCAGCACATCGAAGGAATCCGGCCACTCGGGCGACTGATCAACAGCCGCGCCGCGCACCATCCTTGATGTGAGTGCATGGCTTCGAGCAGGACGTTCGGCCATCGTCGCCGCGACGGCCGTACTGGCCACGGCGGGGATGGGCGCGGGGACCGACGGCGGCACGCCGGACGGCCCGGCCGCCGTGGTGCGCCGCCACGTCGAGAGCGGACCGGCGATCGCGGGTGCGGTGCGAGGCGCGCTCCCCGTCGAACCTCGCGAGCGGACGGCGCGCGGTCGCGCCGACTCCCCTGCCTGGCCGCTCCCTTCGCGCGGCAGCGGCTCGGCCGTCTCCGTGCCGGGTGTGTCCGTACCGGGGGTCTCCGTACCGGGTCCGTCGGGTGCGTCCGTATCGGGCGGTGGCTCCTCGGTCTCCGCTTCCAGCGACGGTTCGTCCGCGTCGGCGACCGTGCGAGGGCCCGGCGGCTGCATCCGGGCGCATGCGGGCGCCGGGTCGTCCTGGGCGGTGATCGGCCGCTCGTGCCGCGCCGCCGCGCCCAGGCCGCCGAAGCGGCCCGTACCGCCCAAGCCCCGGCCGCCCGAACCCCGGCCGCCCGAACCGGCGCCCGCGCAGCCCGCACCGCCCAAGCACCCGGCCCCCTCGCCCGTGCCGACGGAGCCTGCGCCGCGGCCGACGCCGAAGGCCCCCGCTCCCCCGCCGTCGCGCTCGTCCGCCCCGGCCGCGACGCCGACGCCCGCCCACGTCGCGCCGCGCGCCTATCACCGGTCCGTGCGCAAGCGGCCGGCGGGCGGTCAGTCGATGGTCACGTTCGCACTGCTGATCATGGCTCCGGCCGTGCTCGCCGCCGCGATGCTGCGGCCGCGTTCGGGCAGCGGCGGCCGCGGCCGCTGACGCACCGCGTCGCCCGTATCCCGTTCGTCCTTCGGAGGTTCCCGTGTCGGAGTGGCTGGTCCTGACCCTGGCGATGGCCGCCGCGTGCGCCGTGGTCCTGACGATCACGGTGCTCAGACAGCGCAGAGTCGGCGACGACGACGATCCGAGCGAGACGCCCGACGTCATCGAGTACATGACAATGATGGTCGGCGTGGTCTATGCCATCGTGCTCGGCCTCGCCATCGCCGGGGTGTGGGAGGCGCGGACCGCCGCGCAGGACGGGGTGCGCGTCGAGGCGCAGGCGCTGCACGAGGTGAGCGAGCGGGTCCAGGCGTACGCGCCGACGGCCCGCGACGCCACCCGCGCGGACGTGCACGCGTACGTCGACCACGTGGTGCACAAGGAGTGGCCGAAGATGCTCGATACGGGGCAACTGACCGACCGGAGCGCCGAACTGCTGGACAAGGTCCGCGAGGACGTGACCTCGTACGTGCCGCGAAACGACCACGAGAACCAGTCGTACCAGCCGCTGCTCGACCAGGTCGGCGCGGTGGACGACGCGCGGGGCGAACGGGCGCACAACGCCGGGGACACGATGCCCGGGGTGGTGTGGTTCGGGCTGATCGCCGGGGCGGTGGTGGCAGTGGGGCTGATCTTCACCCTCCAGATCCGGCGCTCGGGGCGGGAGTTGCTGCTGGCCGGGATCTACAGCGCGCTGATCGCCTTCCTGCTCTTCCTGATCTGGGACTTCGACTCCCCGTTCGGCCACGCCGTGGGGGACGCGACGGGTCCGTTCACGGTCCTGTTCGCCGTCTGACGGCCCGAGGCCCGTTCACCGGCTGGCGACCCGCCGTTCCGCCAGCCGTATCGGGGGCGGCCCGGGTCAGGCGGCCGTTCGCCAGCTGACGGGCAGGTGCTTGAGCCCGTTCTGGAAGTTGGAGGACAGCCGGACGGGCTCCCCCGCCCGTTCGAGTCCGGGCAGCCGCTCCAGGGTGGCGCGCAGCATGGCCCGCAGCTGTACGCGCGCGAGGTGCGCGCCGAGGCACAGGTGCGGGCCGTGGCCGAAGCTGACGTGGGGGCCGGGGGCGCGGGTGATGTCGAAGCGGTCGGGGTCGGGGAAGACGGTCTCGTCGCGGTTGGCGGAGGCGTGGTAGACGACGACTTTCTCGCCGCGCCGGATGCGTACGCCGCCCAGTTCGACGTCGCGGGCGGCGGTGCGCCGGAAGTCCATCACGGGCGGCCAGTAGCGCAGCAGTTCCTCGACGGCGGAGTCGGTCAGCGCGGGCTCCCGCACGAACCGGGCGCACTGCTCCGGGTGATCTAGGAGGGTCAGCAGGGCCCCCGGAATGCCGTTGCGCAGCGTTTCGTTCCCGGCCACCGCGAAGAGGAAGAACATGTTCTCGAACTCCTCCCGGTTCAGCCCGCCCTCCCGCATGTGCGCCATCACGCTGCCGGGCCGGGGCGCCTCGGCCAGCGCGTGCGCGTACGCGAACATGTCGGCGAGCGCCGCGCGCGAGCGGGGGTTGACCGCGCTCCCGTCCGGCCGGGCTCGGAGCGCCGGGCGTACCGCGACGGCAGCGCGCCCCATTTCGCTGAGCCCGTCCGCGCCGCCCCCGCCGTGCGCCGCGTACCCTGCGTACTCATCGTCCTGATAGCCGATCACCCGGCTGGACCAGTCGAACAGCAGCCGCCGGTCGCGCTCCGGCACGCCCAGAACATGGGCGAGCGTCCACACCGGCAGATCGGCGGCCAGCTCCACGTAGTCGGTTCCGCCGCGCGCCGCGACGCCGTCGATCAGCGCGTGCGCCCGCGCCTCGATGGCCTGCTCCAGCTCGCGCACGGCGCGCGGCGTGAAGGACGCCGCGACGATCCGCCGCAGCCGCGCGTGTCCGGGCGGGTCCTGGTTGAGCATCATGGCCCGGACGAACGCCAGGTCGGCGGGGGTGTCGGGGTCGCGGATCTGGGTGGCGCCGAGGTGCGAGGAGTAGTCCTCGGGGGTGCGCAGCACGTGCCGGACGTCGGCGTGCCGGAAGACGGCCCAGAACCCGGCGCCGGCCGGCCAGGGCCCGCTGGCGGGCTCCTCGACGCGGCACACCGGGGCCGTGGCCCGCAGCTCCCGGAAGAGGTCGTAGGGCACGCCGCGGGCGTACGTCTCGGGCGCGAACACGTCGTCGGCACTCACGCCGCGACCGTACGGCGTGCCCTGGTGGCGGCGTCAAGAACGGCGTGTCCTGGAAGTCGCGTCGAGAGGTGGCCACAATGGCGCGATGACGCTGACGAACGAAGCCGCCGCCACGATCCTCGCCGACAATTTCGCCCCGTGGGTACGGGAGCTGGGGCTGACCGTGACGGAGACGGGCGAGCGCCATGCGGTGCTGCGGCTGCCCTGGTCGGACGCGCTGGCGCGGGAGGGCGGCGCGCTGTCCGGGCAGGCGCTGATGGCCGCCGCCGACACGGCTGTCGTGATCGCCGTGTCGGCCGCCCGCGGCGGGTTCGGGCCGATGACCACCGTCCAGCAGTCCATCACCTTCCAGCGCCCGGTCACCGGGACGGATGTGCTGGTCAGGGCGTGTGTCACCAAGCTCGGGCGGCGGCTGGCGTTCGCCGACATTACGCTGACCCCGCAGGGCCGGGACGAGCCGGCCGCGCACGCCACGGCCGTGTACGCCATCGCCGGATGACCCGGCCGCGACCCGGGCGGCCGGGCCGGTGCGGGGCCTCTTCGGGCGGTCCCGGGCGCGGCTCCGGGCAGTCCAGGGCTCGGCTCCGGGCGGCTGGATCTTGCCCTCGGCCCCCTTGAGCCGAGGGCCCGCAGTGGCTTAGGTGGTACGGAGCACCACGCCCGGCGCGACGGAAGTCGCGGCAGCAGTGGACGGGAGGCACAGGTCATGCCGCACAGCCAGCACACCGCGCGAGCCGTCACGGAGACCGAGTCCGAGGATCTCGTGCGCGGTATCTGTTTCAAGACCGGGCCGCCGCGCCGGGTCGGGGTCGAACTCGAATGGCTCCTGCACGACCTGCACGATCCGTTGCGCCCCGTCGCCCCGGCCCGGCTGAGGGCGGCCGCCGCCCGGGCCCGCACTCTGCCGCTGCGATCGGCGCTCACCTTCGAGCCCGGCGGCCAGCTGGAGCTCAGCTCGCTGCCCGCCGAATCCCTCACCGCCTGCGTGGCGGACACCGCCCATGACCTCGCCCTCACCCGGGACGCGCTGGGCGACTTCGGGATCGCGCTCGCCGGACACGGCAAGGACCCCTGGCACCCGCCGTACCGCCTGCTGCGCGAGGCGCGCTACGACGCCATGGAGTCCTACTTCGACCGGCGGGGACCGGCCGGGCGGACCATGATGAGCCGCACCGCCTCCGTGCAGGTCTGCGTGGACGCGGGCCACGAGGAGCCCGGCCCGCTCGGCTTCGGGCGGCGCTGGCGGCTGGCGCATCTGCTGGGCGCGGTCCTGGTGGCCGCGTTCGCGAATTCGCCGCTGCATCTGGGCCGCCCGACGGGCTGGCGTTCGGCCCGGCAGGCGACGTGGGCGCAGCTCGACCCCGGCCGTATCCTCGCGCCGCCCGACGACTGCGCCGATCCGCGGGCGGCGTGGACGGCGTACGCGCTCGACGCGCCGGTGATGTGCGTACGGGCCGACGACGGGCCCTGGGAGCTGCCCGAGGCGCTGTCCTTCCGCGCCTGGGCGCGCGGCGGGCGGCCCCGGCCGCCCACGGAGGACGACCTCGCCTACCACCTGACGACGCTCTTCCCGCCGGTGCGGCCGCGCGGCCATCTCGAACTGCGCATGATCGACGCGCAGCCCGGCGACGACGGCTGGCTGGTGCCGCTCGCCGTGACCGCGGCGCTCTTCGACGACCCGATCGCCGCCGAGACCGCCTACCGGACCGTCAAACCCCTGGGCGACACGGCCGGTTCACTGCCCGCGCCCGGCAATCCGCTGTGGCTGACCGCCGCCCGGGACGGGCTCGCCGACCCCGAGCTGCACGCCGCCGCCGTGGGCTGCTTCGCCGCGGCGGAGGAGGCGCTGCCCCGCCTCGGCGCACCGCAGCGGGTGCGGCGCGCCGTCGCCGAGTTCACCGACCGGTACGTGGCGTGCCGCCGATGTCCGGCCGACGACCTGCTGGAGACCGCTACCGGCGAGGAGATATCCCGATGACCGCCCCGGAAATCGACCCCGGCCCGCTGCGGCGGCGCGCCGTGGCGGCGCTGACCGCCGCGCGCGAACGCACCCGCGCCCTCACGGGCTGTGTCGACGAACACGAACTCACCGCCCAGCACTCGCCCTTGATGTCGCCGTTCGTCTGGGACCTGGCCCATATCGGCAACCAGGAGGAGCTGTGGCTGCTGCGCGCCGTCGGCGGTCAGGACGCGCTGCGCCCGGAGATCGACTCCGTGTACGACGCCTTCGAGCACCCGCGCGCGGAGCGCCCCTCGCTGCCGCTGCTGCCGCCCGACGAGGCGCGCGGCTACGCGGCGGACGTACGCGACCGGGTGCTGGACGTGCTGGCCCGGACCCCGCTGCACGGCCGTCCCCTGCTGGACGCGGCTTTCGCGTTCGGCATGGTCGCGCAGCACGAGCAGCAGCACGACGAGACCATGCTGATCACCCATCAGCTGCGCCGCGGGCCCGCCGCGCTGAGTGCGCCCGAGCCGCCGCCCTCCCCCGCCTCCACGGCGCTGCTGCCGTCCGAAGTGCGGGTGGAGGGGGGCCCGTTCATGATGGGCACCTCCGCCGAGCCGTGGGCGCTGGACAATGAGCGCCCCGCCCACCGGCGCTTCGTGCCCGCCTTCCACATCGACACGCTGCCGGTGTCCAACGGCGCGTACCTGCGCTTCATCGAGGACAGCGGGTACGCGGACCCGCGCTGGTGGCGGCCCGAGGGCTGGGCGCAGGTGCGCCGGCACCGGCTGGCCGCGCCGCTGTTCTGGCGCCGCGAGGGCGGCGGCTGGGTGCGGCGGCGGTTCGGGGTCGTGGAGCCCGTACCGCCGGACGAGCCGGTGCTGCATGTGAGCTGGTACGAGGCCGACGCGTACGCCCGGTGGGCGGGCCGCCGGCTGCCCACGGAGGCCGAGTGGGAGAAGGCGGCCCGGCACGATCCGGCCACCGGCGACTCCCGCCGCTATCCGTGGGGGGACGCCGACCCGGGCCCCGAGCACGCGAACCTCGGGCAGCGCCATCTGCGCCCGGCGCCAGTGGGCGCCTACGAGCGGGGCCAGTCGCCTTTGGGTGTAAGGCAGTTGATGGGCGACGTATGGGAGTGGACGTCCAGCGACTTCCTGCCGTACCCGGGGTTCCGGGCCTTCCCCTACCGGGAGTACTCGGAGGTCTTCTTCGGCGACTCCCACAAGGTGCTGCGCGGCGGTTCCTTCGCCGTCGACGCCGTCGCCTGCCGCGGCACGTTCCGCAACTGGGATCTGCCGGTGCGCCGCCAGATCTTCTCGGGGTTCCGCACGGCGCGCGACGCGGAGGCCCTCTGATGTGCCGTCACCTGGCCTATCTGGGGCCGGAGATCGCGCTCGGCGAGGTGCTGACGCGCCCCCCGCACTCCCTCTACCAGCAGTCGTGGGCCCCACGCCGGCAGCGGTACGGGACCGTGAACGCGGACGGATTCGGGGTCGGCTGGTACGCGCCCGGGGACCCCGTGCCCGCGCGGTACCGCAGGTCCGGGCCGATCTGGGCGGACCTGTCGGTCATGGACCTGGCGCGGGTCGTGCGGAGCGGGGCGCTGCTCGGCGCCGTGCGGGACGCGACCGAGGCGGGCGCGGACGGGGAGGCGGCGGCAGCGCCGTTCGCGGACGGCCCCTGGCTGTTCAGCCACAACGGCGCGCTGCTGGGGTGGCCCGATTCCGCCGCGCGGCTCGCGGCGGGGCTGCCCGCCGCCGAGCTGCTGGGGCTGGCCGCGCGCTGCGACTCCGCGTTCGTATGGGCACTCGTGCGGCACCGGCTGAACGGCGGGGACACGGCCGCCGAAGCCCTGACGGAGACGGTCGCGGCCCTCGCCGCGGCCGCGCCCGGCTCGCGCCTGAACCTGCTGGTCACCGATGGCGAGACCATCACGGCGACGGCGTGGGGCGACACGCTCTGGTATCTGGCCGCCGCCGCTCCCGGCCGCCGCCGCACCGACGCCCCGCGGACCGACGACCGGGCCTCTGCTCTGCCGGCCCCCGAGCCCACGGCCGCCGGTCCGACGGCCCGCGGACCCATGGCCCGTGGCCCGGCGGTCGGCGGGCCGGGGCAGCGGGTGGTCGTCGCCTCCGAGCCGTACGACGACGATCCGCGCTGGCACGAGGTGCCGGACCGCACCCTGCTCACCGCCTCCCGCACCGACGTCCTGCTGACCCCGCTCAAGGAGCCCTGCCCGTGAGCCCGTTCGCCCTGACCCGCGCACTGCCCGCCGACGCGACCGCCGCCGCCCTGCGCGCGGACGTCGCCGACGGGCTGACCCGCGAGCCCAAACAGCTGCCGCCGAAGTGGTTCTACGACGCCCGCGGCAGCGAGCTGTTCGATCAGATCACCCGGCTGCCCGCCTACTACCCGACCCGCGCCGAGCGGGAGATCCTCCTCGTCCGGGCCGGTGACATCGCGGCGGCGACCGGCGCCCGCACCCTCGTCGAGCTGGGCTCCGGCTCCTCGGAGAAGACCCGCCACCTCCTGCGGGCGCTGACCGGGCTGGACCACTACGTGCCCGTGGACGTCAGCGAGAGCGCGCTCGACGGCGCCGCCCGCGCGCTGCTCGCGGACCACCCCGGGCTGTCCGTGCACGCCCTGGTCGCCGACTTCCAGCACCGGCTGGAGCTGCCCGGGACGCCGGGGCCGCGGCTGCTGGCGTTCCTCGGCTCCACCATCGGCAATCTGCTGCCGCCCGAGCGGGCGGCGTTCCTGGCGTCCGTACGGGCCGCGCTGGAGCCCGGTGACGCGCTGCTGCTCGGCACGGACCTGGTCAAGGACGAGCGGGTGCTCGTGCGCGCGTACGACGATCCGGAGGGCGTCACCGCGGCCTTCAACAAGAACGTCCTGGCCGTCATCGACCGCGAGCTGGGCGCCGACTTCGACCCCGGCGGCTTCGACCACGTCGCGCTCTGGGACCCGGAGCACGAGTGGATCGAGATGCGGCTGCGGGCCCGGTCCGCCGTCACCGTCAAGATCCCCGCGCTCGACCTCGCGGTGGCCTTCGAAGCGGGCGAGGAGCTGCGCACGGAGGTGTCGGCGAAGTTCCGCCGGGCCGGCGTACGGGCCGAACTGGCGGCGGCGGGGATGGAGCTCACCCATTGGTGGACCGATCACGCGGACCGCTTCGCGCTCTGCCTGGCGGTGCCGGTCCCGGCGCCGGAGCCCGCGTCCGCCGCCCAGCGCGGGGGCAGGTGATCATGAGCACGTCCGGCCCGCTAGCCTCTCCCCCAGGGTCGTAACGAGGATGACGCGAGGCGAAGGTCAGTGAAGGACGAGAAGGACCAGCACAACGAGGCCGACGACGGGACGGACCGGGCGCCCGCGGGGTTCGAGCGCGGCACGGACGGCCCGAAGGTGATCGTCACCGGGGTGGACGGCTCCGATTCCTCCTGGCGGGCCGCCGCGTACGCCTCGGGGCTCGCCAGGCGGCAGAACGCGCTGCTCGCGATCGTGTACGTACAGCCGGTGCTGGCGTCGGGCGCGGCGCTGGGTGCCGCGGTCGTGGAGACGACGGAGGAGGTCGCGGAGGAGCTGATGGCGGAGATCCGCGCCTCGACGGAGCGGCTGCGCGGCATATGGGATGTGCGCTGGGAGTTCCACACATTCCGCGGCGACCCGTACACCGGCCTGGTGCAGGCGGCCGACGACCTCAGGGCGGACGCCGTGATCGTCGGCGCGTCGGAGCAGGCGGGGCACCGCATCATCGGCTCGGTGGCGGTCCGGCTCGTGAAGGCGGGCCGCTGGCCGGTCACGGTGGTTCCGTAGCCCTCCGGGCAGGCCCCCGGCGGCATCCCGATATTCGCTTTCGGGGCCGCCGTGGGGCCGTCAGGATGGCCGGTCATGGAATCGGCTGACGAATCGGCGCCGGACGACACCGCTACGGGCCCCGGGGCGGCGACGGCGCTCGCCGCCCGGTACGGCGTCCCCGCCGGCCAGGTGCGCGCCCTCCCCTCCGGGGGCGCCAACCGCGTCTTCCTGCTCGGGGACGGGCTGGTGCTGCGGATGCCGCGAACGCGGGAAGCCGCCGCCGGTCTGCGCAAGGAGGCCGAGGTCGTCCCCGTCGCGCGCGCCGCGGGTGTGCGCACCCCGGAGATCGTCGCCTTCGAGGACGGCGACGGGTCCGAGACCGACGTGCCGCACATGGTCGTCCGCCGCGCCGCGGGCCGGGACATGTCCGTACTCGCGCTGCCGGAATCCGAGGCGCACCGCGTCCTGCGCCAGGTCGGGCGGGAGCTGGCCAAGCTCCACCGGCAGTCGCCGGAACGGGATGAGCTGCCCGGTGTCCCTGTGGACGACGCCCCCGAGGACCCCCGGCTGCTGGTCGCCCGGCTCCTCGACGGCGGGTGGCTCGACTCGGGGACCGCGCGCTGGCTCACCGGCTGGTTCGGCCGGCTCGCGGCCCGGCTGCCCGCCGACCCGCCCCGCGTCCTGCTGCACGGCGACATCGCTCCGCAGAACCTTCTCGTCGCTGCCTCGCCGGCCCGGCTGAGCGCCGTCGTGGACTGGGGCGACGCCATGTGGGCGGACCCCGCCGCGGAGTTCGCGAAGATCCCGCTGGGCGGCGTACCGGCCATGCTCGACGGCTACCGGCAGGAGGCCGGGGAGCCGGCGGGGCAGGGGGACTGGGAGGCGCGTGTCCTGTGGCACCACCTCACGTGGGCGCTCGGCCGGCTGCCGGACCCCGTGCCGAGGCCCGGCGAGCGGCACTGGACCGCGCCGCCGGCCAGTCGTCTGCTGGGGCTGCTGCGCTTCTTCGCCGCCGGCCCGCCCCCGCCGTGGCCCGCGCTGGCCTGAGCCGCTCGGCGGGCCCTGGCGGAAAGGGCCGCCGGTTCAGGAGTCGTCCTCCAGGCGGAAGCCGACCTTCAGGCCGACCTGGTAGTGCTCGATGTCGCCGTCCACGATGTGCCCGCGGACCTCCGTGATCTGGAACCAGTCGAGTCCGCGCAGCGTCTGCGAGGCGCGGGCGACGCCGCTGCGGATGGCGTCGTCGACGCCCTCCCGCGATGTGCCGACGATCTCGGTCACCCGGTAGGTGTGGCCTGACATGGGTCTCTCCCTCTCACGGTCGGGCAGGACGGTGGGGCTCATTCCACGGTGCCCCAGCGGGCACGGGCCCGCGAGGCGAGCACCGGCCGGGCTCGCGAGGCGCGCGTCGGCCGGGCGACGTCGGCGGGACGGTCAGCGGGGGCCGTCCGCCGGCACCCGCGGCAGTTCGGGCGACTCGCTGTCCAGGGGTACGGAGCCGGAGCGCACCAGGCCCAGCTGGACGCCCTGCCGGGGCAGGACGGATTCGAGCAGCCAGTCGGCGGCGACCCGGACCCGGTTCCCGGGCATCGCCAGCAGGTGGTAGCCGCGGGTGACGGCCCCGGCGAGCGGCCCGGAGAGCGGCACGTGCAGGGGGTTGGCGGCGGCCTGCGCGCCGCCGAGGTCGACGGTGAAGCCGAGGTCGTGGTGGCGGTACGGGAGGCGGGCGCCGCGGCCGAGGGAGGCCGCGACGTTGCGGGCGACGGCCCGGCCCTGGCGCTGGGCGTGCTGCGCGGTCATCGGGGTGTACTCGCCCGGCCGGGTCGCGTCCGGCACGGCGGCGGCGTCCCCGCAGGCGAAGACCTCCGGGTGGCCGGGGACCGTCAGATACTCGTCCACGCAGAGCCGCCCGCGTTCGGTGGGCAGCCCGAGCCCGGCGACGAGCGGGTCGGGCCGTACGCCCACGCACCAGATCAGCGACCGGGTCTCGACGAAGTCGCCGTCGTCGAGCCGGACGCCGTCGGCCGTCGCCTCCTTGACCGAGGCGCCGGTGCGGATCTCCACGCCGCGTTTGCGCAGCACGCGGTGGGCGGTGCGGGAGAGGTGCTCGTCGAGTTCGGGCAGGACGCGCGGGGCGATGTCGACGAGCAGCCAGCGGGGGCGGATGCGGTCCTCGCGCAGGGCCGGGCTGCGGCGGACGAGGGCTTCGGTGAGCATGGCGCCGTGCGCGGCCACCTCGGTGCCGGTGTAGCCCGCTCCGACCACCACGAACGTGGTGCGGGCGGCGCGTTCGCGCGGCGCGGCGGCCGAGCCCGCCAGTTCGATCTGGCGGGTCATGTGGTCGCGTAGGTAGAGCGCCTCGGGCAGGCCGCGGAAGCCGTGGGCGTGTTCGGCGACGCCGGGCACCGGCAGCAGTTTGCTGACGCTGCCGACGCTCAGTACGAGCCGGTCGTAGCCGATTTCGCCGCGGCGGCCCTCGGGGTCGGTGTAGCCGATCCGGCGCTCGGCGAGGTCCACCCGGCCGACCTGGCCCAGGACGAGGCGGACGTGCTTGAGGGTGCCGGTCAGGGAGACGGTGGCACGGCGCGGCTCCAGCACCCCGGCCGCGACCTCCGGCAGCAGGGGCAGGTACAGGAAGTAGTCGGTGGGGTTCACCAGCACGATCTCGGCCGCGCCGCGCGCGGAGCGGGACAGGGCGCGGGCGGCCTGGTAGCCGGCGAACCCGGCTCCGACGATGACGATGCGGGCTCGGCTCACGATCGGCTCCAACCAGGGGGACGGCGACCGGGGTGACGATACGGTCGAGAACGCCACAAGTACCCCGTACGGCGGGGCCAAACCCATGGACGCCATCCGTCCGGTTCATCGCTTCGCACCGCTGCCGTGGACAAGCCCCCGGACCGGGAATACTTTCATTGGCATTCCAGCGTCGGTGACGCCTGATCGTCGCATCGCTCGGGGGGCCGCGGTGAAAGTCGAGATCATCGAGAAGGACGATCAATACGTTCTGAATCACTGCACGAAATATCTCGCGCGGGACAGTTTCGACGCCCGCCATGATTTCGGCCAGTACGGGCCTCGGGACCCGCGGGCCGCGGTGTGCGAGGCGTGGCGTTTCCCGGTCGTCGACACGCACTGGGACGGAATCGGCGCCCGTACGTCGTTCGCCTTCAACGATGTGACGTTCGTGTACGACGGCCGTGCCGCGGCCCCCGAGGCGGTCTCGGTGGTGGGCACCTTCGCGCCGCTGCACATGCTGGTGCCGCTGCGGCCGGTGCACTTCGCCCGGCGGCCGACGGGGTTCTTCGCCGCCACGGTGCGCATCGCCAAGGGGCAGGTGCACCAGTACAAGTTCGCGGTCGACGGCGCGTACGTCCTCGATCCGGTCAACCCGCAGCAGACGGTCGCGGACAACGGCCGTACGTGGTCGCGGCTGTTCACCGACGCGTGCTCGGTGCCGCTGGCGCTGGGCCGCGGCGAGCGGGAGCTGCTCGGGCGGCTGGTGCGGCACCTGCTGCCGTTCCGGCTGGAGGAGAACCGGCGGTTCGTCCGGGAGGTGTACGAGTCGATCGACCGGGGCGCGCGGGGCGCCGAGTTCCCGCTCTCCTATCAGCTGGACGAGGAAGTCGGCACGGTCAATTACATCGACAAGGTCATATCGCGGCAGGAGCAGCATCACGCGGTCGATTACCACATCTGCCTGGACATCGTCGGCGATGTGCTGCGGTCGCGGTTCGGCGGGCTGGATCCCGCGGCCGCTCCGCCGGAGCTGTACGCGGATCTCTACGCGCAGATGGCGGCCGAGCGGGTGGACGGCTGGGATTACGACCGTTATCGAAGTCCCCGGTATTTCCTGCTGTTGCTACGACGGCACGCGATGACCGGCGCCTTCGCGCATCCGCGGCACGGCGGCAATTCCGGTGCGGCGGGCTGGATGTATCTGGAGAGCCGGTTCCGCGACGCGGCCGGTGACACGCTCTTCGACTGGCGACGTGCCGTGGAGGAGCCGCTGGGGCACAGCCCCGACTACCGCGGCTGAGGGGGCGGGAACGTGCGGCAGGAGACGGAGCATGTCGAGGTCGTCGTCATCGGGAGCGGCGCGGGCGGCGCGCCGCTGACCCATACGCTCGTACGCGCGGGGCATCAGGTGCTCGTGCTGGAGAAGGGGCCGCTGCTGCGCACCCAGGCGCAGAGCCCGGACGGGCTGAGCGACTTCAAGCGCGACGAGTCGTTCGCGACCGGCGCGGAGAAGCGGATCACCGTGCGGGGCGTGGCCAATACGGGCGAGTCCTATTTCTCCAGCCATGTGGAGCCGGACCTCAACGACGAGCCGCATGTCTACCGGGACGGCGACGGGCGGGACCGGGTCACCATCGAGGGATACACGGCGCAGGTGGTGGGCGGCGGCACCCAGCTCTACGGCGGGGTCTCGCCCCGGTTCACGCCGGAGGACCTGCGGCTGCGCTCGTTCAACGAGGGCCGGTCGGATCTGCGGGCGGACCCGGGCGGTGACGTGGTGCGCGAGGCCCGCGACTGGCCGGTGGACTACGCGGAGCTGGAGCCGTACTACGGGCGCGCCGAGCGGCTCATCGGCGTCAACGGCACCTGGGAGGGCCAGGCCAAGACGGCGTCGGCCGACCACTACCAGCCGCCGCTGGCGCCCAACCCGATCAGCGTGTACGCGGCGGCCGGGATGGACGCGCTCGGCATGCGCCGCTACCGCACGCCGCTCGCCGTGATCACCGAGGACCACGCGCCGAGCGGCCGTACGGTGCCGGCGGACCGGGAGTCGATCAAGACGGCGTTCGTGAACCGGTACGGCGATCCGCTGGGGCTCAAGTCCAATACGTGGGTGTCGCTGCTGGCCCCGCTGCGCGCGGACGGCCGGGGGTTCGAGCTGCGCGCGAACTGCTGTGTCACGCATCTGGAGGCCGAGGGCGCGAAGGTCACCAGGGTGCACTACCGCGATCCGGGCGGCGCGGCCCGTACGGTCTCGGCGCAGGTCGTCGTCGTGGCGTGCTCGGCGGTGGAGTCGGTGCGGCTGCTGCTCCTGTCGGGCGCGGCCGACCCCGCCTTCGAGCGGCGGATGAACGGGAACGGGCTGCTCGGCGCGTACTTCCTCACGCACTGCTTCGGCGGCGCCCAGTGCGCCGTGCCGACGCGCGCCGACAAGTCCCGGACGCTGGACTCCGACTGGGCCACCGACCACTGCGCGCGGCCCGAGTGGTTTCGCGAGCAAGGGCTGTGGGCGGGCGGCGTGATCTACAACAACACCTCGGACGGGGCCCTGCCGATCTCGCTGGCGCGCACCTGGCACGCGATGGACATGGACGACATGTGGAAGGGCTACCTCTACGACACGGGCATTCTCGGCAACGGCTTCGAGGACTACCTGGACGCGGGGTTCGGGCGGCGGCTGTCGCTGGCGTTCATGGCCAACCAGGTGCCGCAGCGCGCCAACCGCGTCGAGCTGCACCCGCACGTCAAGGACAAGTGGGGCCGACCGGTCGCGTACATCATCAAGACCTGGCACAGCCATGACCGCGCGCTGATGGACGTGCTCGCCGACCGGTGCCGGGCGATCCTGGAGAACGGCGGCGAGGTGAAGGACGTCAGCTCGGGCTCGGTGGGCGCCTCCGTGGTGCGGATCGCCAACCATGTGCTGGGCGGCGCGCGGTTCGGCGCCGACCCTCGGGACTCGGTGCTCGACGCGGACTGCCGGGCCTGGAACTTCGACAACCTCTATGTGACGGACGGGGCGTTCATGCCGACGTCCGGGAGCGGCAACCCGACGCTCACGATCGAGGCCAACTCGTTCCGGGTCGGCGACGCCCTGCTGGGGCGGCTGTGATGAGCGGGCGGCGCTGATGAGCAGGGGGCTGTGATGGGCGGGAGGCGCTGAATGGACAGCCGTTTCGATCAGGTCTACACCCACCCGGAGAACGAGATCTTCCGGGTCGTCTTCTACCCCGACCGCATCTACCACGCCCGGTATCTGAACGCGACGCGGTCCTCGCGCTACCGCTACTACGTCGCGGAGGTGCGCGGCTCGGCGGACGGCACGGCCATCAAGGGCGACGTCTACCTCGGCGGGAGCAGGCTCTGCCCGATGCTGCGGATCGAGTACTCCGGCCTCCGGCTCGTCGAGCAGGCCCGCGAGTTCGGGCGGCGGCTCGGGCCCCGTACGAAGGCGTGGGTGCGGGTGACCGGGGACGACGCGGGGGCCCCGGCGGAGGCGGTGGTCACGCTGCACTGGGACCCGGTGATCGGCGCGTACGCGGTCGAGATCTGGGAGACCCTGGAGCCGCCGGAGGGCACGCCGCACGATCTGCGGGTGCTGCCGCTGATGGGGCGGGACGCGCCCATCACCCGGGTGCCGGCGCTCTCGCCGCTGCTCGGCCGGGTCCGCGAGGTGGCCGTGGCGTTCCGCGAGGACGGCGTGGTGTATCCGACAGGGCAGCGGCTGCGCGAACCCCAATGGGACAACGCCTATCTGCGTTCGCACCAGGAGCCGCGCACCGATACGCCCAGCGCCCCGGAGAACACCGTCCCCGACAGCAACTACCTGCTGGACTTCCGGCGCGGCTTCTTCATCCCGGACTCCTCGCGCGTCAAGCCCGTCAACTACCGCAACGCCATGAGCGACGAGTCGAATCCGGACCGGCGCGACGACAACATCGTGCGGATGCGCTGGCTGTTCCAGCGCGAGCTCGGCAGCGACCTCGTCTTCTTCCACGAGGTCACCGTCCCGCCGCACGCGGTGGAGGGCACTCACCGGCACATCGGCTCGGAGGAGCTGTACTACGTCGTCTCGGGCGCCGGACTCGCGTACATGGGCGACGGGGACGCCCCGGACACGGACGGCTATCCGCTGGTGGAGCGGCCGGTGTTCGGGGTGGGGCCGGTCAAGTGCCGGGAGCTGCCGGTGCGGCCGGGGAGCGTCATCTACACCAAGAGCGGCGGGGTGCACGGCATCCGCAATCCGTTCGACGAACCGCTCGTGTTCGTCGCGTTCCTCTACCACACCACGTAGCCGCCGTCGCCTGGCGCAGACCTCTTCTGTCTTCGCCGACCTCTCATGGAGGGCCGATGCCCACGATCGTGCACAGCGACGCGGTCTTCCGCGTGGAGCCCGGCAAGCCACCGGACTACGAGGCCGCCAACCCGCTCGTCAAGCTCCTCGGGCTCGTGGAGCGCTCCCGGCTGGCGGCGGAGCGCGAGGCGTACGAGGCCGACTCGCTCCAGTACCTCTTCCCGCTGCGGTGGCTGGAGCTGTACGGGCCGAGCGCGCCGGACCAGGACCTGACGGCCGCCGAGGAGCAGGACGTCAAGACCGACTTCCAGAAGCAGAACGTCCGCGACTTCCGGCTCGGCGACACCCGTGCGGTGCGCGGCTGGGCGGCGACGGACGGCTGGCGCGGCCCGTTCCTCCAGCTGAGCTACCGGGGCGGGCCGGACTCCGGGCTGTGGCAGGCGGCCGGGCGGCTCGGCGACGCCATCGGCGTGACGGTGTCCGTCGGCGGCGGCGAGGCGGTGCGGCTGCGCGCCCCGTACGACGAGGAGAGCGACTTCTACACGGTCGAGCTGTGGGGCCGGGGCGGCGACGGGCTGCGCGAGCGGCTCGGCGAGCGGGGGAAGTCCTCGCTGGACACGGGGCTGCTCCAGCCGCGCCCCGAGCTGATCCGCGGCGGGGCGGCCGACTTCGACCGCGACGGACTC
Organism: Streptomyces sp. NPDC050610; assembly: GCF_040654875.1. Classification (NCBI taxonomy): domain Bacteria; kingdom Bacillati; phylum Actinomycetota; class Actinomycetes; order Kitasatosporales; family Streptomycetaceae; genus Streptomyces; species Streptomyces sp. NPDC050610. The sequence continues at coordinate 201,980 of NZ_JBFAIV010000007.1, read as the reverse complement.
GACGGGCAGGACCTGCGCTCCGTCTCCGCGCGGCATCCGATGCACCCGGTCAACCCCCTCTACGTCGACGTGCGGTGGACGGCGGACGCCGACGGCTCGGGGGCCTCGGACCCGGCGGAGGGCGCGGTGCGGCTCGGCTTCGAGATGCGGGTGCGCGGCTGGGACGCCTTCCTGAGCGTCGGCGTCAGCCCGCAGCCGCACGGCGGTCTCGGCTTCCTGGAGTACCGCAACCTGTTCAGTTCGTACGGGCGGCTGGCGGACAGCGGGGAGCTGGACCGCGCGCTGGAGCCGTACAACCTCGACGCGTTCGGCCGCAAGGGGCACGCGAGCGGCGAGCGCGAGCCGTTCTTCGCCGTCTCCTATATGGACCTGCACGTCATGGACCCGGCCTGCGGGATCGGGCTGCACCGGCACCGGGACAACCAGGAGGTCTTCCTGATGCTGGAGGGGGACGGCCTGATGGTGATCGGCGACTGGGCGGACCCGGGCACGCGCACCCGCTGCTTCGAGGTCCGGCGGCTGACGGCCGGTCATCTCGCACTGCTGAAGGGCGGGCAGCTGCACGGCCTGCTGAACCCGGCGGACCAGCGCGCCGCCCTCTTCATGTTCGGCGGCTACGACTGAACCCGGCCTCGTGCGGGCCCGGTTCGAGGGGAGTTCGATGATGGAGACCGTAGCTCTGGGGACTCCGGGCCCGTACCGGCTCGGCGCCGCCTGGGACGGGCGGGGCACGAACTTCGCGGTGTACTCCTCCGCCGGCGCGTACGGCGGCGAGGTGGTGCTGTGCCTGCTCGACGACGGAGGCGGCGAGCGGCGGGTGGCGATGGACGCGGACTGCGACATCTGGCATGTGTACGTGCCGGAGGCGCGGCCCGGTCAGCGGTACGGCTTCCGCGCGTCCGGACCCCGCGATCCCGCGCGCGGGCTGTTCTTCGACGGCGAGCGGCTGCTGCTCGACCCCTACGCGAAGGCCATGTACCCGCTCGCACCAAGGCAGTTGGGATGCCTGGTCGTCGACACCGCCTTCGACTGGGGAGCCGACCGGCCGCCGGAGCGGCCGTGGGCGGACACGGTGCTCTACGAGACGCATGTGAAGGGGATCAGCGTCACGCACCCCGGGGTGCCGCCCGCCCTGCGCGGCACCTACGCGGGCCTCGCCCATCCCACGGTCGTCGGGCACCTCGCGGAGCTGGGGGTGACCGCCGTGGAATTACTGCCGGTCCATCAGTTCCTGTCCGAGCAGCGCGTGCTGGACCTGAAACTGACCAACTACTGGGGCTACTCCACCGTCGGGTTCTTCGCACCGCACTGCGCCTACAGCTCCGCGGGCGACCGGGGTCAGCAGGTGGCGGAGTTCAAGTCGATGGTCAAGGCGCTGCACGCGGCGGGCATCGAGGTGATTCTCGACGTCGTCTACAACCACACGGCCGAAGGGCCGCCCGAGGGGCCGCCGTTGAGCTTCCGCGGGCTGGCGAACGAGGTCTACTACCGGCTCGACCCCGCCGACCCGTCCCGCTACATCGACACGACGGGCACCCAGAACACGCTCAACGCGGGCCGCCCCGAGGTGCTGCGGCTGATCCTCGACTCGCTGCGGTACTGGGTCACCGAGATGCGCGTCGACGGCTTCCGCTTCGACCTCGCCGCCACCCTGGCCCGCCAGCACGGCTATGTGGACCGGCTCTCCGCGTTCTTCGGCCTGCTGTACCAGGACCCGGTGCTGGGCCGTACGAAGCTCATCGCCGAGCCGTGGGACGTGGGGGCGCCCGACAGCTATCAGGTGGGGCGGTTCCCGCCGGGCTGGGCGGAGTGGAACGACCGCTACCGGGACACGGTCCGCGACTTCTGGCGCGGCCGGCCGGCCGTCGGCGGCCTCGCCGAGCGGCTCGCGGGCTCCGCGGACCTCTACTCCGCCGACCGGCGCGGCCCCGACGCCTCCATCAACTTCGTGACCTGCCACGACGGCAAGACCCTCGCCGACCTGGTGACGTACGAGCGCAAGTACAACGAGGCCAACGGCGAGGACAACCGGGACGGCACGGGCGACGACCGCGCCGCCAACTACGGCGTCGAGGGCCCGACCGAGGACCCGGCCGTCAACGCCCTGCGCGCCCGGCAGCGCCGCAACCTGCTCGCCACTCTCCTCCTGTCGCAGGGCGTCACCATGCTCCTCGGCGGCGACGAGCTGGGCCGCACGCAGCGCGGCAACAACAACGCGTACTGCCAGGACAACGAGGTGAGCTGGTACCACTGGCCGCAGGGGCCGGAGCCGTTCACCGCGTTCGTACGCCGGGTCGTCGGCCTTCAGCGGGCGCACCCGGCCCTCAAGCGCCGGGCGTTCCTCACCGGGTCCGGCGCGCCCCCGGACGTCGCCTGGTACGACCGGGACGGCCGCGTCATGACCGTGGGCCGCTGGCAGGACCCGGCGACCCGGTTCCTCGGGCTGCTGCTCGCGGGCGACGGCGTCCCCGGACGGGGCGGCCCGGTGCGGGACGACGACATCCTGGTGCTCCTCAACGCGGACACGTCGCCCGCCGACTTCGCCGTTCCCGGCCGGTCCGGCGCCCGCTACGGCCTCGTCCTCGACACCGGCGCCGAGGACGGCGCGCCCGCGCCCGGCGCGGTGCTGAGCGCCGGCGACCGGTATGCCGTGCCACCCCGGACTGTCCTCGTGGCCGCCGCACCGCTAGTTTCCTGACATGGTCATCAAGAGACTCGGGCGGCTCGGCACGCTGCCCGTCGCGGCGACGGTGCTCACGGGCACGCTGGCGCTCTACATAGCGCTCGTCGCCTTCGGCAACATCACCGACTTCGACACCAACCGTGACTTCGTACGGCATGTGCTGGCGATGGACACCACCTTCAAGGACGACGACCTCATGTGGCGGGCGATCGACTCGCGCACCGTGCAGGACATCGCCTATATCGGCATCATCGCCTGGGAGACGCTGGCCGCCCTCGCCCTCGTCGCCGCCACGGCGCTATGGGTGCGCGGGCTGTGGCGCGGGGGCTTCGTCCGCGCCCGGCGGCTGAGCACGCTGGGGCTCCTGATGCTGATGCTGCTCTTCGGGGCGGGGTTCATCGCGATCGGCGGGGAGTGGTTCGCGATGTGGCAGTCGTCGAAGTGGAACGGGCTGGAGCCCGCCGGACGGAACTTCATCCTGGCGGGCTTCACCCTCGTCGTGCTGCACCTGCCGCCCCAGTGGTGGGACAGGTCCGGCGGTCAGCCCGCCGCGTAGACGTCCTCCACATAGCGACCGGCGGCCGTCAGCTCGCGCAGCCAGGCGTCCGCCGTCGCCCGGTCCGCGCCCGTGCGCTCGGCGTACAGGTCCCGGAAGGCGTCGCGGACGCCGGGCGCCATGCGGCTGCCGTCGCCGCACACGTACACCACGGCGCCCGCCTCCAGCAGGTCCCACAGCTCCGCGCCCTCGGCGGCGATGCGGTGCTGCACATAGCGGTGGCCGTCCTGGGGGCGGGCGCTGAAGACGGGGCGCAGGGAGAGCGTCCCGGCCGCTTCGGCGGCGCGGAGCTCGTCCGCGTGCAGGAAGTCCGCGTCGGGTGCGTCGCAGCCGAAGTAGAGGAGGGCCGGGGCGGCTTCGGCGCGGCGGCGGTCGGCGACCGCGCCGCGGAAGGGGGCGAGGCCGGTGCCCGCGGCGATCATGATGACGGGGGTCCGTGCGCCGTGGTCGATGCGGAACGCCTCGCGGCAGGGCTGGACGCGGGCGAGGACGGTGTCGCCGGGGCGCAGCGCGTTGAGGTGGCCGGAGCCGGTGCCCCGGTGGTCGCCGCGGCCGGAGCGGGCCGGGGCGTGCAGCAGGGAGACCATCAGGTCGGCGTGGCGGGGGTCGTCGGCCGGTGCGGAGGAGATGGAGTAGTGGCGGGTCCGCATCGGGGGCAGCAGCTCCAGCAGGACCGGCCAGGGCAGGGCGCCGCGCAGCGCGGGGTGGTCCTCGACGAGGTCGAGGAGGGTGCGCGGGTCGTCGTCGCCGAGCGCCCGGAGCGCTGCCTGTTCCGGCGGGCAGGGGTTGTGCTCGGCGAGGATCGCGCGCTGTTCGGCGGTGGGCCGGTCCTGGAGCTCGACGTAGCGGGTCAGGAGTTGACGTACCGTCAGTGGCCGGTCCACGGGCAGGGTTTCGCGGCCGGGGCGGCGGGCGTGTACGGACAGTACGGTCTCGGGGTCGGCTCCGATGAGGGCCGCGGCGCGGGCGACGAGCGCCGGGTCGTTGGCGGGGAGCACGGCGAGGTGGTCGGCGGTGCGGTACGCGGTCCCGGCGGGGAGTTCGAGGCGCAGGAACCGCTTGGTGCGCGGGTGGGCGGCGGCGGTGAGGTCGTACGCCTCGGTGACGGTCATGGGGAGCAGGTCGTGGCGCGCGGCGAGGGCGTCCAGGGGATCGCCGGTCACTTCGGTGACGGCGTACGCGGGTTCGTCGGCGCGGGGGTCGGCGGCGGCGCCGATGGAGGCGGGGTCGCCGTACCGTGCCAGCAGGGCGTCGCGCAGGGCCGCGGCGAACGCCTTGACCGCGCCGCCGAGGTCGCCGGAGGCGTCGGCCTCGGCGCGCGGCAGGAGCCGGGCGGCGCCGAGGGCCGCGAGGCGGTCGTCGAGGAGGGTGGGGACGCGCTGGTAGGTGGCGGCCCAGTTGCGGTCGCCCACGCCGAGCACGGCGTAGGCGACGCCGTCGGCCGCGCCGTCCTCGGCGTGCTCGGCCCAGGCGGCGAAGCGGGCCGCGTCGTCGGTGGGCCGGCCGTTGTAGGAGGCGGCGACGATGACGACGGGCCGGTCGGCGGGGAGCGCGCCGGCGTGGGCGTCGAGCGGGGCGACGGCGGGTGCGAAGCCGAGGTCGGCGGCGGCGTCGGCGAGGCGCTGCGCGTAGTCGCGGCAGGTGCCGTAGTTGGTGCCGTGCAGGACGAGGAGCCCGGTGCCCTGCCGGGCGCGGGTGGGCAGGCCGCTCGCGGCGTCGGCGTCGGTACGGGCCTCCGCGGTCCCGGCCGGGAGGGCGCCGCGGACCGCGGCGCGGTCGGCGGGGGTGCGGGCGACGAGCCGCACGGTGAGGCCGTCGGGCTTGAGGGTGAGCGTCTCCTTGATGCGCAGCCGGTAGTCGGTGTGGTCGACGAAGCGGTAGCGGTGGGCGAGGAGCGCCAGCAGCATGGTGGCCTCGTGCAGCGCGAACTGCCGCCCGATGCAAGCGCGTTCACCCGTGCCGAACGGCTTGTACGCGTGCGGCGAGCGGGCGGCCTCCGCCTCCGGCGAGAACCGGGTGGGGTCGAACAGCTCGGGGTTGTCGCCCCAGCTTGCGTCGCGGTGGAGCATGGGGGTGAGGACGGTGACGGCTTCCCCGGCGCGCAGCGGGTACCGGCCGCCGAGGAGGGTGTCCTCGCGGGCCTGGCGGGCGAAGGCGGAGGCCGTCGGCCACAGCCGCAGCGCCTCGTTGAGCACCTGGCGGGTGAAGCGCAGCCGGCCGATGTCCTCGAAGGCCGGGTCGGGCTCGTCCGCGTCGCCCCACAGCTCGTCGGCCTCGCGCTGCACGAGGCGCAGCGACACGGGGTCCTTGAGCAGGTGGTAGAGGGCGAAGGAGAGGGCGCCGGAGGTGGTCTCGTGGCCGGCGATGAGGAAGGTGATGACCTGGTTGCGGATATTGGCGAGGTCCAGGGTGGTGCCGTCGACGGGGTGCGGGGCGCTGAGCATGAGGCCCAGCAGGTCGTCGGCGGAGGTGTCGCCGGAGGCGGTACGGGCGGCTATGACCTCGTCGACGACGCCCGCGAGGAAGTCGGCGTCGTCCCGGAACGCCTGGTCCTCGGCCGTGTGGTCGCCGTCCGGCGCGCGGCCCATCCGCCGCATGCTCCACTCCAGGCAGCGGACCATGGCTCCGACGAAGGGGTGCGGTTCGTCGCGGGCGAACGACTCGAAGTCGTAGCCGAATCCGGCGAGGCCGATGGTGTCGAGCGTCATCCGTGTCATGTCCTCGGGGACCTCGACGGCGGCGCCCTCGGCGAGGCGGCCGTCCCAGCCGCGGATCATGCGGCGCGCCACGCGGAGCATGGCAGGGTGGTAGGCGCGCATGGAGCCCATGGCGAAGGCGGGCATCAGGATGTCGTGCGCCTTGGCCCAGTTGGGCTCGTCGTTGTAGGCGGTGAACAGTCCGTCGCCGGCGAACTCGCGCACGTTCTCCAGCGCCGGCCCGACGCCCTTGGCGAACCGGTCCTCGTCGGCGAGTTCGGCGACCAGGTCCAGGTCCGAGATGAGGAGGATGCTGTGCCCGTGCCGGGTGCGCCGGAAGACGGGGCCGTGCTGCCGGGCCAGCTCCATGGCCTGCTGGATGGGGGTGTCGCTGGGGGCGTCGGTGACGTCCACCCGCGGGATGTCCGTACCGGTTTCTTGGTCGATGCCCGCATCCGTACCGATGCCCGTATCCGTAGCGGCGTCCGTGCCGGGGCCCGTTCCACTGTGCGCGAGGATCACATTGCTCATGCCTCAAGCCTGGCCACCCCGCCCGGCCGCCGCGCGCCGCGGCACTGCATGATTGTGCAGTGGATTATGGCGTTCCGCTCTTGCGCGGGCGCCTTCGGCGGTGCATGAGGGGGCGGTTGACATGCAGGAGTACGAGCCGCCCCCGGACGGACACGAGGCGACCGTCGTCTGGCGCAACCACTTCATCCTGCTGCTCGACCGCGTCCCGCTGCCGATCGCGGTGTGCCGGGCCAACGGCGAAGTCGTCCTCGCCAACCGGGCGATGGCCGCCGAATGGGGCACGGTCCCCGGCCGGCTGCCGGGTCGCGACCTGCTGGGGCTGCTCCGGCCCCGCTCCCCCGCCCAACTCGACCGGGTGATCGAGGCGGTGCGGCGGGGCAGCCGCTCGCGCTATCCGCTGGCGGTGCGTTGGCGCTCGGGCACGGACGGGGCGGAGCGCGCGGGCGAACTGATGGTGGACCCGGTGGGCGAGCCGTCCCCGACGGGCTATCCGCTCCTCCTCGCGGTCCTCCAGGCAGCCCCCGAACCCCCGCCGCCCGCCGTGCCCGAGGTCAGCGAGGTCGAGGCGCGGGTGCTGGCGCTGGTGGCCTCGGGCGCCACGACCGCCGCCGTCGGCAAGGCGGTCGGCCTGACCGTGGACGGCGTCAACTACCACCTGACCCGGCTGACCCGGCGCTGGCGCGTCCCCAACCGCACGGCGCTGGTCGCGAAGGCGTACGTGCTCGGGGTGCTCCGTACGGACGCCTGGCCGCCCGCTCCGGAACAGGCGGGGCCCGGCGCGTAGGGGCCCTGCCGTCAGGCCCCGCTTCCGTACAACAGCCGTCACAGCCGCCAGGAGCGGATGCGGTCGGCGGCGGCGAAGACGTCGCTCGCGCCGGCCGCCAGTTCCTTGGTGAGCTCCACCAGCTCGCCGTAGGGGTCGTCGAGGCCCTCGCCCGAGGCGTGCATATAGGAGATGGTGACCGCGCAGGCGAACCGCACGTTGTACGCGGGCAGCGGCTTGAGCAGGACGAGGGTGTGCAGGAGGGCGGCCGCGCGCCAGGCGGGGTCGGAGTCCACGCCCAGCCGGGGCGGGTCGACGCGGTGCCGGGCGACGGCGGCGACCAGGGCGGAGAAGTCGGAGATCACGGGCTGGTCGGGGAGCGCGATCTCGTGCTGCGTGAGCAGCCAGCGGACATCGATGTGGAGAATCGGGAGCATGGATTCAGGCGGCCCGGCCGGAGGTTCCGGTGGTGGGGCCGTCGTCTATCCCGGCCTCCGCGATGGCGGCGGCGAGGTCGGGGTCGTTGAAGACCCGGCGGAAGACCTCCGCGCCCTCCTTGAGCGCCCGGTGGTGCGCGATGGCATCGGCCGTCGACGCGCGGACGAACGCCTTCATCGTCATCCCGCGCTCCTGGGCGATCTCCCGGATCTCCTGGAGCTCCTGGTCGGGGAAGTCCACATTCAGGGCTGGCATGGGGCCACCGTACTGCGCGGGTACCCCAGCATCAATAAGAGCAGGTCAGAGATAATATTCACGGGTACTGGAAAGCGCTCCCCACGGTTTCCCCGAATGGGCCGGGCCCCGGCGGACGCGAACACCGGCCATCGGATGCGGGCCTGGTGTGGCTGCTGAGGAGGGACGTCCTCGTCCGCTCGGCCCCGGGGGCACCGCGGCGGCGCTCTCCTCCCCTCCGAGCTGGGCCTTTCCGGTACGGGCCGGGCCCCGGCCGCCCGCCGACGAGATCCACAAGGAGGCCCGAAACCTCATCTGTGGCAAGCGAATCCGCGCGAGTAGCGTCACTGCCCCCTGCTCCCGTAACGGAGGGCGCGTCCCATGGCCGACACCGGGCAGCACGACCATTACGAACACTACGAAGGCGGCAGTCCCGAGGCCGAACGGCTGGTCTTCGAGCGGCTCGCCCGCGACCTGATGCGCGTGCAGCTCAAGAACAAGGAGGCGAGCGGCGCCGCGCACCCGCAGCGGGCCTTCCACGCCAAGGCGGTGCTGGGGCTGGAGAACGCGCGGCTGCGGTTCCTCGACGACCTGCCCGCGGCGCTGCGGACGGGCTTCGCGCAGCCCGGCGCCGAGTATCCGGCGCTGCTGCGGCTCTCGAACGCGAGCGGCATCCCGCAGAGTGACGCCGCCGGCGACCTGCGCGGCGCGGCGGTGCGCGTCGAGGTGTCGGCGGAGGAGAGCCACGACCTGCTGACGACGAACTTCCCCGTGTCGCACGCCCGCGACGCCCGGGAGTTCGTGGCCTTCGCGAAGGCCATGGCGGGGGCCGGCAACACGCTCCAGAAGGCGTTCGGACTGCTGGTCAAGCTGCCGCTGGCGGTGGGCTTCTCGGCCGCGACCCGAATGCGGCGCAATGTGCAGGCGGCGACCCGCCGCAAGGTGGACAGCCTCGCGCGGGAGACGTACTGGAGCCGCGGCGCCATCCTGTGGGGCGAGGCGGGACCGGTCCGCTACCAGCTGCGCCCCGCCCCCGGCTCGCCTCCCGCGCCGAAGGCGGACCACGCCGACCCCGGCTATCTGCGGCGCGAGCTGGCGCAGCGGCTGGGCACCGGCGACATCGCCTTCGAACTGTGCGTGCAGCGGTTCGTGGACGAGCGGCGCACGCCCATCGAGAACGGCGCGGTGGAGTGGCAGGAGAGCGTGGCGGCGGTGGTGCCGGTCGCGGTGCTGACGCTGCCCGCGCAGGACATCGACACCGCGGAGGCCCGGTCGGCGGCGCGGCGCGTCGAGGAGCTGGCGTTCAACCCCTGGTACACCACGGACGAGTTCCGTCCGCTGGGCAACCTGAACCGGGCCCGCAAGGTGGCGTACGAGGCGAGCAGCGCGTACCGGCTGGGGCTGCGGTTCGTGACGGTGGAGCCGCGCCGCAACGTGATCCTCGGGGTGCCCGTACGGGCCGTGTTCCGGCTGGTGAACCGGTTCGTTCCGTGGCACAAGCTGCCGTTGCAGCTCAGCCTGGTCAACCTGGTCGCGCTGCGGCAGGCGCTGCGCCGGTACAACCTGATCGACTCGGAGGTCCGCGAGGCGCCGCCGCAGGCCGTGCCCGTACCGGCGCCCCTCGACGAGCAGACGCGCACGGCGCGTACGTACGACGGCACGTCCAACGACCTGTCGGCCCCGAAGATGGGCGCGGTCGGCGCGTCCTTCGGCCGCAACCTCAAGCCGGACTACCGCCCGGACCTCTTCGACACCCCGAACCCGGTGACCGTGAGCCGGCAGCTGCTGACCCGTGAGGAGTTCCGGCCGGCGACGTCGCTGAACATCCTCGCCGCGTCCTGGATCCAGTTCCAGGTGCACGACTGGGTCAACCACCGGCGCTATCCGGCGGGCAAGCGGAACGTCGAGGTGGCGCTGCCGCCGGGCAGCCCCGAGTGGCACAACACCCCCGGCGGGCCGCCGGAGAACGTGATGCGCTTCGCCGAGAACGAGGGCGTCGAGCAGCCCGGCAACCGGCCGCCGATCCTCTTCTCCAACACCGCCTCGCACTGGTGGGACGGGTCCGAGGTGTACGGCGAGAACGAGGAGACGGCGCGCTCGATGCGGGACGCGGACGGCGGCGCGACGCTGCGTCTGGAGGAGGGCCACCTGCCCATCGGGCACGACGGCATCCCGCTCACCGGCTTCAGCGAGAACTGGTGGCTGGGCCTGAGCATGATGCACACCCTCTTCGCCCGCGAGCACAACGCGGTCTGCGGCGCGCTGCGGCACGCCTACCCGACGATGAGCGAGGAGCGGATATACCAGACCGCGCGGCTGGTGGTCTCGGCGCTGATCGCCAAAATCCACACGATCGAGTGGACCCCGGCGATCCTCGCCACCGAGGCCCTGGACATCGGTCTGCACACCAACTGGGAGGGCCCGCCGGACAACTGGCTGAGCAAGCTGGGCCTGTGGCTGCTGGACGCGCACGCCCTGACCGGTATCCCGAAGACGGTGCCGGACCACAACGGCGTGCCGTACTCGCTCACCGAGGACTTCGTCACCGTCTACCGGATGCACCCGCTGATCCCGGACGACTTCGAGATGCGCGAGCACCACTTCGGGCAGCGGCTGGAGACGCTGGGCTTCAACGACATCCAGGGCGTCGCGGCCGAGTCCGTCGCCCGCAAGACGGGGCTGACCGACTCGCTGTACTCCTTCGGCATCGCCCACCCCGGCGCGATCACCCTCAACAACTTCCCGCGCGCGCTCCAGCACTTCGAGCGCGACGGCGAGGTGATCGACCTGTCCGTCGTGGACCTGGTACGGACCCGGCGGCGCGGCGTGCCGCGGTACAACGACTTCCGGGCCGGGCTGCGCATGCAGCGCATCCGGCGGTTCGAGGAGCTCAGCGCGGACCCGCAGACGGTGGCGCGGCTCAAGGAGGTGTACAGCTCGGTCGACGAGATCGACACGATGGTCGGGCTGTTCGCCGAGAACCCGCCGACCGGTTTCGGGTTCAGCGACACGGCGTTCCGCATCTTCATCCTGATGGCGACCCGGCGGCTGCAGAGCGACCGCTTCCTGACCGTCGACTACCGGCCCGAGGTCTACACGCCGCTGGGCATGGACTGGGTGGAGCACGGCACGATGAACTCGGTCATCCTGCGGCACTGCCCGGAGCTGGCGGCCATGCTGCCGCGGCACGGCAGCGCCTTCGCCCCCTGGCGGCCGGTGCAGCCGGCCCGGGGCCCCGGCGCCGACGGCTGAGAGGACGGCGATGAGCACAGCAGCGCACGAGGGGCTGGACGACCTGCTCGCCCGGCCCCTGCTGGAGACTGTGTGGCGGCGGCGTACGCACCGGGTGAGCCGGGGCGCGTCCGTCTCGGCCGGGTCGATGACCTACCACTCCCCCCACTCGCCCGAGCCGCTGGGCGAGCTGGAGGAGGCGGTGCTGATCGCGATGACCGGCTGCACCGGGCTGACCATGCCGGACCGGCCGTTCGAGGACCCGCGCGACGGCAAGCCGATCATGTCGAAGCCCAACCTCACGATGGCCGGCCGGTCGGCGGGCAGCCCGGACAACGCGCAGGGCACCCACTTCTTCATGATCGACGACAGCGGCACGTACTTCCTGCGCAGGCTCCCGCCCGCGCCGGACGTGCCGTTCGACGCCGCGCACCTGATCGAGCGGGCCCGGCTGGCGAAGGTCAAGGTGCTCGACACCCGGCTCGACGTGGCGGAGGGGCTGCGGGACTTCCCCGCGTACCTCGACTCCAACCGGTTCCTGTCCAACCTGCCGGGCAGCACGGTCTTCTTCCCGGTCGTGGACCTCTCGCACCAGTACATCAACGGGCTGATGTATCTGCTGACGCAGCCCGACGGGGCGCGGCCCACGCTGGTGGACGACCGGAACTTCTACCGCCCGGCGGGCGTCAAGAAGTGGGTCAAGAGCGGCTTCCTCAACGGCGACCTGAAACTGCCGCTGGGGGCGCTGGGGCCGCTGCGGACCCAGATCGAGGCGGATCTGCTGCTCCAGAACCTGATGCTCGTCGCGGACGCGATGGGGCTGGGCGCGTGGATCCACGCCTCGATCAACCCGCAGATCGCGCTGGGCGACCCGAAGTTCTCCCGGCTGTACGGGCGGATGCTGGGCTTCTCGTTCGTCACCCCGCGCTGGCGGCTGGCGGACATCTGGCGCTGGCACGTACCGCTGCCCAAGTACGCGAACACCCGGTCCCACCCCGTCGGCCTGGAGCGCGGCGGCGAGCGGCTGATCGAGGCCGCCTGCCCGCCCTACCAGGCGTCGATGCCGGCGGCCGTGGACTCGGTGGTCCGCGCGAAGTTCGGCCCGGGCGGCACGTACACGGACAAGGACGTCTTCGCCCGGATCTACAAGGAGGACTACGGGCAGCGCTATCTGGCGGAGGCCAGCGAGTACGACGAGCGGGTCGTCGACTGCGCCCGCGACATCTGCTCGTACATCTTCGACACGCACGGCCGGTTCCCCGCCCATACGGACGCGATCCATGTGCCGGGGGTCTGGCTCCAGGCCCACCATGTGGAGCTGGAGTACTACGACCGGTTCTTCAACCAGGGCGTGGCGGACGCGCACCGCAGGCACGCGGGCCTGTGGGACGCCCCCGGCTGAGACCGGGCCGCTGAGGGCCGGGCCCCGCCGGGGTCCGGCCCTTCGCCGCGGGCGGCTACAGCAGCGCGGCCACCGCCTCGGCCAGCGCCCGCCCCAGGACCTCGTTGTTCTCCCGGGTGAAGTGGACGCCGTCCTTCCCGTCGGTGGTGATGAACTCCCCGGCGTCGGCGAAGGCCGCGCCCGCGGCATCCGCCAGGGCGCGGTAGACGCCCGCGAGCTGGGCGGACTTCTCCTGGCCGCCCCTGAAGACCTGGCTGCGCCACGGGCCCGAGACCTCCCCGAGCGGCGGCGGCGCGACGACGAGCGCCCGGGGCGCGGGGTAGTCCGTGCCCACGCCGCCGGCCGAGCGGGCCACCTGGTTCAGGAGCACGGACATCCCGGTGGCGATGTCGAAGGGCGTGCGGGCGAAGTGCGCCTTGGTGTCGTTGGTGCCGAGCATGATGACGACGAGGTCGAGCGGGAGGTGGCTGGCGAGCGCGGACGGCAGGTAGCGGGAGCCGTTGAGCCGGGGGTCGACGGGGTCGTCGGCGGTGGTGGTCCGGCCGCTGAGCCCCTCCTCCACGATGGTGTACGCGTCGCCGAGCGCGCCGGCCATGACCCCCGTCCACCGCTCCTCGAAGGGGTAGCGCCGGGAGGTCTCCCCCTCGGCCACGGGGGTCCAGCCCCAGGTCAGTGAGTCCCCGAAGCAGAGAATGCGCTTGGTGTCCGGCATGTGGCGGCTCCGATGCTCGATCTCTCGCCGCGCCGTTCGCGGCGGATTCGAAGCGTACGCACCGGACACCGGACGCTGATCCGACCAGGGGCATGGCGCGGGCGGCTCAGACGACGGGCGGCACCACGCAGTCGATGAGGTACGGGCCGGGGTCGGCGAGGGCGCGTTCCAGCTGGGCGGTGAACTCCGCGGCGGTGGTGGCCTTCGAGGCGGGTACGCCCATGCCGTTGGCGAGGGCCACGAAGTCCAGTTCGGGCCGGGACAGGTCCAGCAGGCCGCGGGCCCGCTCGCCGGCCGCCGCCGCGCCCACCTGCTGGAGCTCCAGGTTGAGGATCGCGTAGGAGCGGTTGTCGAAGATGACGGTGGTGACGTTGAGGTTCTCGCGGGCCTGCGTCCACAGGGCCTGCAACGTGTACATGGCGCTGCCGTCCGACTCCAGGCAGAGCACCGGCCGCCGCGGGCAGGCCACGGCCGCGCCGGTCGCCACCGGCAGGCCCTGGCCGATGGCGCCGCCGGTGAGGGTCAGCCAGTCGTGGCGGGGCGCGCCCGCGGTGGCGCCGGGCAGCCAGAGGCCGGAGGTGTTGGACTCGTCGACGACGATCGCGTCCTCCGGGAGCAGCGCGCCGATGGCGTCGGCGGCGGACTCGGCGGTGAGCGGGCCGACGGGGCGGTCGGGCCTGCGGGCGGCGGCGAGCGCGGGGGCGGCCTCGGGCGCGACCTGGTGCGCCAACGGCAGCAGTGCCGTCGCCGCCTGCCGCGGGGTCGGCGCGAGCGTGTGCACCTGGCACCCCTCCGGCACCAGGTCGCCGGGCTTGCCGGGGTAGGCGAAGAAGGTGACGGGCGAGACGGCCCCGATGAGCACCAGGTGGCGCAGGCCGGCGAGCTGGGCGGAGGCGGCGTCGGCGAGGTAGGCGAGCCGCTCGACCTCGGGGGCGCCGGCGCCGCGCTCCAGGCGGGCCGGGAAGGTCTCGCACAGCAGCCGGGCTCCGGTGGCCCGCGCGATCCGGGCGGCGGCCTCCAGGTCCGCGCCGCGGGTCGCGGCGCCGCCGAGCAGGATGGCGGCGGGCTCGCCCGACGTCAGCGCGGCGGTGACGGCCGCGAGGTCGGGCGGGATGGATCCCGAGCGCACGCCGAGTCCGGTGGGCGCCGCCTTGCCGCCCTCCGTCCAGGAGACGTCGGCGGGCACGATCAGTGTGGCGATCTGCCCCTCGGCGGCCGCGGCGACGGCCTCCGCCGCGTCGGCGCCCAGTTCCCCGACGTCGTGGGTGCGGCGCAGCCAGCCGGAGACGCTGCCGGCCAGGGCGTCGATGTCGGACTCCAGCGGGGCGTCGAGCGGCTTGTGGCCGAGCGCGTGGTCGCCGACGAGGTTGACGATGGGGGTACGGGCGCGGCGGGCGTTGTGCAGGTTGGCGAGGCCGTTGGCGAGGCCGGGGCCGAGGTGCAGCAGGGTGCAGGCGGGCCGCTCGGCCATACGCGCGTAGCCGTCGGCGGCGCCGGTGGCGACGCCCTCGAACAGGCAGAGGACGGGGCGCATTTCGGGGACGTCGTCGAGGGCGGCGACGAAGTGCATCTCCGAGGTGCCGGGGTTGGCGAAGCACACGTCGACGCCTGCGTCGACGAGGCCGCGGATCAGGGTCTGCGCGCCGTTCGGCATGGTGGTCCGCCTCTGTTCACGGTAGGGGAATCGACTGGCCGGGCGTCAGTCTCGTCCCTGGCGGCGGGGCGCGGAAGGACCGGTTCGGACAGGGCCTTCCGGCGGACGCGCGCACCGCGTTTTTTGGCGCGTCCTTGACAGGGCGCACGGGTCGGGCCAGCCTCGGCGCTGACAACGATGTCACCGATCGTGTGAAGGTCGTGAACGATGACATGGACCCAACACCCGCGGCTGCGCGCCCGCGCCGCCGCCCTCGCCTGCGCGGCGCTGCTGGGCGGGCTCGTGGCCGTACCCGCGCAGGCGGCCGCCGAGGCGCGCACCACCGGGCGCCTCACCGACCTGGTGAACCCCTTCATCGGCACACAGAACGAGGGGAACACCTACCCCGGCGCCTCCGTGCCGTTCGGCATGGTGCAGCTCTCCCCCGACACCGGGCACAACACGGGCTACGACTACAAGGACACCCGCGTCCGCGGCTTCAGCGCCGTCCACCTGTCCGGCGTCGGCTGCGGCCTCGGCGGCGACCTGCCGACGCTGCCCACCACCGGTGAGGTCACCGAGACCGACTACGCCCGCTACGCCGCCGAGTTCGGCCACGACGACGAGAAGGCCCGCCCCGGCTACTACCGCGTCGGCCTGAAGTCCTACGGCGGCATCACCGCCGAGCTCACCGCCGGCCGGCGCACCGGCCACCAGCGCTACACCTTCCCCGCCACCGACAAGGCCAACGTCCTGCTCAACGCCGGGCAGTCGCTGCACAAGACGGACTCCACCACCGTCGAGATCCTCGACTCGCGCACCGTCCGCACCACCATCACCGGACACGGGTTCTGCCAGGGCACCAAGCCGTACACCCTGCACACCGTCACCCGCTTCGACCGGCCCTTCGCCGCCTACGGCACCTGGCGGGACGGCACCGTCACCGCCGGTTCGAGATCCTCCACCGGCACCGGCCGCAACGGCGCGTATCTCCGCTTCGACGCCACCCGCGACCGGAGCGTGGAGGCCACCACCGCCATCAGCTACGTGGACGCGGCCGGCGCGCGGCGCAACCTGCGCGCCGAGAGCGGCGGCTTCGACCGTACGGCCCGCGCGGCGGACGCGGCCTGGGAGCGGCGGCTGACGGACGTACGGGCCCAGGGCGGCGGCCAGGAACTGCGCCGCACCTTCTACTCCTCCCTCTACCGGTCCTTCCTCGCGCCCAACCTCGGCAGCGACGTGGACGGCCGCTACACCGGCTGGGACCAGAAGATCCACCGCGCCAGAGGATTCGACTACTACCAGAACTGGTCCCTGTGGGACACCTACCGCACCCAGGCACAGCTGCTGGGGCTCCTCGCGCCGCACGAGGCACGGGACATGGCGCTGTCCGTGCTGCGCGTCGACGCGGACAGCGGATGGCTGCCCAAGTGGGGGTACGGCACCGTCGAGACCAACATCATGACCGGCGACCCGGTGACGCCCTACCTCACCAACGCCTACCAGCAGGGGCTCCTCAAGGGCCATGAGGAGGAGGCGTACCGGGCGCTGAAGAAGAACGCCGACGGGGTGCCGCCGGCCGGCTCCCCCGCCGTCGGCCGGGAGGCCAACGCCCAGTACATCAAGGACGGTTACGCCCCCTACCTCGCCGACTGGAAGCACCAGAAGCCCGGCGACTCCGACTTCGACCACGGCGCGTCGGCGACCCTCGAATACGCGCTGTCGGACGCGATGCTCGCCCGGATGGCCCGCGGCCTCGGGCACCGGGCGGACGCCGCCCGCTACGCGAAGCGCGCCCAGAACTACCGGAACATCTTCGATCCGAGCACCGGCTTCTTCCGGGCCCGCGACGCGGGCGGCGCGTTCACCGGCCCCGCCGACCCGGCGAAGAGCGTCGGCTTCCACGAGGGCACCGCGTGGCAGTACCAGTGGCTGGTCCCGCAGGACCTGCCCGGCATGGTGTCCCTGATCGGCGGCAAGGACGCCGCCAACAAACGCCTCGACTCCTTCTTCGCCTATGACAAGTTGCTGAAGGACCCGGCGGGTACGGCGCGCAAGGTGTGGGTCAACGGCCCGTACGACTACTACAACGCCGACAAGTACAACCCGCAGAACGAACCCGACACCATCGCCCCGTACACCTACCTCTCCACCGGCCGGCCCTGGCAGACCACCGACGTGGTGCACGCGGCGCTCACCCTCTTCACCGATTCGCCGAGCGGCATGACCGGCAACGACGACCTGGGCACCATGTCCGCGTGGATGGTGCTGTCCGCCATCGGCGTCTACCCCGTGCAGCCCGGCGCCGACGTCTGGGGGCTGTCCACGCCGCTCTTCGACCGCGTCGACCTGCGCCTGGACCGCCGCTGGTACCCGCACGGCCGGTTCACCGTCACCGCGCCCGGCACCGACGACCACGACCGGTACATCCGGTCGGTGCGCCTGAACGGCTCGCCGTACGGCAAGACGTACGTGCGCACCGAGGACATCCGGCGTGGCCGGACGCTGTCCTTCGGCGTCGGCTCCGCGCCCTCGGACTGGGGGACCTCGGCGTGGGCCGCGCCGCCCGCGGTGAACTGACCGGACAGCGCGGCGTGGTGCGGGTCCTTCCGCACGCGTCCGGGCTCGGCCATGATGATCGGCCGTCGGCTCCGACGGAGAGGGAACACCATGGCAGGGCTACGGGCGGGACGGGGCGTACTGCGCCGCAAA
Organism: Streptomyces sp. NPDC050610; assembly: GCF_040654875.1. Taxonomy (NCBI): domain Bacteria; kingdom Bacillati; phylum Actinomycetota; class Actinomycetes; order Kitasatosporales; family Streptomycetaceae; genus Streptomyces; species Streptomyces sp. NPDC050610. Next base: position 184,389 of record NZ_JBFAIV010000007.1, on the reverse strand, counting down.
CCGATTGAACAGCTCGAAGAGGGCACGGCCGGGGCGCCGAGCGAGCAGCTCCAACGCACGCTCGGGCTCTGGCAATTGACGGCGATCGGCGTCGGCGGCCTCATCGGCGCCGGCATCTTCAGCCTGGCGGGCACGATCGCCAATGGCAAGGCGGGCCCCGCCGTGCTCGTATCGTTCCTGATCGCCGGGGTGGCGAGCGCGGCCGCGGCGCTCTCGTACGCGGAGTTCGCGGGCCTCATCCCGAAGGCGGGGTCCGCCTACACCTATGGCTACGCGGTCCTCGGCGAACTGGGCGGCTGGTTCATCGGCTGGGACCTGCTGCTGGAGTACACGGCGATCGTCGCGGTGGTGGCGATCGGCATCTCCGGCTACATCAGCTATCTGCTCGGGGAGATGGACGCCGGGCTGCCGCACTGGATGCTGGGCGCCCCCGGCACCGGGGACGGCCACCGGGTCGACCTGTTCGCGGCACTGCTGTGCCTGTTCATCGCCTATCTGCTGTCGCGCGGCATCAAGAACGCGGCCCGCTTCGAGACGGTCGTCGTCGGGCTGAAGGTCCTGGTGGTGATCCTGATCATCGTGGTGGGCTTCTTCCATATCAAGACCGGCAATTACCGCCCGTTCTTCCCCTACGGCGTCGGCGGCGCGTTCACGGGCGCGGCGACGGTGTTCTTCGCGGTGTTCGGCTATGACGCGATGTCCACGGTGGCCGAGGAGTCCAAGGACGCGCAGCGCCATATGCCGAAGGCCATCCTGTACTCGCTGGCGATCTCGATGGTGCTGTACGTGCTGGTCTGCCTGGTGCTGACGGGGATGCAGAACTACAAGGACATCGACAAGGAGAGCGGCTTCGCCACGGCCTTCAAGTCGGTGGGGCTGGGCGGGCTCGCGGACGTCATCGCGGTCGGCGCGATCATCGGCATCCTCACGGTGATGTTCACGTTCATGCTGGGCGTGACACGGGTCGGCTTCGCCATGAGCAGGGACGGGCTGCTGCCGAAGTGGTTCGCGAAGACGCATCCGAAGCGGCGCGTCCCGACGCGGGTGACCTGGATCGTCGGCTTCGCGTCGGCGGCGATCGCCGGGTTCCTGCCGATCGGCGAGGCGGCGGAGCTGACGAACATCGGCATTCTGCTCGCCTTCGCCGTGGTCTGCGTCTCGGTGATCGTGCTCCGCTACAAGCGGCCGGAGCTGCCGCGCACGTTCCGCGCGCCGGGGATGCCGGTGGTCCCGCTCATCGGGGTGGCCGCGTCGCTGTGGCTGATCACCTATCTGGCGTGGCAGACGTGGGTGCGCTTCGCGGTGTGGTTCCTGATCGGCCTGGTCGTGTACTTCGGCTACTCCTACAAGCGGTCGGAGCTGGGTAAGGCGGAGGCGCGGGAGCGGGAGCGGGAGGCCGGCGAGTAGCGGCTACGGACGCGGTGGCGTGGCCGGGCTTCGGCCTTTTCAACGGGGCCCGGCCGGGCGGCGGGCGTGAGACGCGGCCGGGCAGCGGGAACGGGCAGCCGGGCAGCGGTCGCAGGCGCGGGGCGGGCGGGCCCGGCCGGGCGGCGGCTATTTGAGCAGCCGGGAGAGCCGCCGGTCCGCGAGGGGCTTCCCGCCCGTCTGGCAGGTCGGGCAGTACTGGAGCGAGGAATCGCGGTACGAGACCTCGCGCACCGTGTCCCCGCAGACCGGGCAGGGCTGCCCGGTCCGGCCGTGCACCCGCATCCCGGCCCGCTTGCCGGCCTTCACGTCGCCCGCCGCGAGGCCGCGGGCCTGCTCGACCGCCCGGCCGAGGGTGCCCGTGACCGTCGCGTACAGCGCCCGCGTCTCGTCGTCGGTGAGGCTCGCGGCCAGTTTGAAGGGCGACATCCGGGCCGCGTGCAGGATCTCGTCGGAGTAGGCGTTGCCGATGCCGGCGATGACGCTCTGGTCCCGCAGCACGCCCTTGAGCTGCCGGCGTTCGCCGCGCAGCAGTGCGGCGAACGCCTCGGGGGTGAAGTCCGCGTCGAGCGGGTCCGGGCCCAGCCGGGCGATGCCCGGCACGTCGGACGGGTCGCGGACGCAGTACACGGCGAGCCTCTTCTGGGTGCCCGCCTCGGTGAGGTCGAAGCCCGCGCCCGGCGCCCCGTCCGGCCCGGTCAGCCGCAGCCGCAGGGCGAGCGGCCCCTTGCCGGGCCGGGGCGGCGCCGCCGGGAACTCCTCGCGCCAGCGGAGCCATCCCGCGCGGGCCAGATGGATCACCAGATGCACGGCGGGCCCGCCGGCCCCGTCCTCCGCCGTGAGGTCCAGGAACTTGCCCCGGCGGCGTACGCCCGTGACCGTCCGCCCTTCCAGGGCGCCGAGCGGCGGATCGTACGTCTTGAGGACGCTCACCGCGAGCGGGAGCACCGTGGCGACCGTACGGCCCATCAGGTGCTCGGCGAGGAATCCGGCGAGGGCTTCGACTTCCGGGAGCTCCGGCATGTGCACCAGTGTGCCGCAGCGCTCACACCCGGCAACTCGGGCCTCTTCCCGCTCAGCTTCCCGCTCAGCCGACCTTCTCGTCCCAGTCGATGCGGTAGCCGACGAGCCAGTCGTTGTCGCCCCGTTCCTCGCCCCGGCCCTCGTCACGGTCGAGGGCCCGCGCGGTGCGCGCGTCGCGGGTGCGCGCGGAGGCGGCGTCCGGGTCCCGGGCGGCGAGCCGTCCGCTGATGGCCACGACCCGCTCGACGCGCTCGCGGCGCAGCCGTTCGTAGGCGGCGAACGCCTGGGGTGCGTCCGGCAGATCGCGCAGGCACTGGGCGAGGACGACGGCGTCCTCGATGGCGAGAGCGGCGCCTTGGGCGGCGTTGGGCGCGGTGGCGTGGGCGGCGTCGCCGATGATGACCATGGAGGGGTTGTGCCAGACGGGGGTGGAGGGGATGTCGTAGGTGTTGCGGGCGACGATCTCCGTCCCGGTGGCCGCGACGATGCCGGCGGCGGGCGTGCTGTCGCCGGCGAAGACGTCGGCGACGCGCTGCCGCCACTGGGCGGGGGTGATGGCGGCGAGTTCGTCGCGGGAGAGCGCCTCGCCGGGGATGTTGGCGAACCAGTAGGTCGGGCCGTCGGGCGCGGTGGTGCAGCCGAAGAAGGCACGGTCCCCGGAGATCATGCGGTATGTGCCGGGCGGCGCGGCCTCGGGGTTGTGCGGTATCCGGCCGCAGACGGTGCTCTGGCCCGCGTGCCGGGGGCGGGGCGCGGCGGCGTCCAGCAGCGTCCGGGTGCGGGAGTGCAGCCCGTCGGCGCCGATGAGCAGGTCGCCCTCGGCCTGGCTGCCGTCGTCGAAGGTCGCCACGACGCCGCCGCTCGGGGTCGGGGCGGCGTCCACGAGCCGCTTGCCGTACTCGATGGCGATGGAGTGCCGCGCCGCCTCCTCCTGCAGGGCGCGGTGCAGGGCGGCCCGGTCCATGGTGCGCGGGGTGTGAGCTCGTCGTCCCCGGAGCCGGCGAGGGGGCGCTTGCCGAGCTGTTCGCCGGTCCGGCTGTAGAACTCGACGCTTTCGGCCGAAAAGGAGCGCTCTCGTACGGGCTTGAGGGCGTCCACGCTGCGCAGTGCGGCGAGCCCGTTGGAGAAGAGCATGAGGAACGCCCCCACGTCCTCGGCGCCTCGCGGGTACGCCTCGTACACCGTGGAGTCGATGCCTGCCTTGCGCAGCGCCAGTGCGGCCACGGGGCCGGCGACGCCTCCGCCGATGATCAGTGCGCGGGTCATGGACGTGCGTCCCCCTCATGTCGTCAAGCCGGTCGTACCAGGTCACGGGCTGCTCGCGCGGTCCGCGCACGAGCATGGCGTGCGGCGACGGCGGTATGTCAAGGGGCCGTCGCGGCGTTCCCCGGCGCACGGTCGACTACCGGCCGCGCGGGTGGGCGACGAGCACCCCTCGAAAGCTCATCGGGAGCAGATTTGGTTGAATTCCATATCACCTTGCGATGCGTCATCGAACATGTTGAACTTCACGCCATGTCCTACCAGTTGACCCCTGACGGCCGCCCCGCCGACAGCAGCCCCACAGCGAGCGCGCCGATCGCCGATGACGATCTGAAGGCGCTGATGCGCCTGATGGCACGGTTTCTTCGGCACGTGCGCGACCCGGACGAGGATGTGCCCGAGGAACTGCGTGCCCTCCTCTCCGGCGCCGGGCTCTCCAACCGGCACTTGGCGCCGCTCGTCTCGCTCGCGATGGACGGCCCCGCGTCCGTCGGGGAACTCGCCGAGCGGATGGCCCTCGGCGCGACCACCACCAGCCAGCTCGTCAACGAACTCCACCGCGGCGCGCTCGTGCGCCGCGCGGAGGACGAACGCGACCGGCGGCGGACGATCGTCAGCGTCGAGGAGCCGCACCGCCCGCTGGTCGAGCGCTGCGCCCGCGCCCGCACGGAGCCGCTGCGCCAGGCGCTCGGCCAGCTCACGCCCGCGGCCCGCCGCGACTTCATCCGCAGCTGGCGGGTGATGGTCGACGTCTGCGAGGGCCGTCCCGTCCCCGCGCCGGAGGAGACGGGCTGAACCACCGTCCGAAAGCCCGACACCCCTGACCTGGGCGCACCGTGACGGACAGTCAGGCACGCCGCGCCCAGGGGCGACGGGCAGATCTCAGCGCCGGGGCAGCAGCAGTTCGGTGTTGCGGTCGGTGGGGTCGCCCGCGAGGGTCGCGTCGGAGCCGGGGGCGTTGAAGCCCAACTCCCGGTAGAGGGAGGCGAGGCCGGTTCGGGAGAGGTCCTCGAAGTCGGTGCGGTAGGGGGCGGCGGACTCGACGAGGGTGGTGAACAGGGAGAGGGTGCCGTCCCGGTTGTCGGTGATCTCGATGGCGCGGGCCAACTGCGGGTAGTCCACGTGCGAGGCGGTGCAGATCTCCCAGAAGGTGCCGCGCGGCCTGATCCGGTTGCGGTGGCTGTGGCCGTTGATCCAGGCCAGTACGTTGCTGTGGCGCTGGAGCACCGAGATCAGCTCGTCCCCGCCGTGCCGTTTCTCCCCCGGATGCGCGGGGTCGGGGGTGAGGTTGTCCATGCTCCAGCTGGCGTGGTGGCTGAAGACCAGCGCGTACTCGTCCCTGTGGCGCTTCAGCACCCGTTCCAGCCAGCGCAGTTGCGAGGTGCCGAGCGATCCCTGGTAGTGGCCGCCGGGGTCCGTCGAGTCGAGGCTGACGCCGATGACGCGGTCGGAGACGCGGAAGGTGTAGTAGAGGTCGCCGGATTCGAGGTTCTCGTGGGTGTAGCCGTGGCCGAGGGGTCCGCGGCCCCGGTGGCGGGGGTCGAGGTGGGCGGCCGCGTACTGACGGGCGGTCAGCGGCACCCGCCGCTCGTCGGGGGTGACCGTGCGCATCTGGGCGCGGTGTTCGCGCAGCACCGCCTTGATCCGCTCGCCCTTGGGGTCGACGCCCTTCGCCTCGCCGTCCATCAGCCATTTGGCCTGCTCGGCGGGGATGATCTGGAGCTTCTTCGAACCGACGGCGACGTCCTCGATCCAGGTGCCGGCGGCCGGGTAGCAGCCGCCCGAGAGCAGGTCGTGGTTGCCGAAGGTGGAGTACCAGGGGATGTTCAGACCCGGGCTGCTCAGCCGGCGCATGGCGGCGTCGAGGTAGCCGTCGATGCGCGGGTAGCCGACCTGCTTGTCCTGGTCGCGCAGGTCCCGCTCGGGGTGCCAGTAGAGCGGCAGGCCGCTGTCCTGCACGCCTTCGTAGCCGTCCGGGTCACCGGTGTTGGGGTTCAGCCGGCCGCCGCTGAGGGCGGTCAGGAACCACTCCACCTCGATCCGCGCGTTCTCGTCGCCGTTGTCCCCGGTGGTGATGACGAAGGAGAACGGCTCCCCAGTCTCCGGGCCGCGGCGCAGCGCGTTGACGCGCTCGACGAGGGAGACCACGCCGGGCAGGGTGAGCGCCTCGTGCGGCCGCCAGGCCCCGGGGCCGCCCGCCCGGAAGAACTCGTAGCGCAGCGGGTGCTGGACGTCGGTGAGGTGGAGGTCGGTGAACTGCACGAAGGAGGCGAGCGTGGTGCGCCGTTCGGTGCGGCCCCGCTTGGTCCCGGCCAGTTCGGAGCGGAGCAGCCGGGGCCAGCCGGGGCCGTCGCCGAGCCTGCGGTAGCCGCCGGCGCCGCGGGGCGTGGCGACGGAGGCGAGGGTGGTGCCGCGGCCGGTGGGCCCGGCGGCCGCGGCGCTCGCCGTGCCGGGGCCCCCGATGGCGACGCCCCCGGTGGCGGCGGCCGCGGCGGCGAGGAACGTACGCCGGCCGAGGCCCGCGGGGCGGTCGGGGCCGGAGGCGGCGGGTCTGTGCGATCTGCTGGACATGCGCGGTCTCCCCACTGTGGCGGTTGGCGGCGTGCGCACGCCGCTGACGGCCCGTCGACGCCACCGACGGGCTCACGGCGCCGAGCGGATCACGGACACGACAGGTCACCAGGATCAAGGAGGCGGTGCACCGTCGCCTTGCGGGATTCCGTACCGGGGCCGGGGAGCCGCCCCTTGGGGCTCCGCGGTACCGGGATGAGCAGGGCGACGGTGTGCACGGCGCCGGGAGGGGCGCCGACCGGCGCGCCCCGGCGGGTGCGGCCGCCGACCGCACAGCAGCCTAAGTGACCCGTGGGGGCGCCGGTAGGGCGCGTACGGGTGTGCGTACCGGTGCCGCCGAGGCCGCCGCCCACCCGGATGGCCGTCAGCCGTTCGTACCCGTGCCGGACAGCGCCGCCCGCAGGTAGCGGGCCGTCAGGCTCCCTTCCGCGCGGGCGACTTCCTCCGGGGTGCCGGCCGCGACGACGCGGCCGCCCGCCGCACCGCCGCCGGGCCCCATGTCGATGACCCGGTCGGCTCCGGCGACGACGGCCATGTCGTGCTCCACGACCACGACGGAGTTGCCCGCGTCCACGAGCCCGTGCAGCTGGCGCAGCAGCAGTTCGGTGTCGGCCGGGTGCAGCCCGGTGGTGGGCTCGTCGAGTACGTACAGGGTGTGGCCGCGGTGCGTGCGCTGGAGTTCGGCGGCGAGCTTGATGCGCTGGGCCTCGCCGCCGGACAGCTCGGTGGCCGGCTGGCCGAGCCGCAGGTAGCCCAGGCCCACGTCGCGCAGGGTGGCGAGGCCGCGCAGCGCGGCGGGCACGTCGGCGAGGAAGCCGGCCGCCGCGTCGACCGTCATGCCCAGGACGTCGGCGATGGTGGCGCCCCGGTAGGTGATCTCCAGCGTCTCGGGGTTGTAGCGGGCGCCGTGGCAGGCGGTGCAGGGGGCGTAGGTGCCGGGCAGGAAGAGGAGTGCCACGGCGACGAAGCCCTCGCCCTGGCAGGTCTCGCAGCGGCCGGCGGCCACGTTGAAGGAGAACCGGCCGGCGGTGTAGCCGCGGGCGCGGGCCTCGTCGGTCGCGGCGAACACCTTCCGCACGGCGTCGAAGAGCCCGGTGTAGGTGGCGAGGTTGGAGCGGGGGGTGCGGCCGATGGGCTTCTGGTCCACGCGCACCAGCCGGTCGACGGCCTCCAGCCCCTTGGCCCGCACCTCGTACGGCCCGTCGGCTCCGGCGGCCGGCTCGTCGCCCGTATCGGCGGCGTCCGCGCCGTCGCCGCCCAGGTGCTCGGCGACGGCGTCCGCGAGGACCTGGCTGATCAGCGTCGACTTGCCGGAACCGGAGACTCCGGTGACGGCGGTGAAGACGCCCAGCGGGATGTCGCAGTCGAGGTCGCGCAGGTTGTGCCGGGTGACGCCGTGCAGCCGCACCGTGCCCGAGGGGGTGCGGCGGGCGGGTTCGGCGGCCGGCGCGCCGGGGTCCGGGAAGACGAAGCGGCGGGTGGCCGACTCGGCGACGTCGGCGAGCCCGGCGACGGGGCCGCTGTAGAGCACCTGCCCGCCGTGTTCCCCGGCGTACGGCCCGACGTCCACGATCCAGTCGGCGCGGCGCACCACGTCCAGGTGGTGCTCGACGACGAAGAGGGAGTTCCCGGCGGCCTTGAGCCGGTCCAGGACGGTGAGCAGGGCCGCGCTGTCGGCGGGGTGCAGCCCGGCGGAGGGCTCGTCGAGCACGTACACGACGCCGAAGAGCCCGGAGCGCAGCTGGGTGGCGAGCCGCAGCCGCTGGAGTTCGCCGGCGGACAGGGTGGGGGTGGGCCGGTCCGTGCTCAGATAGCCGAGGCCGAGTTCGGTGAGCACCTCGACGCGGGCGACGAGGTCCGCCGCGAGCAGGGCGGCCGGGCTCTCGTCGGCCCCGTCGGCGGCGGGCCGCAGCAGGTCGCCCAGCGCGCTCAGCGGCAGGGCGGCGGCCTCGGCGATGTCGCGGCCCGCGAAGGTGACGTCGAGCGCCTCGGGCCGCAGCCGCCGGCCCCGGCAGGCGGGGCACGCGCCGCTGACCAGATACCGCTGGACGCGCGTCCGCAGTGTGCTGCTCTTGGAGTCGGCGAAGGTGTGCAGCACATAGCGCCGGGCGCTCATGTACGTGCCCTGGTACGGGCGGTGGATGCGGCCCGCGTCGCGCACCGGGTGGACGGTGACGACGGGCTGTTCGTCGGTGAACAGGATCCAGTCCCGGTCGGCCTTCGGCAGTTCGCGCCAGGGGCGGTCGATGTCGTGGCCGAGCGCGGCGAGGATGTCCCGCAGGTTCTTGCCCTGCCAGGCGCCGGGCCACGCGGCGACGGCGCCCTCGCGGATGGAGAGGTCCGGGTCGGGTACGAGGGAGTCCTCGGTGACCCGGTGGACGCGGCCGAGGCCGTGGCACTCGGGACAGGCCCCGGCGGCGGTGTTGGGCGAGAAGGCGTCCGAGTCGAGCCGCGGCGCGCCGTCGGGGTAGTCGCCCGCGCGGGAGAAGAGCATCCGCAGCGAGTTGGAGAGGGTGGTGACGGTGCCGACGGAGGACCGGGAGGTGGGGGCGGAGCGGCGCTGTTCCAGGGCGACGGCCGGCGGCAGCCCGGAGATCTCCCCGACCTTGGGCGCGCCGACCTGGTGGATGAGCCGGCGCGCGTACGGGGCGACGGACTCGAAGTAGCGGCGCTGGGCCTCCGCGTACACGGTGCCGAAGGCCAGCGAGCTCTTGCCGGAGCCGGAGACCCCGGTGAAGACGACGAGCGCGTCGCGCGGGAGGTCGACGTCCACGGACCGCAGGTTGTGCTCGCGGGCGCCGCGGACGCGTACGTACGGGTCGTGCGCGGCATCGCGGCCGTACGGGTGCGCCGGGCCTGCCGGGTCGTTCATCGAGGTCGTCTCCGCTGGTCGGCACTGTGTTCTCGCGTGCCGATCCTAGATGCGGCGGCCCCGCGGACGCCCGGTGGGCCCGCCGGGCCGGGCGGCTCGGCGAGGCCACGGCCCGGCGGAACCGGCGGCACGGCGGGCCCGGCGGAACCGGCAGCACGTCGGGCCGGGCGGCACGACGGATTGAACGGTCCGCCGCGCCCTGCCGGTCCGCCGCGCCCGGTCAGTAGCGCAGCGCGTACGAGACGCGTCGGCGCCAGGAGGTGGCGCGCCGGGCGCTGTGGTGGCGGGCGTCGGCCTCCAGGACCTCGTTGGCCTCGCGGACCCGCTCCTGCGCGATCTCGACGGCCTCGTCGAGCGGCATGACCAGCGGCAGGTCGAAGAGGTCGACGATGCGCCGCACCCGCTCGGTGACGGTGCCGCCCACCACGTGGTAGGGGATCTCCATCTCTTCCAGGGTCGCTATCAGCAGTTCGTCCGACATCTTGCGGAACGGCTCGGAGACCGGCCGGTGACCGTCGGCCTTCATCTCGAACTCCACGGGCAGGTGCACATAGGCGTCGTAGATCCGCTTGGCGCGGGCCTTGGTGATCTGCCCGTAGGCGTTCATGTAGTCGCGGTAGAAGCGCTTGACGGGCAGCCCGGCGACGTTCTTGACCGCCTTGGCGACGAAGCCCGCGCCGGGGTTGATACCGACCCGCATCCGCGCCTCGCCGTAGATCCATTCGTGGATCACCGAACCGTCGGAGACGAAGGAGCCGGGCAGCGCCTCGTTGTGGATGCGCTCCTCCAGCCGGCGCAGGCCGAGCGCCATCAGCTCGGCCGCCGACAGCTCCTGCACCTGCTTGCCCGGCACGAGGTCCATGAGGATCTCGCGGGAGGTCATCGCGTGGGTGCGGGGGATGCCGGTGGCGACGGAGACGGCCTCGGTGGTGGTGCTCTTGCCGCTGGAGTACGTGCCGGAGATGGCGAGGTGGATGACGCGGTCTGCCATGGTCGGTGCCGTTCCTTCCGTGAGGTGCTGGTCCGTGGTCATCCGCCGAGCCCCAGTCCGCCGCTGACCGGCAGCACGGCCCCGGTGACGTACCGTCCGGACTCCCCCGTCAGATAGCGCACGGCCGCCGCGACGTCCTCGGTGGTGCCGGGGCGGCCGAGCGGGGTGATGCGGGCCAGCTCCGCGCGGCGGCGGTCGGTGACGCCGCGGCCCATCTGGGTGTCGATCAGGCCCGGGGCGACGAGGTTGACGGTGATGTTGCGGGGGCCCAGCTCCCAGGCCAGGGAGCGGGCGAGGCCGAGCAGTCCCGCCTTGGACGCGCCATAGTTGGCCTGGCCGGGCGCGCCGAAGGCGTACACCATCGACGACATGAGGACGATGCGGCCCCAGCGGGCGCGGACCATGGAGCGGGCCGCGCGCCGCACGACGCGGTAGGCGCCGCCGAGGTTGGTGTCGACGACGTCGAGGAAGTCCTGCTCGGCCATCCGCAGGAAGGGCATGTCGCGGGTGATGCCCGCGTTGGCGACGAGCACCTCCACGGGCCCCTGCGCGGCCTCCACCTCGGCGAAGGCCGCGTCCACGCTGTCCGGGTCGGTCATCTCGGCCCGTACGCCGAACAGTCCGTCGGGCGGCGCGTCGTCGCGGTGGGTGACGGCGACGTTGTCGCCGTCGTCCCGCAGGGCCCGGGCCACGGCGAGCCCGATGCCGCGGTTGCCGCCGGTGACGAGCACGGAGCGGGGCATCAGAGGTCGCCCCCTTCGGGCTCGGCGGCGCCCGGCCGGGGCCCGCCCGCCGGGTCCGGCCGGGTGCGGGCCAGTTCGGCGAAGGCCATGGTGGCGATGGCCGCGCCGAGTTCGTCGCGGCTCAGCAGCGCGAAGGCGTCGGCGGCGATCCGCTCCTGATCGTTCATCAGCAGGCCACCGCCGTACCGCCGTACCGCGCCGCGGACCCCTCGCATCCGGCGGGCCGGCCTGTGAAGATGTGCCGGACCGCCGCCGAGAGCCGGGCCGGCGTGAGCGCTCCGGGGAGCAGCCGGCGCGCGAACCGCACCTGGGGTGCGGCGGGTTGGGGCTGCGGCCGGATGTCTTCCAGGAGCAGTGGCGGCAGCAGCGCGGTCGGCGTGCGGGCGAGCGTCTCGTCGCTGTCGGCGAGGAAGGCCGCGGCGCGGGCCCGTACGGGCGCGGGCAGCCAGTCGAGGAACGGCACCCGCACCTCGATGATCTCGCCGTGTTCGGCGCACTGGGCGAACTCGGCGCACGGAGCGTGCGCCGCGGTCCGGCCCGTCGCGGCCCCGGCCTCTTCGGTCCGGGCCGCGGCGTGGGCGCCGGCCAGCGCGGCCCGGACGGGGTACGGCGCGCGTTCCCACTCCTCGCGCAGTACGGGCACGGTGTGGCGCGCCTCGTCCAGGACGACGAGCAGCGGCGAACCGCTGTCGATGTGCTCGGCCAGCAGTGCGCGGAGCGTCTGTTCCGGCCAGATTCCGTCGAGCGTCCACTCCCCGTGTTCCGCGGCGCGCCAGCTGATCCGGTCGGGTCCTTCGAATACGACGAGCACTTCGCCGAAGCGCATCATCGGCGTTCCGTTCATGAATACAGTTCCCCGTTATCGACTCATTGCCGAGTCGTCGGCCCGCGGCGAAGTCGTCGACTCGCCGCGGAGCTGTTGACTCATTGCGGAGTTGTTGGCGTGCGGGCCCTTGCCGCCCGGCGGCCCGTAGCGCGTGGCGGCCGTACTGGGACGGCCGCCACGCGGCGGCTGCCGGGGTGCTCAGGCGGCGGCGAGCATCGGCAGCTGGTGCGCGATGGAGCACCGGCCGTAGACGCCGGAGAAGTCGTCGACCGCGAGGTCGGCGACCCGCCAGGTGTCGTCGCCGAGCCCGAGCAGCCGGGTCCGGGTGACGTACGCCTTGGCCTCGATCGGCCCTGCCATGGGCCGCAGCGGGCGGTGCGCGCCGACCACCGTGCGCCGCATCCACAGCGTGTTGCTGCGGCCGCGGTCCACGCCGTCCTGCGCGTACAGCAGCGCCTGCGCGAGCTGCGCGACGCACACCAGCGTGTCGACGAGCGACACCGAGGGCGCGTACGCGGCCTCGGCGCCGTGCGCCTCGTGCAGTCGCTCGACGCTGGGCACGACGAACTGCCGGGCCCTGACCTGCTGTTCGGCGAGGTCCACGCTGACGCCGTCGGCGTGGTGGCTGTGCGCCTTGTAGCCCGCGCCGTAGTGCCGAGTGCGGGCGGCGCCGAGCGCCTCCTCGTCCGTCTCGTAGCGGGCCGGGCCGCGCGGTCCGGCGCCGCCCGCCTCGTGCACGAAGTCGCAGCGCACCTTCAACTCGCCGATGCGGCAGTCGTAGACGCTGCTGACCGGCGTGTTCGGGCCGGTCCCGGCGGCGTCCGCCGGGCCGGCCGGCCCGGTGTGCGCGAGCCGGGCCGAGACGGCGAAGTCCGTGAGGTCCTCGTGCGGCCGGCTGCCGGCCCGGATGTCCGCGGTCCGCAGCCAGGTGCGGCGGCGCTGCTCGTCGTCGAGCCCGTGCGCGCCGTTCAGGTGGATCTCGGCGAGCGAGGCCGCGAGCACCAGCGCGTCGATGCTGCTGAGGTGCGGCCGCAGTTCGCGGCCCGCGGCCTTGCGGGACCAGTCGGCCGGATAGGTGAGCGTGGCGCGGGCGTCGGCGCCCGCGCCGGGCCCGGTGAGCCCGTCCGCCTCGATGTGGTGCAACTGCTGTCCGACTCGCTTGTATCCCGTGCCGAAGAACCTCGAACCCCTCGGTCCGAGGCAGGCGTCAAGCGAGTCGAAAATCAACCTTTCTTCACTCATCCCCGTTTTCCTTCCCCCGTGGTGACTCATCCTGAGGCTAGCACCGGGAAAACATCAACAGGGTCCTTGTGAAGAGGCTCACTTCAACTAATTCAAGTCAACCGAAATACATTTGACGCCAATCTGACGGGGGAATTAAATGCTCCGAATGTGTCGCCTCCAGGGAATGCGGGACGGTGTTTTGCGGAGTGCTGAATTCTGCCGGTCAGTCCTCGCAGGCGACGACGCTGGGCCAGCGGCCGGCGAGCAGTTCGCCGAGGATCTTCCGCAGCCGGTCGCGGTCGGCGGAGTCCACCGAGGCCATGAACGCCTGCTCCACGTCGTCCACGGCGCGCGAGGCGCCGCACAGCGCCTGCCGTCCGGAATCCGTCAGATGAAGGATGTACCGCCGGCGGTCGGCGGGATTCCGCCGCCGCTCCACATGGCCCGCTTCCTCCATCTCGTCGATGAGCGCGACCATCGTGGTGGGGTCGAGGTTGAGCAGCCGGCTCAAGTCCTGCTGGGAGAGGCTGATCTGGCCTTCGAGCGCGGCGAGCACGTAGAAATACCGCATCCGCATCCCGCGGGATTCCAGGGCCCGGCCGGCCTCGTGCATGAGCAGGAGCCCGGCCTTGTGCAGCAGATAGCCGGTCCGGTGGACCAGCGGGAAATCCACTGCCTCGGCCGTGGGTTGAGGCAGTGGGGCGGAGAGATGGTCGGTGGTTGACATCGAGGGCCGCTTCTTCCGTCGGGGGATGGGAAGGTCTGTCGGTCTGCGCTCACCTGCCATTATCGCCGGTGGCGGGTTGAATGAACATCCACGATCGCCGGATCGGCGCACGGATAGCGGCAGGTGCCCCGGGGGCCGAAGTCCCCGGGGCACCGTCGCACGCCGGTCGGTCAGGCCCGGGCGGAGACTTTCCCCGTGGCATCCGCTGCTGCCGTCTCCGCCGCGGTTCCGGCGCGTGCACCCTCGCTCTCCGCCCCGGTGAGGGCGCTCTCATGGAGATCTCGGGTGCGGATGAACGCGAACGCGATCAGTGCGCCGAGTGCCGCTATCGACGCGCATACGATCATTACCTCGTGGAGGCCGTCCGCGAAGGCTGTACGAGCCGCCCGGTCCAGTTGTTCCGCGATCGCGGCCGGCATTCCGGCCGCGGCCTGCGAGCCGCCGCCCGCGGCGACCGCCTCGCCGAACTCCTGGGCCCGGTCGCCCAGTTGACGACCCGCGTCGGATTCGACGAACAGGTCGGTGACCCTGGACTGGAAGAGCGCGCCGAAGGCCGCGATGCCCACCGCGACGCCCACTTGCTGGAATGTCTCGCCGATCCCGGACGCCATGCCCGCCTCGGACGGCTCGGCCACCGCGATGGACAGCGAGGCGCGCGGCGGGTTGAACAGGCCCATGCCGAGGCCGAGTCCGAACATGCTGGGCAGCAGCGACGTCCAGGCGCTGTCCGCGTCCACCAGCATGACCAGGGCTAGCCCCAGCGCCACGAAGCTCATCGCGAAGCCGACGAGCACGCACTGCGGCATCCGGGTCGTGAGGCCGCCGGCGACGGCCGCGGCCACGAAGAGCGTCAGCGTCAGCGGCAGGAACCGCAGCCCGGTGTCCCAGGCCGAGAAGCCCAGCACGTTCTGCACGTAGGAGATCTGCAGGAAGAGCGCGGACATGGTGGCCGCCGCGCAGAGCAGGGTGACCGCCGAGATGCCGTTGAAGGTGACATTGCGGAAGAGCGTCAGGCGCAGCATCGCCCGTTCGCCGAGCTTCCGTTGGGCGATGAAGAAAGCCGCGAAGAGCAGCGCCGAGGCGGTGAACATGCCCACGATCGCGACGCTCCCCCAGCCCTGCGCCTCCCCGCGCAGGAAACCGAGGACGAGTAGGGCGAGCGCACTCGAGAACAGGACCAGCCCCCACCAGTCCACCGAGTGCGCTCGCGGGTCCCGCGATTCGCGCATGCGCAGCACGCCGATCACCAGCGCGGCGATGCCGACCGGGACGTTCACCAGGAAGATCCACCGCCAGTCGAGGCTGTCGGTGAGGGCGCCGCCGATCAACGGGCCGAACGCGATGGACAGTCCCACCACGCCGCCGAAGATCCCGAACGCCTTGCCCCGCTCCTTGCCGCGGTACTCGTGCCCGATCAGCGCGGGGCCGACCGCGAAGAGCATCGCGCCGCCCAGGCCCTGCACCCCTCGCGCGGCGGACAGGAATGCCGCGTTCGGGGCGAGGCCGCAGGCCAGCGAGGCCAGAACGAAGATCACGAATCCGGTGTTGAACACCCGCTTCCGACCGAGCCGGTCCGCCAGGGAGCCCGCGGTGAGGAGGAAAACCGCGAGTCCCAAGGCGTAGGCGTCGAGCACCCATTGCAGGTCGGAGAAGCTGGCGTGGAGATGCGTGCGCATATCAGGTAGCGCGACGTTCACCACGGTCAGATCGAGCATCAGCATGAACGTCGCCACACAGACGGCGGCGAGCGTCCATCCGCGTCCGCCGCCGGGCCTCGGCACGGCAGTGGCTGTCGCGGTCGACTCGGTCATCAAGACTCCCCCAGTCCTTCACACCGTCTATCGGATCATCAATCATTTATCTTTCCTACGATCCAAGAAGGTATGGACTGAGATTCCGACTGTCAACGTTTCCAGGGGAGTTGGCGGGCAATCAGGCCGGAACCGTGCACACGGGCGTGGGGGCGGTGAACTTCCCTCCGGTCAGGGCGAGTTGACCTGACCTGCGGTCCACGGCGAAGACGGTCACCGAGTCCGAGTTCTGGTTGGCGGCGAACAGCAGCGACCCCGATGGCGAGAAAGCGATGTGCCGCGGGTACGCCCCGCCGACCGGCACCGCGTCCAGCAGCTCCAGCCGGGCGCCGCCGTCACGCACCGCGTACCGCGTGAGGCAGTCGCGCCCGCGGTTCGCCAGGAACGCGAACCGGCCGTCGCCCGTGACCAGCACCTGCGACGGGTAGTTGCGCACCCCGCCGCCGGGCCCCGGCACAGTGGCGGGCTGCGGCGCGCCCGGCGTGAGCCGGCCGGCCGCCGGGTCGTACCGGCACGCCACCACCGTGTCGTCCAACTCATTGGCCAGATAGGCGAATCGGCCCGACGGATGGAACGTCAGGTGGCGCGGCCCGGCGCCCGGCCGCGTCGCCGCGCGCGAGATGTGCCGCAGCCGGCCGGTGGACTCGTCCAGCCGGTACGTGTGCACGGCGTCCGTGCCCAGATCCACCGCCAGGATGTACCTGCCGTCCGGCGCGGTGAGCACCTGGTGCGCGTGCGGGCCCCGCTGCCGCTCCGGGTCGGGGCCCGAGCCCGTATGCCGCACGAGGTCGGTCCGCGCACCGACAGCGCCGTCCCGGCCGATGGGATGGACGGCAACGCTGCCGGAACCGTAGTTGGCGCTCAGCAGATGGCGGCCGCCCGGATGGAGGGAGAGATGACAGGGCGCCGCGCCGCCGGTGGGCTGCCGCCCCAGCAGCCGCGCCCCGCCGTCCGCCGAGAGCCGCACGGCGCTCACGCCGCCCTCGTCCTGCTCGTCGACCGCGTACAGCGTCCGCCCGGACGGGTCCAGGGCCAGGAAGGAGGGGTCCGCGACGCCCTCCAGCACCCGCGTCGAGGTGAGCCGGCCCGTGTCGCCGTCGTAGGCCGCGAACCCGATCCCCCGCCCGCCGCTGCCGCCCGACGTGTACGTGCCGAGGTAGCAGGGCCGCCCGCTCGCGCCGCCGCCCCGCCCCCGTTCCGCGGCCGCGGCCAGGTCGGCCGGCCGCGCGGCCCGCGCCGTACCGCCGCTCGCCACCGCCCCCGCGACCGCGCCGGCGGCGACCGCGCCGAGCAGCCGACGGCGGCCCATTTCCACTTCAGCACCCATGCCCGCACCTCCGGGTCCGTGGACATCCAGCGATATCCAGTCACTCGAAGCCACAGTGGCCCCGGCCACCTTGCCGATCAAGAGGCCCGGCGCCCCGCGCGGCCCCCGCCGACGGGCCGTCAGAGGGGGCCGCTAAAGAGGGTCATTCAAGAGAGCCGTCGGGGGGATCGTCACAGGGGGCGCAGGACGGCGGCCGCCGCGATGCCGTCAGATGACGTCCGCCGCGATCATCCCGAAGATCCGCACGACCTCGGCCACGAGCGGCACGTCGGCGGGGAACGCCAGGTCGTCGATGCGGGAGATGGGCGCGATGCCCTGGGAGTTGGTGAGGAAGGCCCCGCCGTACGAAGCCAGGTCGGCGGTACGCACGCCGGACCGCCGCCAGGGCAGGCCCGCCGCGTCCAGCTCCTGCCGGAGCAGCAGCATCGAGATGCCGTCCAGCGCGGGGGCGTCGGGCCACACCACGGTGTCGCCGTCGATGAAGGCGACGTTGGTGATGGCGCCTTCGGCCACGGTGCCGTCCGGGCCCACCAGCAGCGCCTCGTCGAAGCCCGCTCGCTGGACCTGCTGGCGGAAGTAGCCCTGCGCGAAGCCGCCCGTGTGCTTGACGTGGGCGACGGGGCGCTCGTACGGCACGGTGCGCAGGGCCTGCGCGGTGGCCGGCATGGTCGTCGGCGGGCGCACGCTGACCAGCACCGAGGGCTCCGCTTCGGGGGCCGGTACGAAGACGTTGACCCGCACCGACGCGTCCTCGACGCCGCCGAGCGCGTGCCGGATCAGCTCGCGGACCCGGCCGCCGTCGAGGCCGGCGCCGAACAGTTCGCGCGTGGCCGCGTCGAGCCGCGCGAGGTGGAGGTCGAGGCCGCGCACCGCCCGGCCGCGCACCTGCATGGCGGTGAAATGGCCGTAGTTGCTCATCAGCGGGGCGAACAGCTCTTCGGCTGTGGCCACCCGCCCGTCGAGCTCGATCCGGAGGTCAGGAAGATCGGTCATGCCGTCGACCCTACGTGGGGCCCCTCCCCCGAACGGCCGCACGGCGCTGCCCGACGCACCGCATGCCCGTACGACCGTACGACCGTACGACCCGACGAACGGGCGGCAGGCGGCGCGGCCGTACCGCTACGCGGAGGCGGTGCGCGCGGCCGGGTCCCGGCGTTCCGGTCCCGCGTCGGACAGCTCGGACAGCTCGGAAAGTTCCGCCCGGAGCAGGCCGTCGTACACCTCGACCGCCCGGTCGGGGTCCGTGCCCCGCCAGGCGACGAGGTGGTCGGGCCGCAGCAGCAGGCACTCGCCCGCGGGCAGGAAGTCCAGCTCGTGCCGGTGGACCGGGAGCCGGTCCGTTCGCGGCGAGGCGGTCTCCGGGCTCGTGAGGAGGGACCAGCCGGGGCCCGCGAGGTCGATCGTCGAGCGGGTACGGGCCTCGTCGAGCCAGCGGTGGGGAACGCGGGTGCCGACGCGCCCGGCGGGCGCGAACTCGGTGACCGGCTCCGGGTCGTCCGTCGCTTCCGGGCCGCTCACCAGGGCCCCCTCGGTGTGCTGGAACCCCCCGGCGGCCAGGACGAAGGGGTGGGCGAGGGTCGGGTCCGGGGGCGCCGCGAGGTTCTGGAAGGTCGCGATGCGGCGGCTGGACTCGTCGGCCGCGAACCAGCCGGCCGGGCGGCGTTCGGCGTCGTAGCTGTCGAGGAGGGCGGGCGCGGCCTCCCCGCGCAGGACGGCGGCCAGCTTCCAGCCCAGGTTGTGCGCGTCGGCGATCCCGGTGTTGGCGCCGCTGGCGGCGAACGGCGGCATGACGTGGGCGGCATCGCCCGCCAGGTGCACGCGGCCGGTGCTGTAGCGGTCGGCGACGAGCATCTCGGCCTGCCAGGACAGCACGCTGAGGATGTCGAGGTCCGGGACGGGGACGCCGAGCACGGTCCGCAGCAGGGCGGGCCAGTCGCGGTCTGCCTCGCCGCCGGGGCTCATGAACACCCACCGGCGGCGGCCGTCGACGGAGGCGAGCGCGCCGGGGGCGTCGGGGTGGTCGAGCCGGCAGAGGTTGAACTCCCGGCCGCGTACGACCTCGGCGAGGTCCGCGTGGAAGTAGACGTTCACGTTCGGGCCGCCGACGGCTCCCTCTCCGGAGCGGCTGATGCCGAGGGTCTCGCGCACGAAGCCGCGTGCCCCGTCGGCGGCCACCAGATACCGGGCTTCGACGCGGTGGCGGCTGCCGTCCGTACGGTCGAGGAGTTCGGCGCTCACCCGGTCCGCGTCCTGGTCGAAGCCGAGGAGTTCGGTGTCGAACCGCACGGTGGCGCCGGCGTCGACGGCGGCGGCGCGCAGGACGGGTTCGAGTATGTCCTGGGCGATCAGGCAGGGCTGTTCGGGGCTGACGTCGAGGGCCGGGGCGCCGGGCGCCACGGGCTGCCACAGCGGGAGCTGTTCGGCTTCGGCGAGCGTGCGGCCGGCCGCCATGTGGTCGTGGCCGGCGAGGTCGCGGGCGGCGTCGTGGACCAGTCCGGCGAGGCCGAGCTCGCGGAATATCTCCATGCTGCGCACATGGAAGCGGCGGGCCTTGGGCTGCGGCGAGGTGGTCGCGCGCCTCTCCACCACCGTGACGGCGACGCCGTGGTGGCGGAGGACCAGCGCGGCGGTCAGGCCGGTCAGGCCGCCGCCGGAGATCAGTACGTCAGAGGTCTGTGTACATTGTCCACTCATGATGTACAACGTACACCCGATGGTAGGGTTCGAGGAACATGACTTCCTCCGACCGTCGCCCCGCGTCCGGTGGCCTGGTGTGGTTCGACGAGCCCGCACCGCCCCGCCGGACCGAACAGCTCAGCCGCGAGCGCATCGTGAGCGCCGCGATGGACATGGCCGACCGCGAGGCGGCCGGCGAGTTCACCATGCGGGCCCTCGCGACCGGGCTGGGCGTGCGCAGCCCCATGGCCCTGTACCGCTACGTCGGCAGCAAGGACGGACTGCTGGATCTGATGTCCGATCAGGTCTACGGGCAGCTCACCGTCGCCCGCGGCGAGGGCTGGCGCGCGGCGCTGCACACCATGGGCAGCACGGGCTGGGACGCCGTGCAACGCCACCCGTGGTTCGCGCGGCTGGCCTTCAGCCGCCCGCCGCTGGGGCCGAACGCCCTCGATCTCTACGAATCCGCGCTCACCGAGCTCGACCCCCTCGGGCTCGACGCGGCCACCCGCATGCGGTGCGTCGAGACCGTGCTCGGCCAGGTCTTCGGCTCCGGGCTCGCCCTGCTGGAAGAGCGGACCATGCGGGCCCGCGTCGGGCTGCACACCGACGACGAGCTGGAGAAGGCCGTCGAGCCCTACCTGGAGCGGGTGGCCGCCGCGGGCAGGCACCCCCACTTCATCCGCTGGGTCACCGACCCCGGACGGCACGCCCCCGGTCCTCAGCCGTTCGACCAGGTCCTGGAGTGGGTGCTCGACGGGCTCGCGACCGTCGTCGCCCGAGGCGGCTCGGCGCCGGCCTGACCGACGGGCCTCCTCATCTCCGCGTGTACACGCGACGGGACCTCTGCCCGTACACGCGACGGGACCTCTGCCCGTACGCGCGACGGCCGCGCCACCACGAACGCACGTACGGGGGCGGCGCGGCCGGCGCCGCGCCGCCCCCGTCACCGGCCGATCGGCCGGCGTCAGCCCTCCGGCGCCGTCCGGGCCGCCCAGCGCTGCTCGACCTTGCCGAACCGCCAGTACGCGAGCGCCGCCGCCCATACCACCACGAAGAGCCCGACGATGACGAAGCCGACGTTGTCGAGGTCGAGGCCGGAGATCCAGCCGGTGACCGCGTCGTCCATGGCCAGCTTCTCGCGCAGGACGCTCACCAGCTCGATGGTGCCGATGAGGAAGGCGACCGCGATCGACAGACCGGTGATGGTGAGGTTGTAGTAGACCTTGCGGACCGGGTTGGCGAACGCCCACTGGTAGGCGAAGTTCATGAATGTGCCGTCGAGCGTGTCGAAGAGGCTCATCCCGGCGGCGAAGAGCAGCGGCAGGCACATGATGGCGTACCAGGGCAGCCCGGCCGCGGCGCCGCTGCCCGCCATCACCATCAGCGTGACCTCGGTCGCGGTGTCGAAGCCGAGGCCGAAGAGGAAGCCGAGCGGGTACATCTGGCCGGGGCGGGTGATGGAGCGGGTGAACCGGCCGAGCACCCGGTTCATGAAGCCGCGCGAGTCCAGGTGCTCCTCCAGCTCGGCCTCGTCGAAGCGGCCCGCGCGCATGGAGCGGAAGACCTTCCAGATGCCCGCGAGGGCCACCAGGTTGAGCGCGGCGATGAGGTAGAGGAAGGTTCCGGAGACGGTCGTGCCGACGACGCCGAGCGCCTGGTGGGCCGTGGAGTCCTCGTTGATCAGCGTGCCGGCCAGATGGGCGCCGCCCGCGACGAGCGCGGCCATGGCGACCACCACGCTGGAGTGGCCGAGGGCGAACCAGAAGCCCACGGAGACCGGGCGTTTGCCGTCGGCCATCAGCTTGCGGGTGGTGTTGTCGATGGCGGCGATGTGGTCGGCGTCGAAGGCGTGCCGCATGCCGAGGGTGTAGGCGGTGACGCCGAGGCCGACGCCGAACACCTGCGAGCCGACGGTGTAGTGGCTGGGCACGACGAACAGGAAGAGCACGCCGAAGGCGACGACGTGCAGTGCGGCTATGACGGCCAGCAGTCCGGCGGTGCGCAGGGTGTCCTGCCGCTGCCAGCGGAACGCGGGCGCGGCGGTATCGGAGCCGGGACCGGCGGGGGAATCAGTGGGGGTGTCGGTGGGCAGGGCCATCCGTATTTCACGCTCCAGCACCTCGTGGATCAGTTCGTGAGATGCCGTGGCCGGTCTCCTGGCTTACGGGTTCAGCTCGCGCTGTCCTCCGCCCGGCCTTCCCGGTCGCAGGCTGCGGCCAGTGGCTCCGTACGGCCGCCGAGGCGGGTACGGAAGGGCTGAGGGCCCCCGATCACAGTGGCGAGGGCCGCTCCGGAATAGGGCCGCGAGGGCCCCTCACCGGTCTTCCCGAACACCACGGCTGGGCTACTTTAACGGCTTCGGCGGTTCTGGCCAGTGGCGGATTTAACGGTTTCGACGCCTCTGACCAGTGGCGGGCCGATGTGACGCACGCGGCTCCGCCGCCCGCGGGCGCACTCGGCGGACTCCGCTCCCCCTCCGCGAACGCACTCGCCGAACCCCTCCCCGCCTTCCACGGGCGCGCTCACCGAACTCCGTCTACCTGCCCAGGGCGATCCCGCCGAAGCCCCGCTCGCCCTCCGAGGCCGCGCGCCACCACTCCTCGGTGGACCGCTGGTCCATGGCCGCCCAGTCCGGTACGGACAGCACTTGCGCCCGGCCGAGCCGCCTGCCAAGTTCCAGCACCGCCCGGCCGATCGGCGCGCGCTCGGCGTCGTACGCGGCCAGCCCGGCGTCGAAGCCGTCGGCGGAGCGCAGTGCGCGCTCCAGCACCGTGGCGTCCTGCAGCGCCTTGACCGCGCCGCCGCCGGTGTGCGGGCGGGCGATGGCGGCGGCGTCGCCGAGGAGGACGAGGCGGCCCTTGGCGTAGTGCGGCACGGCGAGGTCGAAGATGGGCTGCACCAAGGTGTCCTCGGCGCGGGTGCGCTGGACGACCTCCCGCCAGTAGGGCGGGAAGTGCGCGGCCACCAGCTTCTCCTGATGCTCGAACAGCTCGGCGGCGACGGTCCGCGGCGGCGGCATGGTGGGGTCGTCGAGCCGCAGCCCCGGCACGTCGGGGGGCACCGCGTAGAACACCCAGTTGACGGAGGTGCCGCGGCCGGAGGGGCCGGGAATGCGGTACGCGATCATGTGGCCCCCGGGGAACGCGACGGTGGCGGCGTCCTGTTCGGCCCACGCGTCGCGGGGACCCGGCAGCCGGTCTGCCGGCAGCGAGCCGCGCCACGCGAGGTACCCGGCGTACTGGGGCGCGACGTCGGGGTACATCGCGGCGCGGACGACCGAGCGGTAGCCGTCCGCGCCGATCACGAGGTCGAACCGCTCCTCGCCGCCGTCCGCGAGACGCAGAACGGCGCCGCGCGGGACGTCACCGCGGTCCGGGTCGGGTGTCACCGATTCGACGGCGGCGCCCGACCGGTAGTCGGCCCGCTCGGGGACGCGGGCGCGTAACTCCCGCCATAGGGAACCCCAGTTGTAGGAGCGGAAGGGAAAGGGCAGCACCCCGAACTCCCGCCCGCCGCGCGCGTCCGTGTCGCCGAGCAGCCAGACGCGCCGGGTGAGCCGCACCCAGGGCATCGCGGCGTCGACGTACCCGGCCCGCTCCAGTTCGGCGTACCGGTCCTGCTGGACGGCGAGGCCGACGCCCCGGTCCTGGAGCCGCCGGGCGGCCCGTTCGTACACCACGACCTCGGCCGCCCCGGCCCGTACGGCGGCCAGCGCCGCGGCACAGCCGGCGATGCTCCCGCCCACGACGGCCACTCGTCCTCCGCGCACAGCTTCCCCTCATCCCCTCATCCACTCGTCCGGTCGTACCGTCGGACTCCGCTCAGATCATTGACATGAACGGTGCGATTCCTTAGCGTCCTGCCCCACCCAATAGGAAGGTTTCTTAACTTCCAGTGACGAAAGGTGAATTACGCCGCGCCCGGCCATTCCTTCTGAATCCTGCCATTCCTGCCAATCCTGCCGATCCCCCGCCGACTCGGCCGTCCGAGAGGTACCCGCTGTGTCCCTCCGCCCCGCCGCGCCATTAGCCGTCACCGGTCTGCTGCTGAGCCTCGCCCTCCCCGCCTCGGCCCTCCCCGCGCACGCCACCGCCCCGGCGCCGCGTCCCGCCGCCCCGCCCGTCGCCCCCGTCACCCGGGCCGCACCGGCCCCTGGTGCCGCGACCCCGCTCTCGGGGTACGCGATCCAGTCCTCGGCCGAGGTCTCCGACACCCCCGAGGCCATCTCCACCCCCGGTTACGGGGCCGAGGGCTGGCATCCGGCGGCGGCGCGCTCCACCGTGCTCGCCGCGCTGCTCGCCGACGGCACGTACAAGGACGATCCCTTCTACTCCACCAACATGAAGAAGATCGCGGCGAAGGACTTCTCCGTCCCCTGGTGGTACCGGTCGGACTTTACCGTCGGGAAGGCCAAGCACCCCGAAACCCGCACCTACCTCGACTTCAGCGGCGTGCTCTCGGCGGCCGACGTCTACGTGAACGGGAAGCGGGCGGCCGGCGCGGACCAGGTCGCCGGCGCGTACACCCGGCACGAACTCGACATCACCTCACTCGTCCGAAAGGGCGTCAACTCCGTTGCGCTGAAGGTCCGTCCCAACAATCCGGACAAGAACCTGACGATGGGTTGGGTCGACTGGCTGCAACCGCCGCCCGACGCGAACATGGGCCTCGTCCGCGACGTCCTGGTGCGCCGGGGCGGCCCCGTAGCGCTGCGCGACGCACATGTGTCGACGAAGCTCGCACTGCCCGGCATGGGCTCCGCCGACCTCACCGTCAAGGCCACCGCCCGCAATGAGACGGCGGCCCCGCTGACCACGACCGTCTCCGGCGCCATCGGGCCGGTCCGTTTCGGCAAGCGCGTGACGCTGGCCGCGCACGAGAGCAGGGCGGTCTCCTTCAGCCCCGCCGACACCCCCCGGCTGCGCCTCGCCCATCCGAAGGTGTGGTGGCCCGCCGGGATGGGCGGGCAGCCGCTGTACAGGCTCGGCCTCACCGCCGCCGTGGACGGCAGGACCGCCGACACCGCGCACGAGGAGTTCGGCATCCGCGACGTCAAGGCCCCGCTCGACCCGGCCGGGGCGCGCCGGTACTCCGTCAACGGGCGGCCGCTGCTCATCAAGGGCGGCGGCTGGCTGTCGGACATCTTCCTGCGCTGGGACCCCCGCTATGTGAAGGACCGGCTGAAGTACGTGACCGACCTCGGCCTCAACACCGTACGGCTGGAGGGCCATATCGAGCCGGACGAGTTCTTCGAGCTGACCGACCGGATGGGCATCCTGACGCTCCCCGGCTGGGAGTGCTGCGGCAAATGGGAGGGCGACAACAACGGCGACGAGCCGGGCGAGAAGTGGACCGAGGCCGACCACCGCGTCGCCAAGGCGTCCATGGCCGCCGAGGCCGCCCGGCTCCGCGGCCACCCCAGCGTGATCTCCTTCCTCATCGGCTCCGACTTCGCGCCCGGCGCGCGCACCGAGAAGGACTACCTCGACGCCCTGAAGGCGGCCGACTGGCCCAACCCCGTCGTCTCCTCCGCCTCCAAGCGCCCCTCGCCCGTCCTGGGCGCGTCCGGCATGAAGATGACCGGCCCCTACGACTGGGTCCCGCCGAACTACTGGTACGCCAAGCGCGAGGGCGGCGCCACCGGCTTCAACTCCGAGACCAGCGCCGGGCCGTCCGTCCCCACCCTCGACACCCTCAAGCGGATGCTCTCCCCCGCCGAGCTGCGCACGCTCTGGAAGGACCCGTCGGCGCGGCAGTACCACCGCTCGCCGTCCACCACCTTCGGCGATCTCAAGCTGTACGGGAACGCGCTCGCCGGCCGCTACGGCCGGCCGAAGGGCCTCGACGACTACGTCCGCAAGGCGCAGCTGACCCAGTACGAGGCGGTGCGGGCCGAGTTCGAGGCGTACGGGCGCAACGCGAGCGACCGGTCGAAGCCGTCGACCGGTCTCATCTACTGGCTGCTCAACAGCGGCTGGACGTCGCTGCACTGGCAGCTCTTCGACCGCTACCTCGACCAGGGCGGCGCGTACTTCGGCGCGAAGAAGGCCGGCGAGCCGCTGCACATCCAGTACTCCTACGACGACCGGTCGGTGGTCGTGGTCAACCAGCGCCACACCGCCGCGGCCGGGCTCAGGGCCCAGGTGGGTCTCTACACCCCCGACGGGCGGCGGAAGCTCGTGCGGGAGGCCGCGGTGACCGCGCCCGGCGACGGCGGCAAGGCCACCGCGCTGACGCTCCCGGCCCGGGTGCCCGGGCTCAAGGGGACCTACCTCGCCAAGCTCCGGCTGACCGACGCGCGGGGCAGGGAGGTCAGCCGCAACGTGTACTGGCTCTCCACGAAGCCGGACGTCCTCGACTGGTCCCGCACCGACTGGTACTACACGCCGACGACTAGCTACGCCGACTTGACGGGGCTCGCCTCCATGGGCCGGGCGCGGGTGGTCTCGAAGTCCCGCACGGACCAGGGGCCCGACGGCACCTCCACGACGACCGTCACCTTGCGCCGCACGGGCGGTGGCTCGGCGCCGGCGCTGATGACCGACGTCCATGTCGTGGACGCGGCAGGCCGACCGGTGCTACCTGTGCGGTGGACGGACAACCAGGTCAGCCTGTGGCCCGGCGAGTCGGTGACGGTCACCGCGAGCTACCGCACCGCGGATCTGCACGGCTCGGCGCCCTCGGTCCGGGTGTCCGGCTGGAACACCCCACAGAGCACGGCGCGCAGCGTGCTACGCACGAGAAAGGGCTGACGCTTATGCCGGACCTCATGGACGAGCGCGTCGGATTCGTACGGCGCATCGGCCTGTTCCAGGCCACCGCCATCAATATGAGCCAGATGTGCGGCATCGGGCCGTTCGTGACGATCCCCTTGATGGTCGCGGCCTTCGGCGGGCCGCAGGCCGTGATCGGGTTCATCGCGGGCGCGGTCCTCGCCCTCGCCGACGGGCTGATCTGGGCCGAGCTGGGCGCGTCGCTGCCGGGCGCGGGCGGCAGCTACGTCTATCTGCGGCAGGCGTTCCAGTACCGCACGGGCAAGCTGATGCCGTTCCTCTTCGTATGGACGGCGATGCTCTTCATCCCGCTGGCCATGTCCACCGGGATCATCGGGTTCGTGCAGTACCTCGGCTATCTGTGGCCGGGCATGAGCCGGGGCCAGGGCGACCTCGTCGGGCTGGCGGCCATCGTCGTCATCCTCGCGATGCTGTGGCGCCGGGTGGAGAACATCGCCAAGCTCTCGGTCGTCATGTGGACCGTGATGATCGCCTCGGTGGTGCTCGTCATCCTGGCCGCCTTCACCCACTTCAGCCCGGAGCGGGCCTTCACCTACCCGGCGCACGCCTTCGAGCTGACCAGCAACCACTTCTGGATCGGCTTCGCGGCGGGGCTGACCATCGGCATCTACGACTACCTCGGCTACAACACGGCCGCGTACATGGGCGCCGAGATCAAGCGGCCCGGCCGCACCCTGCCGCGCGCCATCATCTACTCGATCCTCGGCATCATGACGATCTACCTGCTGCTCCAGATCGGCACGCTCGGCGTCATCGACTGGAAGGACATGCTCGACCCGGACAGCACGGCGTCCTCCTCCGTCGCCTCGGCGGTGCTGGAGAAGGCCTGGGGCAAGAGCGCGGCCGACGCCGTGACCGTGCTGATCCTCATCACCGCCGTCGCCTCCGTCTTCGCGGGGCTGCTGGGCGGCTCGCGGGTGCCGTACGACGCCGCCCGCGACAAGGTGTTCTTCCGCCCGTACGGAAAGCTGCACCCGCGCCACCGCTTCCCCGTGCTGTCCCTGCTGACCATGGGCGCCGTCACGGCCGTCGGCTTCATGATCGGCAGGCATACGGACCTGGCGACCATCATCCAGCTGCTGACCACCGTCATGGTGATCGTGCAGGCGCTGGCCCAGATCGCCGCCGTCACGGTGCTGCGCCGCCGGCAGCCGGGGCTTCGGCGGCCGTACAAGATGTGGCTGTACCCGGTGCCGAGCGTCGTCGCGCTCGTCGGCTGGCTGGTGATCTACGGCTACGCCGACAAGAACTCGCCGGGCAGGCACCCCATCGAATGGTCGCTGGCCTGGGTCGCGGCGGGCTGCGTGGCGTTCCTGCTCTGGTCGCGGTACGAGAAGGTGTGGCCGTTCGGTCCGCGCGAGATCAGCGAGGAGTATCTGCGCGGCGCCGACCCGGACGCCGAGGACGGGTCGCCGGCCGGCGGCTGATCCCGGCGGCCGCCCGAAGGCCGAAGGCCGAAGGTCCCCGCATCGCAAGGTCTCCGCGTCGCAAGGTCCCTGCGCCGCGGGGGCCTTCGGCTGTATTCGAGCCACACGTGTCACACCGGTCAGCGGAATCCGCACGTCCGGGTAGGGTGCGAAAGATCCCTATATCCCTACCTGGTGGACCGGAATTGAACGATAACGAACGTGTACGCGTGACCCGGCGGGGCAAGGTCGTCCTCTCCACGGCGACCGCCGCCATCGCCGCCGCGGGACTGTGGAGTTGGGCCGCCTCGGGACACGAGGTCAAAGCCGACTCGCCCGCGGCGGCGGCCCCCGCGACGACGACGCCCGCCGCGCCGGCGGCCGTGCCGCCCTCGCCGAAGCCGACCGACGACGGCCGGATTCCGGGCCTCGACGCGGCCGCGCGCAAGCGAATACCAGCGGAATCCCGCCAAGTTCTGGTGGTCACCGGCCGGGGCGCCGACTCCTCCGACTCGACCGCGGTCCTCTACACCCGCGCCGAGGACTCGCGACTCTGGCGGCCGGGCCCGAGCTGGCCGGCGCACAACGCCGCGCACGGCTGGACCCCCGACCACCACTACGGCGACCTCCGCTCCCCCGAGGGCGTGTTCACCCTCACCGGCGCGGGCGGCAAGCTCGCCTTCCCGGACGCGAAGCTCCCGTACGACCACAACGGGTCCTTCATCGCCTCCGGCAGCGGCGTCGAGGGCGAACCCCTCGCCGGCGCCTTCGACTACGTCATCGGGATCGACTACAACCGGGTGCCCGGCACCTCACCGCTCGATCCGCGGCGGCCGCTCGGGGCGAAGAAGGGCGGCGGCGTGTGGCTGCACGTCGACCACGACGGCCCCACCCAGGGCTGTGTGAGCCTGAAGCCGAATGTGATGCGGACCCTGCTGCGCACCCTCGACCCGAAGCTCAAGCCGGTGGTCGTGATGGGCCCGGCGTCGGCTCGAAATCACCGGTGATAGAACGGCAACCATGCCTGCGACCACCGCCCCGCCCCCGCCCGCGCCCCCCACGAAACGGCGCAGGCTCTACTGGCACCGGCTGATACCGGGCCTCTGGTACCGCCCCGTCGAGATCCTGGACGAGGCCCGGGACCGCGGCGTGTGGGGCGCGGCGGTCCTGCTCTGCCTGGTCTGCGGGGCGCTCGGCACCGTCACCAAGGGCTCGTTCCGCCAGCAGTGGGACGGCAACCGCACGCTCGCGCTGGGCTCACTGGCCACCGTCGAGGCGGGGGTCCTGTTCGCCAGCCTGGTACTGGGCGTCGTCACCCACACCATCGCCCGGCGCCTGGGCGGCAACGGCAGGTTCGGCCCGACGGTCACGCTGTTCGTCGTACTGTTCTGGACCACCGACCTGCCGCGCCTGGCACTGCACGCCTGGCTCCCGGCTCATTCCCTGGCGGTACGCGCCCTGGCTGGCCTGACCTGGCTGTTCGGCTACGCGCTGGCCGCCCTGCTGATTCGCGGTCAGCACCACCTGCCGACACACAAGGCACTCGCCTCGGTGAGCATCCAGATGCTGGCCGCCGGCGCTCTCCTCAAGTTCCCGCCGGGGCACTGAGAACATGCCGGAGAAAGCCGAGGGAAGGAGAAGGCCCGCCCGGTGCGACGGGGGATGCACACCGGGCGGGCACAGGAACCTTTCTACCTCATCAAGGATGGGTTATGCATCAAAAACCTGTTCGGCTGACTGATTACCAGCGGACAGGGAGCGAATTCAGGCCACGCGCACGGATCGTGGAACGCCACTTCAGCGCGGGCCGGTCGCTATTCGGAGCGGGCCCGGACAGCGATTCCCGAGCTTCGGGCAGCTGTTCCGCACGTGTCGCCCCGGGCTCCGTACGGGCCGACGGCGCACCCGGACAGCAGGGGCCCCACGCCCCGGCACCGGACGTCCCGACTGGCCACGGCGCCGGACCCGCACGCTCCGGCCCCAGGAACAAATCCGGACCACAAGAGATCGGGTCAGCGGTGGGCGGCGTCTTCGCCCCACCGTCGCCGCCCGGATGCCGGTCGCCGCGTCCTCGACCGGAAACCGACGGATCGCACGGGCGGCGCCGGGTCCGTACACGCTCGTACGGGCCCGGCACCAGCCTGTGTCGCAGGCGGCCTTGACCCCCGTCCAGGGCCACCTCGTCTCCACCGATCCGCGCCGGATCTCGGAGCCCGGTCCGCTCAGCTCTCGCCACGCGGTTCCTCGGCTCCCGTCTCGGGCGGGTCCGCCGGAAGGTTCATCTGCCGTCTGAACTGGCCGATGATCGTCGTCAGGCTGTCCTGCACCTCCGGCGGCAGACCTACCGAGCGCAGGGCGATGGCGCGTACGCGCTGGTCCCGCATGGCGGTGAGGAAGCGGACTTCCTCCTCCACCCGCTCGGCCTGAGACGGCGACAGATCGCCTAACAGGTAACCGACCGGCACTCCGAAGAACTTGGCGAGCGCCCGCAGCAGATCGGGGCTGGGATTGGCGCGCCGGCCGTTGCGCAGCATCGACAGATACTGCTCCGTCACGCTGACTCCGCCGTACTCGTCCGTCCCGGTGCTGATCCGGTCCGCCACGTGTCCGTTGGTATAGGGAGCTCCCGGCGGGTGCATGCTCGCGAACAGGTAGTTGAGCCGTTCCGCGAGCGGGCTCTCACCGGCCCCCGCCGATCTGTCGCCCCCGACTGCCATTTGCTCCATCCTTCGGAATGTGTCGCACGGCATCTCACGGGCAGTTAAGCCCGCAACCGCCGTGGAGAGCATCTTGCCACGGAGGTAACGCGCCGCACCAGGGCGTCAGAGGGAAAGAACGATGTGTCTTACTTAACCACCGGTTTAACCGGGGCCGGTTCTTGACAGCCACACGGAAGCAACCTAACGGGCCGCCAACCCGTCTTGACCATAATGCGGTGGCGGCGGCCCGCGGGGAAAGTCTCGGCTCTGTGGGGTGGCACACCTCTCGGGGAGATCCGGCGCCCGAACGCCGTGGCGCTCTCGCGGACCCGCCGCGCGCGGGGGACGATGACACGCTCGTACCGGCGCAGACTCCGGACCCGCAGCTCTCGTCCCCGGGAGGACCCGCTCCATGAGAAGACCGCCGCGCCCCGTATTCCTGCCCCTCCTGTCCCTGCTCCTCGTCGCGGCGACGTCCACCGCACACGCCGCCGACAGTGCCGGCAGGACCGACAGCACCGAACGCTCCACGGCCGCCTCCGACGACGCCTACTGGACGGCGCGGCGGATGGCCGCGGCGCAACCCGTCGCGGGCGTGCGGGCGGCGGCGCGCGGCGGCGCCCCGGCCGCCGGGCCCACCGCGCCGAGCCGCCCCTTCGACGGCCTCCCCCAAGTGGGCACGTTCTTCTGGACGGACGACACCGGCACCGGGCGCTCCTGCGGCGGCACCATCGTCCGCAGCCCGCACCGCGACCTCGTGGTCGGCGCCGGGCACTGCCTGCGCACCCCGAAGCCGAAGCGGCACCTGTCCTTCGTGCCCCAGTACCACGACGGGCAGAAGCCGTTCGGGCTCTTCCCCGTCGAGCGCGTCTACATCGACCAGCGCTACTACGACCTGGGCACCGACGCGGGCGCCCGCTGGGACTACTCCGTCGTCCGGGTCGGCCCGCGCGCGGACGGGACCGAGGCGCAGGAGGCCGCCGGCGGCTTCGGCCTCGGCGTCTACCCCGGCTACGAGCACCGGCGCGTACGGCTGATCGGCTACCCGGGCACCGACGACGCCACCCACCCCAAGCCGCTGGACTGCCGCTCCGCCACGCACCGCTACACCAGCACGGACCCGGCCGCGCCCGGCGACTTCCTGGAGATCGCCTGCGCCGGCTACATCGGCGGCACGTCGGGCGGCCCGTTCCTGGTGCGGTCCCTCAGCGGCTACCGCCTCATCGGGGTGATCGGGGGCTACCACACCGGAGGGGACTTCCCGGACATCTCCTACAGTTCGTACTTCACCGCGGACACCCTGGCGCTGTACATCCACGCCGTGCGCGGCGACGATCCGGCGCGGCCGCGGTAGACCGTGTCACCGGTCGGGGCTCCGGAGGCGCGTTCCGTCCCGCCTGCGAGAATGCGTCACGTCAACGTGGTGCGTACGAGAGGTGGATCAGCGGTGTCAGCGGTACTCCCCGCCCTGGAATCGGTGAGCTGGCTGTGTGTGCGGGACGGCCGGCTGCTGGCCGTGCGCACGCACGGCCGGGAGGTCTTCTACCTGCCCGGCGGGAAGCTGGAGCCCGGTGAGAGCGGCCCGCAGGCGCTCTCCCGCGAGCTGTCCGAGGAGCTCGGGATCGCTGCCGCGCCGGAGGCGCTGACCGAGGCGTTCGTCGTCGAGGACGTGGCGCACGGGCAGGAGGACGGCAGGCGGCTGCACATGACCTGCTACACGGGCGAGGCCGCGGGCGAGCCGGCACCCGGGCGGGAGATCGCCGAGCTGGCGTGGCTGGGCGTGGCCGACGCCGGGCGCGGGGCGCCGGCGCTCTGGCAGGTCATCGAGCGGCTGGCGGCCGAGGGGCTGCTCGCCTGAGCGGTCGGGGCGGGGAGCCCCCTGGGCTCCCCGGTTCCCTTCAGTACGTCGCCCCCATCGCCTCGCGCACCTCGCGCAGCGTCGCGTCGGCGATGGCGTTGGCGCGCTCATTGCCGGTCCGCAGCACCTCGCGGACGTAGCCGCGCTCCCGCGCGTACGCGGCGCGGCGGGCCCGCATCGGGCGCAGGTACTCGTTGACGGACTCGGTGACCACCTTCTTCAGCGCGGCGGCGCCGCCCGCGCCGATGTCCTCGGCGACCTGGTGCGGGTCGCGGTCCTGGCAGAGCGCGGCGAGGAGGACGAGGCCGGAGACCTCCGGGCGGGTCTCGGGGTCGTAGGTGATGTGCCGCTCGGCGTCGGTCTTCGCGCGCTTGACGAGCTGGGCGGTCTCGTCCTCGGAGGCGCCCAGCGCGATGGCGTTGCCGCGGCTCTTGCTCATCTTGCCGCCGTCGGTGCCCAGCAGGTGCGGCGCGGCGGACAGCAGCGCCTGGGGCTGCGGGAAGATCTCCGGGCCGCCGTGCGCGTAGCGGTCGTTGAAGCGGCGGGCGACGGTGCGGGTGACTTCGAGGTGCGGCAGCTGGTCCTTGCCGACGGGGACGAGGCTGGCCTTGCAGAAGAGGATGTCGGCGGCCTGGTGGACGGGGTAGGTGAACATGAGCCCGCTCACGGCGGACTGCCGGGAGTGCGCGATCTCATCCTTGACCGTGGGGTTGCGGCTCAGTTCGGCGACGGTGACCAGGCTGAGGAAGGGCAGCAGCAGCTGGTTGAGGGCGGGGACCGCGCTGTGCGCGAAGACGGTGGCCCGTTCGGGGTCGATGCCGGCGGCGAGGTAGTCCAGGACGAGGCCCTCGACGTGGTCGCCGAGGCGGTCGGCGACGTCGCGGTCGGTGAGCACCTGGTAGTCCGCGACCAGCACGATCATCTCGACGCCGAGGTTCTGGAGCCGTACCCGGTTGTGCAGGGTGCCGAAGTAGTGGCCGAGGTGGAGCGGGCCGGTGGGCCGGTCGCCGGTCAGTACGCGGTGGTCGCCGGGGGCGCGGCACACGTCGGCGTCGAGGGCTGTGATGGACATCGGGGTTCTCCTCGCTGGGTGGAGGCCGGACGCGGCAGCGGCCGGGAGCGTGGAGAACGCGCGAGGGCCGCCCTTGCGGACGGCCCGTGGTCGTGTCTGATCGGAAGCCGTCCCGCTAGGACGGCCACCAGTTCTGACACGGAGAAAAGTGCATGCGGCAATCATAGCGCCCAGGTGCGGGCGGGCGACGGGCCCAAGGGCCCGCCGCCCGCGTGGTCCGCTAGCGCACGTCGCCGTACCCGTCGCCCGGATACCCCTGCCCCGGCTGGCGCGCGGCGGGCGGGCGGGCTCCCCAGCGGTTGCGGGGATGCCGGGTCAGCGTGTAGCCGCCGACGCCGAGGAGCGCCGCGAGGACGCCGCCGCCCAGGGTCCACGCCCAGCGGTCGGAGAACCAGCCGCCCGTCCAGCCGTCCTCCGGCTCGGCGACCGACTGGGCGTGCAGCGGCGCGCCCAGCTCGCCGCCGCCGTCGTACGAGCCGCCGGCGCTCTCCGCCGTCGCCTCGACCTCGGCGCGGGCCGCGAGGCCCATGTCCTTGTCCGGCGCTTCCGCGACGGTCAGCCGCAGGTAGTACGCGCCGGGCAGCGGGTCGTTGGACCAGCGCTCGGCCCACTGCCGTACGGGGCGCAGGGTGCAGGTGAGGGTGATGGCGGTGTCCGTCTCGGACGCCCGTTTCGTCGGTTCGCCGGAGGCACACGCCTGGCGGCGGCGCAGTCCGTCGTAGACGTCGAGCTGCCAGGTGGCCGCGCCGTGCCGAAGGCTCGCCTCCGGGAGGGTCACGGTCGCCTTGGCGGTCGCCCGCTGGCCCGCCCCGGCCGGGAACTGCCAGTAGAGGTAGTCGCCGGTGGAGGCGGTGGCGCTCGCCTTCTGGCCCTGCTTGATGGCCGTGGCGGTACGGAAGCCCGTACCGGCCTCCGTCGGCGCGGACTCGGAGGAGTTGTCTCCGCTCGCGCCGGCGCTCGGGGTGGGAGTCGCGTCGTCGGCTGCCGCGGAGGCGGCCGGGGCGAACAGCAGGGCCGTGGCGGCGAGCAGGGCCGCGCCCAGCACACGTGTCGTACGCATCAGTTCGCCCTCCAGACCGCGACGCGCCAGCGCGTCAGCCAGCCCCAGATCAGACCGGCGAGGAGGCCGATGCCGCCGAGGGCGGCGAGCAGCACCCAGCCGCGGCCGAGGCCGAAGGCGGCCACGTCCGAGGCGTTGTCGGGCGCCTTGACGAGGTCGACGGCCAGCTCGACGGGGAGGCCCGGTTCGCGCTTGACGGAGTCGGGCGCGGAGAAGGAGTTGGCGACCTCAAGGCAGACGGTCTTGGGGTCCGGTCGGCTGCCGTCGGACTTCTTGTCCTGCTCGGCCACCGGGTAGCGCAGACCCGAGGAGAGCACGTCGGTGCGTCCGCTGCCCGCGTCGCTGCCGCGTACGAGCTCCTGGCCCTTGTCGCTGACGGCGCGCAGCCGCACCCCGTAGTCGGGGTTGACGGCGCGGTCGGCGCTGACGCTCACCGCGGCGCGCAGTTCCTGACCGGGGTTCACCTTCACGCGGTACCAGCGGTGTTCGGCGAACTTCTCGCGGTCGGTGAAGATCCCGGCGCCCAGCACGGGCGCGTCGGTGCACTGGTCCGTGGCGCCCTGCACCGCCTTCGGCGGCGCCTCGACCGGGTCGGCGGTGCGCTTGACGAGCTGCTTGATGCGGCCGGAGAGCTGGTCGGCGTGCTGCACCGAGGTGTACGTGCCGCCGGTCGCCTCCGCGATGCAGCTGAGCTGCCTGCGGGTCTTGTCGTCGTGGGCGAGGCCGAGCGTGTCGACCGTCAAGTGGGTGCCCTTGGCGGCGAGTTCGCGGGCCACGTCGCAGGGGTCGGGCTTGCCGCAGGAGTCCTCGCCGTCGGTGATGAGGACGATGCGCCGGGTGCCGCCGTCGTTGCCGAGGTCCTTGTCGGCGGCGCGCAGGGCGTAGCCGATGGGCGTCCAGCCGGTCGGCTTCAGGTTGGCGACGGCGGCCTTGGCGGTGGCCTTGTCGACCTGGCCCACGGGGTACAGCTGCTTGCTGTCCCGGCAGCCGATCACCTTGTCCTCGCCGGGGTACTCGGAGCCGAGGGTCCGGATGCCGAGCTGGACGACCTCCGGCGTCGCGTCGATCACCTCCCCGAACGCCTGCTTGGCCGCGGCCATGCGCGACTGCCCGTCGATGTCCTTGGCGTTCATCGAGCCGCTGACGTCGAGGACGAGCTCTACCTTGGGGGCCTTCTCCGCCGCTTCGTCCGCGGCGAGGGCCGGGGAGGCGCCGGCGGCCAGCGTGGCGAGCGCCGCGAAGGCGCCCGCCACCAGCCGTCTTGTGATGATCATTCAGCGGATCTTAGTGATCACCGGGCCATGGGCCCAATTTGCAATTTGAGGAGCCGTCACCCTCGCGACGAGGGGTCAGTCGTCGCCCTCCAGGTTGCCCTCGGTCTCCAGGAACGCCTGGCGCAGGGCGTCGAGGGTCTCCGCGTCCGGCTCGGCCCACATGCCGCGGCTCTCGGCCTCCAGCAGCCGCTCCGCGATGCCGTGCAGCGCCCAGGGGTTGGCCTCCTGGAGGAAGGCGCGGTTCTCGGGGTCGAGGACGTAGGTCTGGGCGAGCTTGTCGTACATCCAGTCGGGGACGACGCCGGTGGTGGCGTCGTAGCCGAAGAGGTAGTCGACGGTGGCGGCGAGTTCGAAGGCGCCCTTGTAGCCGTGGCGGCGCATCGCCTCGATCCAGCGGGGGTTGACGACGCGGGCGCGGAAGACGCGCGAGGTCTCCTCGACCAGGGTGCGGGTGCGGACCGTCTCGGGCCGGGTGGAGTCGCCGATGTACGCGGCGGGCGCGGTGCCCTTGAGCGCCCGTACGGTCGCGACCATGCCGCCGTGGTACTGGAAGTAGTCGTCCGAGTCGGCGATGTCGTGTTCGCGGGTGTCGGTGTTCTTGGCGGCGACCGCGATGCGCTTGTAGGCGCTCTCCATCTCCTCGCGGGCCGGGCGGCCCTCCAGCTCGCGGCCGTACGCGTAGCCGCCCCAGACGGTGTAGACCTCGGCGAGGTCGGCGTCGGTGCGCCAGTCGCGGCTGTCGATGAGCTGGAGCAGGCCCGCGCCGTACGTGCCGGGCCGGGAGCCGAAGATACGGGTGGTGGCCCGGCGTTCGTCGCCGTGCACGGCGAGGTCTGCCTGGGCGTGGGCCCGCACGTAGTTCTGCTCGTCGCTCTCCTCCAGCCCGGCGGCAAGCCGCACGGCGTCGTCGAGGAGCCCGATGACGTGCGGGAAGGCGTCGCGGAAGAAGCCGCTGATGCGCAGGGTCACGTCGATGCGGGGGCGGCCCAACTCCTCGGCGGGGATGGGCTCCAGGCCGTTCACGCGGCGCGAGGCGTCGTCCCAGACGGGCCGGACGCCCAGCAGCGCCAGTGCCTCGGCGATGTCGTCGCCGGAGGTGCGCATCGCACTCGTGCCCCACAGGGAGAGGCCCACGGACTTGGGCCACTCGCCGTTGTCGGTGCGGTAGCGCTCCAACAGCGAGTCGGCGAGCGCCTGGCCGGTCTCCCAGGCGAGGCGGCTGGGCACGGCCTTGGGGTCGACGGAGTAGAAGTTGCGGCCGGTCGGCAGGACGTTGACCAGGCCGCGCAGCGGGGAGCCGGACGGCCCGGCGGGCACGAAGCCGCCGTTGAGGCCGTGCACGGCGTGGTCGAGCTCGTCGGTGGTGGCGGCGAGGCGCGGCACGACCTCGCGGGCGGCGAACTCCAGGATGGCGCGGACGCCTTGGCGCTGCGCCTCGGGCAGCTCCAGGCTGGCCTTCTCGGCGGCGGCCGGGTCCCAGTCGGCGTCCTCCATGGCCGCGACGAGCGTACGGGCGCGCTCCTCGGCCTCGTCGGCGCCGGTGCGGGTGGCGGCGGACTCGTCGAGGCCGAGGGCCTCGCGCAGGCCGGGCAGGGCGGCGGTGCCGCCCCAGATCTGCCGGGCGCGGAGGATCGCGAGGACGAGGTTGACGCGCTCGGGGCCGGTGGGGGCGCCGCCGAGCACGTGCAGGCCGTCGCGGATCTGGGCGTCCTTGACCTCGCACAGCCAGCCGTCGACGTGCAGCAGGAAGTCGTCGAACCCGTCGTCGTCCGGCCGGTCGGCGAGCCCGAGGTCGTGGTCGAGCTTGGCGGCCTGGATCAGCGTCCAGATCTGGGCGCGGATGGCGGGCAGCTTGGCCGGGTCCATGGCGGCGATGGAGGCGTACTCGTCGAGGAGCTGCTCCAGGCGCGCGATGTCGCCGTAGGACTCGGCGCGGGCCATCGGCGGCACGAGGTGGTCGACGAGGGTGGCGTGGGCGCGGCGCTTGGCCTGGGTGCCCTCGCCGGGATCGTTGACCAGGAAGGGGTAGATGAGCGGCAGGTCGCCGAGGGCGGCGTCGGGGCCGCAGGCGGCGGACAGGCCCGCGTTCTTGCCGGGCAGCCACTCCAGGTTGCCGTGCTTGCCGAGGTGCACCATGGCGTCGGCGCCGAAGCCGCCGTCGGCCCGGTCGGCGGCGATCCAGCGGTAGGCGGCCAGGTAGTGGTGCGAGGGCGGCAGGTCGGGGTCGTGGTAGATGGCGATGGGGTTCTCGCCGAAGCCGCGCGGCGGCTGGATGAGGATGAGGAGGTTGCCGCGGCGCAGGGCGGCCAGGACGATGTCGCCCTCGGGGTTCCGGCTGCGGTCGACGAACATCTCGCCGGGCGGGGGTCCCCACTGGCCCTCGACGGCCTCGCGCAGTTCGGCGGGGAGCCGCTCGTACCAGCGCCGGTAGTCGGCGGCCGGGATGCGGACGGGGTTGCGCGCCAGCTGCTCCTCGGTGAGCCATTCCTGGTCGTGGCCGCCGGCTTCGATGAGGGCGTAGATCAGCTCGTCGCCGACGCCGGATTCGAGGCCGGGTACGGGCTCGGTCCCGAAGTCGTAGCCGTCGGCCTTCAGGCGGCGCAGCAGGGCGACGGCGCTGGCGGGGGTGTCGAGGCCGACGGCGTTGCCGATGCGGGAGTGCTTGGTGGGGTAGGCGGAGAGGACGAGCGCGAGGCGCTTCTCGGCGGCCGGGATGTGGCGCAGCCGGGCGTGGCGCACGGCGATGCCGGCGACGCGGGCGGCGCGCTCGGGGTCGGCGACGTAGGCGGGCAGGCCGTCCTCGTCGACCTCCTTGAAGGAGAACGGGACGGTGATGAGGCGGCCGTCGAACTCGGGGACGGCGACCTGGGTGGCGGCGTCCAGCGGGGAGAGGCCCTCGTCGTTCTCCTCCCAGGCGGTGCGCGGCCCGGTCAGGCACAGGGCCTGGAGGATCGGCACGTCGAGGGCGGCGAGCGCGCCCGCGTCCCAGGACTCGTCGTCGCCGCCGGCGGACGCCTCGGCGGGCTTGGTGCCGCCGGCCGCGAGGACGGTGGTGACGACGGCGTCGGCCGCGCCGAGCGCCTCGACCAGCTCGGCCTCGGGCGCGCGCAGGGAGGCGACGAAGAGCGGCATGGGCACGCCGCCCGCGTCCTCGACGGCCTGGCACAGCGCCTCGACGAAGGCGGTGTTGCCGCTCATGTGGTGGGCGCGGTAGTAGAGCACGGCGATCCGCGGGCCGCTCGCGTCGGCGCGCGGGGTGCGCTCCAGCGAACCCCAGGTGGGGGCGGGCGCGGGCGCCTCGAAACCGTGGCCGGTGAGCAGCACGGTGTCGGAGAGGAAGCGCGCGAGCTGCTCCAGGTTGGCGGGCCCGCCGTGCGCGAGGTAGGCGTGCGCCTCGGCGGCGATGCCGACGGGGACGGTGGACGCCTCCATCAGCTGGGCGTCGGGGGCCTGTTCGCCGGTGAGGACCACCACGGGCCGGTCCCCGGCGAGCAGGATGTCGAGCCCCTCCTGCCAGGCGCGTACGCCGCCGAGGAGCCGTACGACGACGAGCTGGACGCCGTCGAGGAGGCCGGGCAGCTCGCTCAGGTCGAGGCGGGCCGGGTTGGCGAGCCGGTAGGGCACGGGCCCGTCGGCGGCGCGCGCGCTGAGCAGGTCGGTGTCGGACGTCGACAGCAGCAGGATCACTGGAACTCGCCTCGCGTAGTCGTTCCGGGCCGGGTGGCCGAGGGGGCCCGGCGGCTGGGGGTACGGGAGCCCGCGGCAGAGCGGCGGGCGGACAGCGGGTCCGTCCGGGGCGCGCGGAGCCGGAACATGCGCATGCGTCGGCAAGCCTTCCTCGGGGTCCGCGCCCCGGGCGGTGGGAGGACGGCGGGAGTTCCTGACTCGCCCGGCATCGCTGCCTGGCTCACAGTGGCGGGACCGTGCCGGAGTCTCACCGGCTTCCTCCCCTGGCGCCGTCGCTGGCGTCCGGCGGATCGAAATGATCCACCGGTGAGAATAGTAAGCGCTATACGTTCCGAGCTGAGGGCCGGCGAGGCCGACCGGCCTCTCATGCCGGCCCACGGAGGACGCCTCCCAGCAGGAGCCGGGGAAACTTGAGGACACATGGCCGCCCGATCCAGCCCGCCCAGCGCTTGAGGACCGGGCCCGCGCCCCCATCCGGCCCGACGCCCGAGGACGCGCAGCGCCCCCAACCGGCCCGACACCCGAGGACGCACAGCGACCCCATCCGGCCCGACACCCGAGGACGCACAGCGACCCGATCCAGCCCGTCCGGCGCTTGAGGACAAGCCCCGCCCCCGTCCCGCCGGCGGCCGGGGGCGCACAGCAACCCCATCCAGCCCGTCCGGCGATTGAGGACAAGGCCCGCGTCCCATCTCGCCGACACCCGAGGACGCACAGCCACCCCATCCAGCCCGTCCGGCGATTGAGGACCAGGGTGCGGGGCGGCGCCCCGCGAGAAACACCGGCACCCACCCAAGTGGAACGTCTCGGTATGCTCGCAGCCATGCCTTTCGCCCCCGCTCCCACCCCGCCAGGGGCCCGGCCCACCGCCCGGCACGGCGACGACGCATGCCCCGGCGCGCTGCGCCTGCACCCCGCCGCGGACGGCGCCCTGGCCCGTATCCGCGTCCCCGCCGGACTCCTGACGACACGTCAGGCAACGGCACTGGCCCACCTGGCGGCGGAACTGGGCGACGGCTGTCTCGACCTCACCTCGCGCGGCAACATCCAGGTGCGCGGGCTCGCCCCCGACCGCGGGGCGGCGCTCGCGGTCCGGCTGCGCATGGCCGGTCTGCTCCCCTCCGACCGGCACGAGCGCGTACGCAACATCGCGGCATCCCCCCTCGCCGGACTCGACGGCGCCGGGCACGCGGACGTACAGGCCTGGGCCCGCGAGCTGGACGCGCTGCTGTGCGCGGACCCGGACACCGCCCGGCTCTCGGGCCGCTTCCTCTTCGGCCTCGACGACGGCCGCGGCGACGTGGCCGCCCTCGTCCCCGATGTGACATTGATCGCAGGTCAGGACGGTCGTACGGCGCTCGGCTACGGCACCGGAGGACCGGCCCTCGGCCTCGCCGCCGAAGACGCCCCCCGCGCCGCCGTGCTGGCGGCGCGTGAATTCCTGAGCGCACGCGACGGCAGCGGCGTTGACGCCTGGCGCGTGACCGACCTCCCCCAGGACCACCGCCCGCGCGCCGGCGCCTTGGCCGCGCGCCTCGCCGCCGAAGACATCGGCAGCACCCCGCTGCCCCGGACCTCACCATCGCTGGGCGCGCCGCCCGCCCCCGGCCTCGTCCCCGGCCCGCACGGCGCGTACGCCCTCTCGGTGGCGGCGCCGCTCGGGCGGATGACCGTCGCCCAGTGGGAGCTGCTCATCGAGGCGGCGGCCTGCGACGGAAGCGGCGAACTGCGTGTGACACCCTGGCGCGGCATCGTCCTCCCCGGCCTGCGGGCCGCCGCCGCCCCGGCGCGGCTGGCAGCGCTGGCGGACGCCGGTTTCGTCACCAGCGAGGCATCGCCCTGGCACGGAGCGGGAGCGTGCGCGGGCCGGCCCGGCTGCGCGAAGTCCCTCGCGGACGTGCGTACCGACGCGGCGGCGGCGCTCTCCGGGCGGAGCGGCGGCGGGCTCCCGGTCTACTGGTCCGGCTGCGAGCGGCGCTGCGGCCACCCCGGCGGCGGCTGGGTCGACGTCCTGGCGACGGGCGACGGCTACCGCGTCACCGTACGGCCGGTGCCCGACGGCGCTGA
Source organism: Streptomyces sp. NPDC050610 (assembly GCF_040654875.1). Classification (NCBI taxonomy): domain Bacteria; kingdom Bacillati; phylum Actinomycetota; class Actinomycetes; order Kitasatosporales; family Streptomycetaceae; genus Streptomyces; species Streptomyces sp. NPDC050610. Next base: position 142,990 of record NZ_JBFAIV010000007.1, on the reverse strand, counting down.
CGGCTCCGGCGGGCCGGCCGGGCCCGAGGTCGTCGCGCCGGGGCGGGAGCTGGCCGACGCGGTGGCGGCGGCGCGCACCGCGTAGCGTGCGTGCCCGACCGATGTGACCGGTGGACGACACCCCCTGAAACGACGGCCGGCCACGGCCCGGCACCATCCAGCCAGACCCAGTCAGTGATCCCAGCATGCGAGGAACAGTGTTCGACTACGAGAAGGACGGGGCGGCCATCTACCGCCAGTCCTTTGCCACCATCCGCGCGGAGGCGGACCTCGGCGGGCTGCCGCCCGACGTCGCCCAGGTCGCGGTGCGGATGATCCACGCCTGCGGGATGACCGATCTCGTCCGCGACCTCGCCTACTCCCCCGGCGTCGTCGCCCGCGCCCGCGAGGCGCTGCGCGCCGGGGCGCCCATCCTGTGCGACGCCAACATGGTCGCCAGCGGCGTCACCCGCAAGCGGCTGCCCGCGGACAACGACGTGATCTGCACCCTCGCCGACCCGTCCGTGCCGGACCTGGCGAAGCGGCTGGGCACCACGCGCAGCGCCGCCGCGCTGGAGCTGTGGCGCGACCGGCTCGACGGCGCGGTGGTGGCGGTCGGGAACGCGCCGACGGCGCTGTTCCGGCTGCTGGAGATGGTGAGCGAAGGAGGGGCGGGGGCGCCGCGCCCGGCGGCCGTCATCGGCATACCGGTCGGTTTCATCGGCGCCGCCGAGTCCAAGGACGCGTTGGCCGGCCACCCGGCGGGCCTCGAACACCTGGTGGTGCGCGGGCGGCGCGGCGGCAGCGCCATGGCGGCGGCCGCGATCAACGCGATAGCGAGCGAGGAAGAGTGAGCGAGCAGCAGACCACCGGCCGGCTCTACGGGGTCGGGCTCGGCCCCGGCGACCCGTCGCTGATGACCGTACGGGCCGTCGAGGTCATCGGCGCGGCCGACGTCGTCGCGTACCACAGCGCCCGGCACGGCCGCTCCATCGCGCGCTCCATCGCCGAACGGCATCTGCGCGCCGACCACATCGAGGAGCCGCTGGTCTACCCGGTCACCACGGAGCGGACCGACCACCCGGGCGGCTACCGGGGCGCGCTGGAGGAGTTCTACGAGCAGTCGGCGGCCCGGCTGGCGGCGCACCTGGACGCGGGGCGCACCGTCGCCGTGCTCGCCGAGGGCGACCCGCTCTTCTACGGCTCGTACATGCACATGCACAAGCGGCTCGCCGACCGCTACCCGACCGAGGTCGTCCCCGGCGTCACCTCGGTCAGCGCGGCCGCGGCCCGGCTCGGCGAGCCGCTGGTGGAGGGCGAGGAGGTGCTGACCATCCTGCCGGGCACGCTGCCCGAGGAGGAGCTGGCGGCGCGCCTCGCCTCGACGGACTCCGCGGTGGTGATGAAGCTCGGACGGACGTTCCCCGCCGTGCGGGGCGCGCTGGAGCGCTCGGGCCGGCTCGCGGAGGCGCGGTACGTGGAGCGGGCGACGATGAGCGGGGAGCGTACGGGCCGGCTGGCGGACGTGGACCCGGCGTCGGTGCCGTACTTCGCGGTGGCCGTGCTGCCCAGCAGGATCGACGCCGCGCCCGTCGCGCACGAGGGCGAGGTCGTGGTCGTGGGCCTCGGCCCGGCCGGGCCGCTGTGGCTGACGCCGGAGGCCCGCGGGGAACTGGCCGCCGCCGACGACCTGGTCGGCTACACCACGTACCTCGACCGGGTGCCCGTACGGTCGGGTCAGCGGCGGCACCCCTCGGACAACAAGGTGGAGTCCGAGCGCGCCGAGTTCGCCCTCGACCTCGCCCGGCAGGGGCGGCGGGTGGCCGTCGTCTCCTCCGGTGACCCGGGCGTCTTCGCGATGGCGACGGCGGTGCTGGAGGTCGCCTCCGAGGGCCCGTACCGGGACGTGCCGGTGCGGGTGCTGCCGGGGATGACGGCGGCGCACGCGGCGGCCTCGCGCGCGGGCGCGCCGCTGGGCCACGACTACGCGGTGGTCTCCCTCTCCGACCGGCTCAAGCCGTGGGAGGTCATCGCGGAGCGGCTGCACGCGGCGGCCTCGGCCGATCTGGTGCTCGCCCTGTACAACCCCGGTTCGCGCAGCCGCCTCTGGCAGGTCGGCAAGGCCCGCGAACTCCTGCTGGAGCACCGGTCCCCGGACACCCCGGTGGTGCTGGGCCGCGACGTGGGCGGCCCGGAGGAGAGCGTGCGGATCGTGCGCCTCGCCGATCTGGAACCGGCCGAGGTCGACATGCGCACGATCCTGCTCGTCGGTTCCTCCCAGACGCGGACGGTGCGGCGGGGCGACGGCCGGCAGATCGTGTGGACGCCCAGGCGGTATCCGGAGGGGTGAGACCGGTCGCGCGGGGGTGGCGATCGGTCCCGTACGTCCGTGAGGGCCGTACGGGCGTGGCCGACGTCCGAGGGCCAGGGCTACGGACCGAGGCCAGAGCTACGGGCCGGGGTCGGGGCTGCGGACCGGGGCCAGAGCTACGGGCCGGGGCCAAGGCTACGATCCGGGGTCGGGGCTACGATCCCGTCACCCGAGCACCCCGCGCACCCACTCCACCGCCTCCCCCACCGTCCCCACGGCGGGCAAACCGTCCGGCACGGGCGGCCTGCGCACCACGACCACCGGCACCTCCGCATCGCGCGCGGCGACGAGCTTCGCGGCGGTGGCCGACGCGCCGCTGTCCTTCGTGACGAGGACGTCGACGCGGTGGCGGCGCAGCAGCTCGGCCTCGCCCTCGACGGTGAACGGGCCGCGGTCGAGCAGTACCTCGGTGTGGGGCGGCATCGGCGGCTCGGGGGCGTCGACGGACCGTACGAGGAACCACAGCCGGGTGAGGTGGGCGAAGGCCCCGAGCCCCATCCGGCCCGTGGTGAGGAAGACCCGCTCACCGAGCGCGGGCAGCAGGTCCGCGGCCTCTGCCAGGGACCCGGCGGAGTGCCAGTCATCGCCCTGACCAGCGACCCAGCCGGGCCGGCGGAGCGCGAGCAGGGGAACATGGACCTCGGCGGCCGCCTGTGCCGCGTTGAAACTGATCGTGCCGGCGAAAGGATGGGTGGCGTCGATGACCGCGTCCGCCTGCTGCTCGCGCAGCCACCGGGCCAGTCCGTCGGGCCCCCCGAACCCGCCGATCCGCACCTGCCCGGCGGGCAGCCGCGGCTGGGCGACGCGGCCCGCGAGGGAGCTGGTGACGCGCAGCGCGGGGTCGGCGGCGAGTTCGGCGGCGAGCCGGCGGCCCTCGGCGGTGCCGCCGAGGATCAGTACGTGGCGTGGCGTGGGCGGCGTGATCATGAGGTCCCCTTCTGGTCGTGCCTGCCGCGCCCGGCGGCTGCCGGGCCGCGCCGGTGGCGGGGCCGGAGCACGCCGTGGCTGAGGCGAAGGCGAACGTTACCGGCGGGCGCGGCGCGCAGTTGCAGCACACCGGGCTGCGGTCCGGCTGGACGACGGGGGCGTGTGCGACGGCCGGGGCCACGGCCGCGTACACGGCGTTGCTGACCGGCGAGTTCCCGGACCCCGTGACGATCACGCTGCCGAAGGGGCAGACGCCCGCGTTCGCGCTGGCCGCCGAGGAGCTGGGCGACGGGCGCGCGATGGCGGGGATCGTCAAGGACGCCGGGGACGACCCGGACGTCACGCACGGCGCACTGGTCCGCGCGACGGTGCGGGCCCTGCCGCCGGGCTCGGGGGTCGTCTTCCGGGCGGGCCCGGGCGTGGGCACGGTCACCCGGCCGGGGCTGCCGCTGGAGGTGGGCGAGCCGGCGGTCAACCCGGTGCCCCGGCAGCTGATGCGGGAGCACGTCGCGGCGGTCGCGGCCCGGTACGGCGGCAGCGGCGACGTGGAGATCGAGCTGTCCGTGGACCACGGCGAGGAGATCGCCCGTTCCACGTGGAACGGGCGCCTGGGCATCCTCGGCGGCCTGTCCATCCTGGGCACGACGGGCATCGTGGTGCCGTACTCCTGCTCGGCGTGGATCGACTCCATCCGGCGCGGCGTGGACGTGGCGCGCGCGGCGGGCCGTACGCACGTCGCGGGCTGCACGGGCTCGACGTCCGAGAAGGTCGCGGTGGCCGTGCACGGGCTGCCCGAGGACGCGCTGCTGGACATGGGCGACTTCGCGGGCGCGGTGCTGAAGTACGTGCGCCGCCACCCGGTGGACCGGCTGACCATCGCGGGCGGCTTCGCCAAGCTCTCGAAGCTCGCCGCGGGCCACTTGGACCTGCACTCGTCCCGTTCCCAGGTGGACAAGTCCTTCTTGGCGGAGCTCGCCCGCGGCGGCGGCGCGGACGAGGAACTGGCCGCTTCGGTGGCCTCCGCCAACACCGGTCTGGAGGCGATGCAGCTGTGCGCGGCGCGCGGCGTGCCGCTGGGCGATCTGGTCGCGCGGACCGCCCGCGACGAGGCGCTCGGCGTGCTGCGCGGCGCGCCCGTGGCGGTCGACGTCATCTGCATCGACCGCGCGGGCACGATCGTGGGGCAGGCCGGGGCGCGGGGGCCGCGCGAGGGGTGACCACGAGCTGGAGTCGGGGCCGCGAGGTCAGGCGTCGAGGGAGAACGCGTTCTTGGCGCGTTCCGCCGATTCCTCGGCAGGCGGCCCGTCGGGGTTCTCGGTGGCGAGCGCCTGGTTGAGCTCGACGTACGGGCGCAGCCGCTCCTCGTAGCGGGCGAACGCGGCGGCGTGGTCGCCGTCGGCCCGGCCGAGTTCGTCGGCCAGCGCGTAGGCGCCGACGAGGGCCAGGCTGCTGCCCTGCCCGGAGAGGGGCGACGGGCAGTATCCGGCGTCCCCGACCAGCGCGGCCCGGCCCTTCGTCCAGTGGTCCATGCGGGTCTGGGCCATCGCGTCGAAGTAGAAGTTCGGGGCGTCCCACATCGCCTTGAGCAGCCTCGGGGCGTCCCCGCCCAGGTGTGACATCCGCTCGGCGACGAGCGCCTTCTGTGCTTCCGTGTCGCGGTAGTCGTAGTCGACGGGCTCCGGCGCCATGAAGCCGAGCGTGACCCGCATCTCGGAGTTGTCGCGCGCCGGGTAGAGGCAGTAGGTGGCGGTGCCGTCCGTGAGCCAGGTCTGCCAGTTGTCGAGTTCCAGGAAGTTCTCGGTGGCGAAGACGGCCACGTGGGGGCCGAGGTGGTGGACGAAGTCCCGCTCCGGGCCGAAGGCCAGGCGGCGCACCGCGGAGTGCAGGCCGTCGGCTCCCACGACCAGGTCGAAGCTGCGGCGCGGGCCGTGCTCGAAGGTGGCGTGGACGCCGTACGCGTCCTCGTCGAGGGCCGTGATGTGGTCGCCGAAGAGGTACTCGACGCCGTCCCGCGCCTGCCCGTACAGGAGTTGGGTGAGATCGTCGCGGAGCAGTTCGATGTCGTCGCTGTCCAGTCGGCCGCTGCTGAGCGCCATCTCCGTGGAGCTCCACTGTTCGTTGCCGTCGCCGTCGAGCATCGTCATGCCGCGCATCCGGGTGCGCAGGGCCCGCGCTTCGGGCAGGATGCCCATCCTTTCGAGGACGCCGAGCGCGACGCCGCGCACGTCGAGCGCCTGGCCGCCCGGGCGCAGGGCGGGGGCGCGTTCGACGACGGTGGGGGCGTAGCCGTGGCGGCGCAGCCAGTGGGCGAGGGTGAGTCCGGCGACGCTGGCGCCGGATATGAGCACGGTCTTCACATGAACCCCTTCGTACGGTGTACGCACCTGAATTTACGCCGTACGCACAGCCTCGGCAAGTGCGCTGAGGCTGCGTGAATCGGAGCGTACAGCTCCGCGTTCTGCTAATTTCTGTACTAGGACAGGTAGGAAGGGAGCACGCCATGGTCGTGTCCAGGAAAGACGTCCCGCCGTATCTGCGCATCGTCGCCGAGCTGCGTCGGCGCATCGCCGAGGGCGAACTGGCCCCGGGCGACCGGGTGCCGTCGACGCGACAGATCGCCCGCGAGTGGAACGTCGCGCTGGCCACCGCCACGAAGGCGCTGACGACCCTGGGACAGGAGGGGCTGGTGCGGCCCCAAGCGCGCGTCGGCACAGTGGTCGCCCCGGCGGGCCGCCGCGCGGACCCGGACCATCCGTCCCGCGCGGCGGCCGGTTCCGGGCACGAGCTGACCCGCGAGCGCATCGTGCGCACCGCCATGAAGATCGCCGACGCGGAGGGGCTCGCCGCCCTGACCATGCGGGGCGTCGCCGCACGCCTTGGTACGGCCGCCATGTCGCCGTACCGCTACGTGAACAGCCGGGACGACCTCGTATTGCTGATGACCGACTCCGCTCACGGCGAGCTGGTCTATCCCGCCGAGGTCCCCGCCCACTGGCGGGCGCGGCTGGAGGCGGGGGCCCGGGCGCTGTGGACGCTGCACCGCGCGCACCCCTGGCTGGCGCAGACCGGCCCGCTCACCCGCCCTCAGGTGTCGCCCAACCTGATCGCCTATTCCGAGTGGGTCCTGAGCGCTCTGGACGGCCTCGGCCTGACGCCGACCGCCATGTACGACGTGAACGTCCTCCTCTACAGCCATGTGCAGGGCGTCGCCGTCCACTTGGAGCGCGAGGCCCAGGCCGCGAGCGCCACGGGCCTGACGGACGAGCAGTGGCTGGACACCCAGGCGCCCGCCCTCGCGTCGGTGCTCGCGTCCGGTGACTACCCCACGTTCAGCCGGGTCATGGGGGACCTCGACGAGAACGGCTACGACCTGCACCTGGACAAGCTGTTCGACCTCGGCCTCACGTCGATGCTCGACGGTCTGACGTCGCTCGTCGAGGGCGGCGGCGCCGGCGGCTGAGAGGGCTTCTACGGGCAGCGGGTCAGAGCGTCACACGCAGCTCGGCCAGCCGCCAGGTGCCCGGGTCCACGGCGCGCTGAGCGGCCGACGGTCCGGCCAGGGCGAGGTTCGGGAACCGGCGCAGCAGGGCGGTCAGGGCCACTTCGGTCTGTACGCGCGCCAGGGACGCGCCGAGGCAGAAGTGCGGCCCGTGGGCGAAGCCCAGGTGGCCCGCGGGGCCGGCGGGGCGGGCGAGGTCGAGCCGGTCGGGGTCGGCGAAGGCGCGCGGGTCGCGGTTGACGGCGGCGATGACGGCGGTGACCGGCTCGCCCTTGCCCACCGGCGTGCCGAACAGGTCGACGTCCTCGCGCGGGTAACGGGGAATCGACAGCAGCGTCGGGCCGCACCAGCGCGTCAGCTCTTCGACGGCGCGCGGCATGAGCGCGGGGTCGGCGCGGACGGCGGCGAGCTGTTCGGGGTGGGCGAGCAGGACGGCCACGGCGTTGGCGATGAGGTTGGCGGGCGTCTGCCCCGCGAGGACCAAGTGCCAGACCATGGTGACGAGTTCGGTCTCGCTGAGCCGGTCGCCGTCCTCGGCCTGGGCGCGGATGAGGTCCGAGAGCAGATCGTCGCCGGGATCGGCGCGGCGGCGCGCTATCGCCGCCTTGGCCCCTTCCATGATGCCGGGCACGGCCTCGCCGAAGCCCTGGCCCGAGCCCGCCGCGATGGTGGCGCCGTAGGCGCGCCAGCGCGGCCGGTCGGGTCCGGGGATGCCGACGGATTCGCAGATGACGTCGATCGGGAGCGGCCGGGTGAAGTGCCGCAGCAGGTCTACGGAGCCGTTCTCGGCGTGCTCGGGCAGGCTGTCGAGCAGCCGCTCGACGATCGGCTCGATCCGCGGCCGGAACTCGGCGGCGCGGCGCACGGTGAACGCGGGCGAGACCAGCCGGCGCTGCCGGGAGTGTTCCGGGCCGTCCAGCTCGGACATGGTCCGCATGTAGGCGAGGCAGTGTTCGGGGACGTCGGGCCGCAGGAAACTGCGGGCGTTGATCTCGAAGCGGGGGTCGGCCAGTAGCGCTTTGGCGGCCTCGTACCGGGTGACGGCCCACATCGTCCCGATGCCGGGGGCTCGCAGCCGCGCCAGCGGGGAGCGCTCGCGGGCCCGTCCGTAGGCGGTGAAGGGGTCGCGCAGCACTTCGGGGTCGGTGAGGTCGATCTCGGGGATGCCGCTGGTGTCCTGGTCGGCGACCGTCATGAGCCCTCCCGGGCGTTCGGAGTCAGATTCCAGATGGCGAAACCACATGCTCTCGTCATCTGAATGGTGACGGTATCTTGCACGAGGACGCGAAGCAACGGCGATGGATGGACGCCGGGCGAGGAGGATGAGCACACGATGGTTCGGCTGAGCAGAGCACAGCTCCAGGAGCAGAACCGCGCCAAGGTGCTGGCCGCCGCCGGGGAGGAGTTCACGGAGCGCGGTTTCCGCGATGCCAAGATCGACTCGATCGCCGAGCGCGCCGGCCTCACCCGAGGCGCGGTGTACTCCAACTTCCCCGGCAAGCGGGCCCTGTACTTCTCCGTACTGGCCGCTCTCGCCGACGCCGCGCCCGCACCGCCGCACCCGGAGCCGGGCCGCACCGCCCGCACGGCGCTGGGCGCGTTCGCGCGCGCTTGGCTGGCCCCGCTCCCCCTGGCGGCCGACGAGCGGGACGGGGCGGCCCGAATCGGCCTGGACCTGATGCCGACAGTCCTCGCGGACGAGCGGATTCAACTGCCGTTCGCGCAGCTCATGAAGGTCGACGCGATCCTGCTCGGCCTGGCCCTGGAGCAGGTTCGCCCGTCAGCCGGCCGGCAGGTCCGCCTGGCGGAGAGCGTGCTCACGACGCTGCACGGCGCGAGCCGGCTGGCCGCCGCCGCTCCCGGCTTCGTCGACCCCTTCAACGTCGTCGGCGCCTGCGAGCACCTGGCCGCCCTCGACCTCGCCGACGCCTGGCCGCCGCCCCACCTCCCCTACGCCCCGCAGGCCCGCCCCGCCGACGCGCCCTGGTCCCCGCCGCCCGCGGTGGACGCGCTGCGCGGCGAGCCGGTGGACCTCTCGGGCGACGGCGTGGTGGCGGTGCTCGGACTGCACCGCCTCGAAGCCGCCGAGGAGGCCGTACGGGCCGCACGCCCGGGCGACCAGGTCACCGCCGTCCTGGTCACGGGCGACCCCGACGAACTGGGCCCGCTCGCCCGGCTGACCGTCACCGAGTTCGCCCGCGGCCTGCGCCGGGCCTTCCCGGAGTCGGCGTGGCCGCGCCTGCGGCTCGTACACGACGAGCGGGGCGTCCTCGCCGCGGCGGCCGGTGTGCCCGCCGTCAGCGACGGAACCGAGGCCGCCGTCCGCGTCGAGGCGGGCCGCGTCACCGCCCGCGCCGACGGCCGCGGCGCTTGCCACGCGGCGGCTTCGGCGGGTGCGGGACGGCCGCAGGGCGGCGGTTCGCCGGACACCGGGTCCCGGACGCCGCCGAACGGGCGTCACAGGTAGTGCCTGGCCGAAGGCCCGAGGCCAGGCAGACCGTGGCAGGTTAGCCGCCGCGGCTCAACGGGCCGGAGCGCCCCGTCAGCGTCAGCGCCCTCGCAGCGGAGCTGCGGGCGTGCGGTCATCGCGGCAACGTGGCGAAGCCGCACCGGCGGCCGGGCCCCAGAGCGGCGCGCCGTACGCACCGACGGCCGCCCGCTCCCCCACGCGCCGCAGGCCGCAGCCGGGCCGCCGTTCAGGACAGGAGGCGAACCGCCGCCGCGAACGTGTGTGGCCTCAGCCCGCTGTCCCACGCGACGTGGTCGCCTCGCAAGACCCGTGCGGCCGGTCCCGGTCCGCCGAGTACAAGTGGCTGTCGCGGAACTGCTCGGCGCCCAGGGAGCGGCCGACCAGGATGACGGCGGTGCGGACCACGCCCGCGGCCTTCACCTGGTCCGCGATGTCGGCGAGGGTGCCGCGCAGGACGAGTTCGTCGGGGCGGCTGGCCATGGCGACGACGGCGGCCGGGCAGTCGGCGCCGTAGTGCGGCAGCAGCTGGTCCACGATGCGGTCGACGTAGCGGGCCCCGAGGTGCAGGACGAGGAGGGCGCGGCTGCGGCCGAGGGTGGCGAGGTCCTCGCCGTCCGGCATGGGGGTGGCCTGCTGGGCGATGCGGGTGAGGACGACGGTCTGGCCGACGGTCGGCACGGTCAGCTCGCGGTTCAGCGCGGCGGCGGCCGCGGCGAAGGCGGGGACGCCGGGCACCACCTCGTACGGCACCCCGGCCGCGTCCAGGCGCCGCATCTGCTCGGCGACGGCGCTGAAGACCGAGGGGTCGCCGGAGTGCAGCCGCGCCACGTCCTCGCCCGCCTCGTGCGCCCGTACGAGCTGCTCGACGATCTGGTCGAGGTTGAGCTGCGCGGTGTCGATGAGCCGGGCGTCGGAGGGGCAGTCGGCGAGCAGTTCGCGGGGGACGAGGCTGCCCGCGTACAGGCAGACCCGGCAGCGGGCCAGAGTCCGCGCCCCGCGGACCGTGATCAGGTCGGCGGCGCCGGGGCCGGCGCCGATGAAGTACACGGTCATCGTTCTTCTCCTCGATCGGCACTATCGGCACTATCGGCACTGGCGATCTCGACATCGGCACTCTCGACGTCGGCGCGATCGGCGTCGGCGCTCCCGACAGCCGGGGCGGCCGGCCCGGGCTTGACCGCCGCCCACTGTGTGACGGGCATTGCCTGCCGCCACCCCGTAAACCCGCCCACCGGCACGGCGTGCGCGACGGCGATACGGACCAGCTCGCCGCCGAGGCGCCGGTGCCGGTCAGCGAGCAGCGCCTCGGACTCCAGGGTGACCGTGTTGGCGACGATCCGGCCGCCGGGCCGCAGCGCGTCCCAGCACGCGTCGAGCACGCCCGGCGCGGTCAGACCGCCGCCGATGAACACGGCGTCGGGCGTGGGCAGTTCGGCGAGCGAGTCCGGGGCGGGGCCGGTGACGACGCGCAGACCGGGCACGCCGAGCGCGCTCGCGTTGCGTTCGATGCGCCGGGCCCGTACCGGGTCCCGCTCGATGCTGACGGCCCGACAGCTCCGGTGCGCGCGCATCCACTCGATGCCGATGGAGCCGGCTCCGCCGCCGACGTCCCACAGCAGTTCGCCGGGCGCGGGGGCCAACGCGGCGAAGGTCGCGGCCCGTACATGACGCTTCGTCAACTGGCCGTCGTGCTCGTACGAATGATCCGGCAGGCCCGGGGTGAGCGCGAGCCGCACCGCGTCCCCGGACGCGCGGCAGTCCACCGCGACGACGTTGAGCGCGTCGCCCGGCGGGTGCGGCCAGTCCTCCGCGACGCCCTCGGCGATGTGTTCGTCCGCGCCGCCGAGCCGCGCCAGTACGCGCAGCCGGCTCGGCCCGAAGCCCCGCTCGCACAGCAGGGCCGCGACCTCGGCGGGCGTGTCGGCCCCGGCACTGAGCACGAGCAGCCGGCGGCCCGCGTACGCCGCCGCCGAGAGCGTCGCGGCGGGCCGCCCGACCAAGCTGATCACCTCGGTCTCCTCCACCGCCCAGCCGAGCCGGGCGCACGCGTACGAGATGGAGGACGGGTGCGGCAGCACTCGCAGCCGTTCGGGGCCGAGCACCTCGGTCAGGGTGCGGCCGATGCCGAAGAACATGGGGTCGCCGCTGGCCAGGACGGAGACGCGCCGCCCGGCGAAGCGCTCGATGAGTCCGGGGACAGCAGGCCGCAGCGGCGAGGGCCAGGCCACCCGCTCCCCCGCGCACTCGCCGGGTGGCAGGAGGCCGAGCTGGCGGGGGCCGCCGATGAGCACATCGGCGGCGCGCAGGGTTTCCTGGGAGGCTGGGGCGAGGCCCGGCCAGCCGTCGGCGCCGATGCCCACGACCGTCACGGGTGCCGCGCCGGGTGTCGTCTCGGGCGGCGGTGGCGGAACGGGGGTCACGGGGGCGTACCTCGGATATCGGCGGAAGGTCCGGATCGGACGGACGGCGGGATGACGGACGGCGAGCGGCGAGATGGTGAGCGGTGGAATGACGGGCAGCGGAATGACGGGCGGCGACGAGATGGTTCGGAACTACGGAATCAGCGCGACGGAATCAGATGGAATCAGAACAGCGGAAGACAAGGGAAGAGGAAGGGAAAGAGGACGGGGAACGGGTTGGCGGCGGCTGGACGGCTCGGGGTGACGGCGGGTCCCGGCACTGCGCAGGGTGCGGCAGTGAACACGGACAGGTATGAGAACGGGCAGGTCAGAGCATGTGCCGCGACAGACGGCACGAGCGGCAACGGAACTCTACTGACCTGCGGCGTGCTGGTCGCGGCCGGGACCGGCCGGAGTTCCGGTTGCGTACAATTCGCAGGTACAGATCAATGGCAGGAGGCAGTGGCGTGAGCCGTTCACCGGTGGTGCTGGGAATCGAGTCGTCCTGCGACGAGACCGGAGCCGGTCTGGTCCAGGACGGTGTGCTGCTGGGCCACGCCGTCGCGTCCAGTATGGACGAGCACGCGCGGTTCGGCGGCGTCGTCCCGGAGATCGCGGCGCGCGCCCATGTGCACGCGGCCGCTCCGGTCGTACGGGCCGCCCTCGCCGACGCGGGGCTGAAGATGGCCGACATCGACGCCGTGGCCGTCACCACCGGCCCCGGCCTGTCCGGCGCACTCCAGGTCGGCGTCGCCGCCGCCAAGGGCTTCGCCTACTCGCTGGGGGTCCCGCTGTACGGCGTGCACCACCTCGCGGGCCATGTGGCGGCCGACACCCTGGAGCACGGCCCACTGCCCGACCCGTGCATGGTGCTGATCGTCTCCGGCGGCCACACCTCGCTGCTGCTCGTACGGGACCTGGCCCGCGATCCGATCGTCCACCTCGGCGACACGCTCGACGACGCGGCCGGCGAGTGCTTCGACAAGGTCGCGCGCGTCTTCGGGCTGCCCTATCCGGGCGGGCCGGCCGTCGACCGGGCGGCCCGTACGGGCGACCCGCGCGCCGTCGCCTTCCCCCGCCCGCTGACCGGGCCGCGCGACGACAAGTACGCCTTCTCCTTCTCCGGCCTCAAGACCGCGGCGGCCCGCTGGGCGGAGCAGCACCGGGCGAGCGGACAGCCGCTGCCCGTCGAGGACGGCGCTGCCTCCCTCCAGGAGGCGGTCGCGGACGTGCTCACCAAGAAGGCCGTCGCCGCCTGCCGGGACCACGGCGTGGACACCCTCGTGGTGGTCGGCGGCGTGGCCGCCAACTCGCGCGTGCGGGAACTGGCCCAGCAGCGGTGCGAGGCCGCCGGGATCACCCTGCGGGTGCCGCCGCTGCGGCTGTGCACCGACAACGGCGCGATGATCGCGGCGGTCGGCGACCTGCTGGTGCGCGCGGGGGCCGAGCCCGCGCCGCTCGACGTGTCCATCGACCCGTCGGCGCCGCTGGAGTACGCGGCGCTGCACCCCGTGAGCAGCACGGCCAAGACCGCCAAGGCGGCGAAGGCGGCGCGCGCCGCCCGTTCGACCAGCGTCGCCTGACCACCCTCCCGAGCCCCTCGGAGCCCGACTTGCGTACCGCCGACATCCGCAGCCGCTTCCTCGACTTCTTCGCCGAGCGGGGCCACACCGTGGTCCCGAGCGCGCCGCTGCCCACCCCGGACCCGACGCTGCTGTTCGTCAACGCGGGGATGGTCCCCTTCAAGCCGTATCTGGCGGGCGAGGCGCAGTCGCCGTGGCCGCGGGCGACGAGCGTGCAGAAGTGCGTGCGGACCCTGGACATCGAGGAGGTGGGCCGCACCACCCGGCACGGCTCCTTCTTCCAGATGAACGGGAACTTCTCGTTCGGCGACTACTTCAAGGAAGAGGCCATCGGCTTCGCGTGGGCGCTGTCCACCACGCCGGCGGCGCAAGGGGGTTACGGGCTCGACCCGGACCGCATCTGGGCGACCGTGCACCACTCCGACGCGGAGGCCGCCGATATCTGGCGGCGCGTCGCGGGGCTGCCGCCGGAGCGGATCGTCGAGCGCGGCGACGAGGACAACTTCTGGTCCATGGGCGTGCCGGGCCCATGCGGCCCCTGCTCGGAGATGTACTACGACCGCGGCCCGGAGCTGGGGCGCGCGGGCGGGCCGGCCGTGGACGAGGACCGGTACATGGAGTTCTGGAACCTCGTCTTCATGCAGTACGAGCGCGGCGAGGGCGCCGGCAAGTCCGGCTACCCGATCCTCGGCGAGCTCCCCCGCCGCAACATCGACACCGGCATGGGCCTGGAGCGGATGGCGATGCTGCTGCAGGGCGTCGACAACCTGTACGAGATCGACGAGACCCGCCCCGTGCTGGACCGCGCGGCCGAACTCACCGCCTCCCGCTACGGCGCCGACGCGCAGGCGGACGTACGGCTGCGGGTCGTCGCCGACCATGTGCGCACCGCCCTGATGCTGCTCGGCGACGGCACGGCCCCCGGCAACGAGGGGCGCGGCTACGTGCTGCGGCGCATCCTGCGCCGGGCCGTGCGCTCGGTTCGGCTGCTGGGCTACCAGGACCCGGCGCTGCCGGAGCTGCTGCCGGTGGCCCGCGACTGCATGGCGCCCAGCTATCCGGAGGTCGCCGAGCAGTTCGACCGCATCGCGCAGCAGGCGTACGCGGAGGAGGACGCGTTCCGTTCGACGCTGCGTCAGGGCACGACGGTGCTGGACACGGCGGTCGCCAAGGTCAAGGAGTCGGGCGGCCGTTCGCTGCCGGGCGCGCAGGCGTTCCTGCTGCACGACACCTACGGCTTCCCCGTCGAGCTGACGCTGGAGATGGCCGAGGAGCAGGGCGTCGAGGTGGACCGCGAGGGGTTCACGGCGCTGATGACCGAGCAGCGCGAACGCGCCCGGGCCGACGCGCGGGCCCGCAAGTCCGGTGTCAGCGCGGACACTTCGGCCTTCCGTACCGTTCTCGACGCGAACGGCCCCACCGACTGGCGCGCCTGGGAGTCCCTTCAGACGGACTCCCGCGTGCTGGCCGTACTGGGCGCGGACGGCCCGCTGCCGGTCGTACGCACCGGCGAGATCGCGACCGTGGTGCTGGACCGCACCCCGTTCTACGCCGAGTCGGGCGGCCAGGAGAGCGACGCGGGGCTGCTGACCGGGGCGTCGGTCGAGGCCGAGGTGCTGGACGTGCAGCGCCCTCTGCCAGGGCTGGTGGCCCATCAGGTCCGGGTCACGGCAGGCGAGTTGGCGACCGGTGACGCGGTACGGGCCGCCGTCGACCCGGAGTGGCGGCTCGGCGCCCGGCAGGCGCACTCGGGTACGCACGTGCTGCACGCGGCGCTGCGCCAGGTGCTCGGCCCGACCGCGCTGCAGGCCGGTTCGTACAACCGGCCCGGATCGCTGCGGCTGGACTTCCCCTGGCGCGGCGCGCTCGGCCCGAGCGCCCGCAGCGAGGTGGAGGAGGCCGCGAACCGCGCGCTGCGCCGCGATCTGCCGGTCGACGTGAAGTGGATGACCCTGCCCGAGGCGAAGGAGCTGGGGGCGCTCGCGCTCTTCGGCGAGACGTACGGGGAGCGGGTGCGGGTCGTCGAGATCGGCGGCGCGTGGTCGCGCGAACTGTGCGGCGGCACCCACGTCGAGCACGCCTCCCAGGTCGGGCTGATCGCGCTGACCGGCGAGTCCTCGGTCGGCGCGGGAATGCGCCGCCTGGAGGCCGCCGTCGGCGTCGAGGGCTTCGGCTACCTCGCCCGGGAACGCGACCTGGTGGCCCGGCTCGCCGAGCAGCTCCAGGCCCCGCGCGCCCAGTTGCCCGACCGGGTGGCGTCGCTGCTGGAGCGGCTGAAGGCCGCGGACCAGCGCGCCGACGAACTGCACCGCCGGGCCGCCCTGGGCCGGGCCGCCGAGCTGGCCGCCGCGGCGCGGGACGTCCACGGCACGCTCATGGTCACCGCGACCACGGACGGCGACGGCGGCGACGCGCGCACCCTCGCCCAGGCCGTACGCGACCGGCTGCCCGCCGAGCGCCCCGGCGTGGCGGCCGTCGGCGCGACGGCCGGCGGCAAGGCCGTCGTGGTCGTCGCCGTGAACGCCGCCGGCCGCACCGCCGGCCTGTCCGCCGCCACCCTCGTCAAGGGCCTCCTGGACGGCCGGGGCGGCGGCAACGACGAGACCGCCCAGGGCGGCGGCCTCCCCTCGGACCGCCTGGGCAGCGCCCTGGACGGTCTGCCGGGACTGCTCGCCGGCCGCTGAGCCGGAGACGGGCCCGCGCGCGGACCGCCCCGCGCCTCGAAAGGGGCGCGGGGAGACGCGTGCCCGGCCACCGGAATCCGCGGTCAGGCGGTGCTACCGGCAGGCCGCGGTGTCGGAGGGCAGCTCGCCGAAACGGCCGCGGTAGTCACCGGCGAAGCGGCCCAGGCAGGAGACGACCCTTGGACGAGTGTTCAGCTCGGCCAAGCTCCTGGCTCAACCCGGCTCGTCCCGGTCGGGGGCCTGGCTCGGTCCGGTCGGGCTTCTGACCGGTTGAATCGGCTCGGTCCGGCGGACGCCCGGTTCGGCCCGGCCGGGCGGTCCGTCGTACGGACAGCCGGCCGGCTACACGGGCTCCGCCATGAGGCGGTGGCAGGCGCCGGCCAGCGGATACGCCTCCTCATGACGCTGCTCCCGCTCCAGGCCGGCGATGGCCACCGAGGTCTCCACCAGCGTTCGGCACCGCTGCGCCCGTCGGCTCACGAACGCCTTGAGCCCCGCGCCGACCGACTCGTGCCGCTCCAACTCCCGCGCCAGCACGAGGCCGTCCTCGATGGCCAGGGCCGCGCCGCTGGCCATCTGCGGCGCGGGTGCGTGGGCGGCGTCGCCGATGACCACGCCGCTGCCGCGATTCCAGTCGCCCTGAAGGAAGTTCGTCAGCACCGGGCGGCGTACGACCGACTCGGACTCGGACACCAGCGGGGCGAGCGCCGCGCCCCGGCCAGGGAAGGGCTCCAGCAATCGCCGCAGGCGCGGGGCGAGTTCGGCGTCCGGGAGTACGTTCCGCTCCGCCCTGTTCTCCGTCAGGAAGACGTACGCCCGGCTGTCCGAGATGGGGACGAGTCCCGCCGTATTGTCCTTTCCGGCGAACTGGTGGATGCCCGTGCCCCACGACGGGCGCCGCACCAGCGCCCGCCACACCATCTGCCCGTGATAGTCGGGCGAGGCCCGCAGGCCCAGCAGCCCCCGTACGTCGGAACGGACCCCGTCCGCTCCGACGACGAGCGCGGCCTGTCGCCCGGTCCCGTCCGACAGGCGCGCGCGGACCAGCTCCGTTTCCTGGTCGATGGAGGTGACGGTCAGTCCGTGGCGCACCACCACGCCGCACCGCTCGGCTTCCGTGTACAGGATGCGGTGCAGTACGGGCCGGGCGATGCCGGCCATCGCCGGCCGCCGCGCGCCGATCAGACGCGGCAACTCGGTCTGGTCCGCGTGTTCGCCGCGCACATCCACATGTGTGATCACGCTCATGCCGTGGCCCTCGGCCAGGCACGCGTCCGCGAGCCCCAACTCGGCCAGCGCGCGCAGCGAAGGCCCGGTCAGACACAGCCCCCAGCCGGCGGTCGCTCCGGACGCGCCGACCTCGGCGACCTCGACCCGCCATCCCGCGCGTGCGAGGGCCGTGGCCGCCGTCAGGCCGGCGACGCCCGCGCCGACGATCAAGGCCGTTCGCACACCGCGACAACCGCTGTCCATGTACGCCTCCAGAGCACTTGTTTCTCCGGCACCGCAAGATCCGCAGGCTCTCCGCCTGGTCCGGATCGGGCGGCGACCATCCGCTGTCGGAGATCAATCCTCGGATCGATACAGGTCTCTGTCAGGAGAACGGCGGGACTCGTGATCAGCGCGCGGACGGAGTCGGCCGGGATGACGGGGTGACGGGGTGGCGGGAGCTTCGGCGCCACACCCCGCGAGGGGCGCGGGGAACCGCGCGACCAGCCGGCGGCCCGCGGTCAGTCGGCCGCGCATACCGCGGGAGCGCTCAGCCCGACACTCGCGCGAGCCGTTCGCGCAGCGTGGCCGCGAACTCCTCGGCCCGCGCCAACTGCGTACGGAGCTTGGTGACGCGCTCGGCGGCGGCCTCTTCGAAGCCGCCCACCCGCTCCAGGAGCGACGCCCGCTCGTCCTCGGTCAGTTCCTCGCCGGAGTCGAGACGGTCGGTGGCCGACAGCAGGTCGCGCATCTCCTCCAGGGTGAAGCCGAGCGGCTTCATCCGGCGGATGACCATCAGGCGGGCCACGTCGGCGTCGGTGTAGAGGCGGAAGCCACCCTGGGAGCGGGCCGAGGGGACGACCAGGCCGCTCTCCTCGTAGTGCCGGATGGTACGGAGGGACAGCTCGGTCCGCTCGGCGACCTCGCCGATCTGCATGTGCTTGCCGTCCACGCCGTGCTCCTGGCCTTCTCGTTCCGGTGCCGTCACGGCCGTATGCCCCCGCACCGATCTCTACCCTAACGTTAGGGTAGAGTTGCCGGGTGCCGGCTGCCGAGAGTCGCCGTCGACGACGGCACTGGTACCCCTGACGCAGACCGACGCCCGCGGGAGAGTGTGACGCGCATGTCCATGATGCACGGGAGCCCCGCCTGCCCGCCGTGAGGCCCCGCCTCTGACACCGACTGGCCCGCGCCCGACGCCGGTCTCCCCCGCCCTTCCCGGCCGTGTCCCGACGTCGCCCCCTGCCATCCGGCATCCTTCCGGCCGTCCGCACCGCTACCGCTCCCCACTGCTCCGACTTCCCCCCGGCCGTCCCGACCGCTTCGGCCCGCCGAAGGCCGGCTCGCGGCGGCGGAACGGGCCCGAGTACGACAGGTTGCCCCTTGCCTCCTTCCGTCCCGTCCCCGACCGCGTGGCTGCGCGGCGCCCGTACGTACCGGCTGTCGCCGAAGGCCCTCCGCACCGAGGTGCTGGCCGGCCTGGTGGTGGCGCTGGCGCTGATCCCCGAGGCGATCTCCTTCTCGGTCATCGCGGGGGTCGATCCGAGCATCGGCCTGTTCGCCTCGTTCACCATGGCCGTCACCATCTCCGTCGTCGGCGGCCGGCCGGCGATGATCTCCGCCGCGACCGGCGCCGTCGCCCTCGTCATCGCCCCGGTCAACCGTGAGCACGGGTTCGGCTTTCTGATCGCGACCGTGATCCTCGCCGGTCTGCTCCAGATCGTCCTCGGCGCGCTCGGCGTCGCCAAGCTGATGCGGTTCGTGCCCCGCCCGGTGATGGTCGGCTTCGTCAACGCGCTGGCCGTGCTGATCTTCCTGGCCCAGGTGCCGGAGCTGCGGGACGTGCCGTGGCCGGTCTATCCGCTGGTGGTCGGCGGGCTGGCCCTGATGGTGTTCTTCCCCAGGATCACCAAGGTGGTCCCGGCCCCGCTGGTCTCCATCGCCGTCCTCACCGCCATCACAGTGGCCGCGGGGATCGCCGTGCCCACGGTCGGCGACAAGGGCTCGCTGCCCACCTCGCTGCCGGTGCCCGGCCTGCCCGACGTGCCCTTCACCCTCGACACGTTGGCGACGATCGCCCCCTACGCCCTGGCCATGGCGCTGGTGGGGCTGATGGAGTCGCTGATGACGGCCAAGCTGGTCGACGACATCACCGACACCCGTTCCGACAAGACCCGCGAGTCCGTCGGCCAGGGCATCGCCAACATCGTCACGGGTTTCTTCGGCGGCATGGGCGGCTGCGCCATGATCGGCCAGACGATGATCAACGTACGGGTCTCCGGCGCCCGTACCCGCCTGTCCACGTTCCTCGCCGGGGCGTTCCTGATGGTCCTGTGCATCGTGTTCGGCCCGGTCGTCTCCGACATCCCGATGGCCGCGCTGGTGGCCGTCATGGTCATGGTGTCGGTCGCCACCTTCGACTGGCACTCCATCGCGCCCAGCACCCTCAAGCGGCTGCCCGTCGGCGAGATCGCCGTCATGGTCGTGACGGTCGGCTGCGTGGTCGCCACGCACAACCTCGCGATCGGCGTCGTCGTGGGCACGCTCACCGCCATGGCGGTCTTCGCCAAGCGCGTCGCCCACTCGACCGCCGTCACCTCGGTCGCCGACCCGGACGGCGGGCGGGTCGTGTACGCGGTGACCGGCGAACTCTTCTTCGCCTCGGCCAACGACGTGGTCGACCGGTTCGACTACGCGGGCGACCCTGACTCGGTCGTGATCGACCTGACGAGCGCTCACATCTGGGACGCGTCCTCCGTGTCCGCGCTGGACGCCGTCGCCGCCAAGTACGCGCAGCGCGGCAAGAGCGTCGAGTTCACCGGCCTGAACGAGGCCAGCGCCCGTATCCACGAACGGCTCAGCGGCGAACTCACCAGTCACTGACCGGCGCCGCACGACCGAAGGCCGCCCCGACGTCTCCGAAGGGGCGGCCCTGTCGCAGCCGCCCCGATCTCGTCGAAGGGGCGGGCCCGTCACGCGTCTCGCGGCCCGGCCGCTCGGCGTCAGGGGCGGGCGAACAGGCCCGTGAGCCAGTCCTGCCAGACCCGCTCGGTCTCCTTCCGGTCCGCGCCTGCGGCGAACTCGTGCACGGCGACGCCCACCGGGGCGCCGAACGCGTCCCGCCCGAAGAAGCGGTACAGGGCGTCGTCCGTGCGCAGCCCGATGAAGTGCGCGCCGCGGTAGTCCACCACGGCATCAAGCGGGGCGATCCCGGTCGGCTCGACCCGTACCCGCGCGCCCTCCGCCGCGTCGTCGGCGAGGCCCAGGCCCCGGCGCACCGCGTCGAACGAACCCGGTGCGGCGGAGGCGGCGGGGCCCTCGACGGCGGTGTACGCGGCCGGGCGGCCGGGGAAGTGCGCCAGGTACTGCCGGAGGGTGTGCAGGTAGAAGTCGGTGTGCTGGTTGGCGCCGTCGTACTGGTTGTCCCAGTCGTCCACGAAGATGCCGCTGTGCACGTAGCGCACCCAGGAGCCGTTCTCGCGGGGTTCGATGACGTGGTCGAGCTGGTTGAGCGTCTGGTTCTCCGCGCCCTCGACCTCGCCCTCGGACCGGGCGGTCAGCCGGTGCGGCGGGTCCCAGGCGGTGACGGTGCCGCCGAAGGGGGCGGCGCCTCCCGTACGCGGTTCGTACTCCATCGGCCACAGCCAGCCGCCCGTACCGGTGGTGATCGCCTCCCATACCTGCTCGGGCGACGAGGGAACCTCGAATTCCCGGACGATCTCGAATTTCTTGCCCATGGCGGTGTCTCCTGCGTTCGCGTCGGTCACTTGCCGATCACTTCTCGACTGCTGCTGATGATTCGGCCGCTTCGGATGCTGCTGATGCTTCAGCCGCTTTGGATGCTGCGGATGGTTCGCCCGTCGGCCGCGCCTCGACGGCCTCGGCCTTGACGGCGGGGTGCAGGGCGATGACGAGGCGGTGCTCCCGCCCGCCTTCGGCCGATTCGCTGTGGTACTTGCTGACCAAGTCGCCGACGCCCCGCGTCAGTTCATCGACGAACGCGGCCCGGTCGGCGGCGGAGGCGAACCGCACCTCGCCGTCGAGGGCGAACGTAGCGAGCCGCTTACGGGCCTTCGCCGCGCCGGTGACCAGCGCGCCCACATCGCGTACCAGCCGTGCGGCGACGGCGAGCAGCCAGCGGGCGGAGAGCTGGTCCCGGAAGCGGGCGGGGTCGGGCTGCACCTCGGCGAGGGCGAGCGGGGAGATCACGTACGAGGCAGCGGTGGCCCGCATCAGCCGCTCCGTGACGCTGCCCTTCCTGCGCTCCCCGGACAGCTCGATCAGACCGTGCCGTTCCAACGCCTTGAGGTGGTAGTTCACCTTCTGCCGGGCCAGGCCCACCTTCGCGGCCAGCATGGCGGCCGACGCCGGTTCGGCCAGCTCGGCGAGGAGCCGGGCCCGTATCGGGTCGAGCGAGATCTCTGCGGCGGCGGGGTCCTCGATCACTGTCACGTCCAACATGACCTCACCCTCTCACCGACAATTATTTTTGTCCAGACTTATTTTCCTGTCCGTTCGACCGGCGAGAAGAGCCCTGTCCGTCCGACCGCGGCGAGAAGAGCGAGGAGACCGACGAGAAGGGCAAGAAGGAGGGCAACGAAAAGGGCGGGGCCCACGACACTCGACCGGTGTCGTGGGCCCCGCCCTCCGCTGTTCCGCTGTTCCGCGCATGCCCCGGCAGGGGCCGCCGCTCACCAGGCGGCGGGCGCGTAGTCCTTGAGGAAGCAGCCGTACAGGTCCTCGCCCTCCTCGCCGCGGACGATCGGGTCGTAGACCCGGGCCGCCCCGTCGACCAGGTCCAGCGGGGCGTGGAAGCCGTCCGCCGCCAGCCGCACCTTGTCCGGGTGCGGGCGCTCGTCGGTGATCCAGCCCGTGTCGACGGCGGTCATCAGGATGCCGTCGGAGTCCAGCATCTCCTGGGCGCTGGTGCGGGTGAGCATGTTCAGGGCGGCCTTGGCCATGTTGGTGTGCGGGTGGCCCGCGCCCTTGTAGCCGCGGCTGAACTGCCCCTCCATCGCGGAGACGTTCACCACGTACTTGCGGCGCGCGGCGGCCGCCGCCATCGCCGGGCGCAACCGGCTCACCAGCACGAACGGCGCCGTCACATTGCACAGCTGCACTTCGAGCAGTTCGACGGGGTCGACCTCGTTCACCCGCTGTATCCAGCTGTTCGACGCGTCGAGGTCCGGTACGAGCCCGCCCGCGTCGATCGCGGTGCCCGCCTCGACCCGCGCGAGCGACGCGGAGCCGCTGGTCAGCGCCAGGTCGGTGAGGGTCTGCGGGGTCAGCGCGTCATGGCCGGCGATGGCCGGGCCCGGCAGCTCGGGCTGCGCGCCGCTGCCGAACGCCCCGAAGACGACGGACCGCGGCAGCTCCCCCGCCGGCAGCGGGCCCGCCTCGGCGTTGATCAGCTCGCGGTACGCCTGCGGGGAGCGCCGCACGGTCTGCGCGGCGTTGTTGATCAGGATGTCCAGCGGGCCGTCCGCGCTCACGGAGTCGGCGAGCGCCACGACCTGCGCGGGGTCGCGCAGATCGATGCCGACGATCTTGAGCCGGTGCAGCCAGTCCCCGCTGTCCTCCATCGCCTTGAACCGCCGGACGGCGTCGTTCGGGAACCGGGTGGTGATCGTCGTGTGCGCGCCGTCGCGCAGCAGCCGCAGCGCGATGTACATGCCGATCTTGGCCCGGCCGCCGGTGAGCAGCGCGCGCCGTCCGGTCAGGTCCGCGCGGGCGTCGCGGCGCGCCCGGTTCTGCGCGGCGCAGTCCTGGCACAACTGGTGGTAGAAGGCGTCCACCTCGACGTAGCGCGTCTTGCAGATGTAGCAGGAGCGGGGGCGCTCCAGGATGCCGACGATCTCGGCGGACGAGGTCGCGGCGAGCGGTATGCCGCGCGTCTCATCGTCGATGCGGTCGGCGGCGCCGGTCGCCGTGGCCTCCGTGACCGCCTTGTCGTTGGCGGTCTTCGCGGCTCGGCGCTCCTGGCGGCGGCGCTGCTTGACCGTGCGGTAGATGCCGGAGGTGGCGCGGCGGATCGCGATGGCGTCCGGGTGGTCCACGGGCAGCTCGTCGAGCTCGGCGAGGACGCTCAGGCAGACCGCCATGCGCTCCGCGTCGATGCCGGGGGCGCCCGCGTCGGCGCCCGGAACCTCCGCACCCGGCCCATCGGCCTCCACGCGGCCGTCGGGCCGCGGTTCGCCGCCGGGGGCCGGGATCGTGGGCTTCGCCGCCCCTACCGGGTGCTCGGCCGCCTGACCGGCCCTGTTCTCTTCAGTGACCGTCATCGCCGGTGCCGTTTCCCACTCTGTCCGTCTGCTCTGTTCGAGCCTCAGCCCTGTTCAACTCTCAGCAGAACTTTACTTGACGTTTTCGGCCAGGCCGCGGCTCAGCCCTTCGGGTCCAGGCCGTACGTCCGTACCGCCGTCCCCGCGAAGACCGCCGCCGACTCGGCCGGACCGAGGCCGCGGGTCAGCTCGCGCGCCGCGGCCAGGACCTCGGTGTAGGAGGCGGCGAGGCGGCAGACCGGCCAGTCGGAGCCGAACATCAGCCGGTCGGGGCCGAAGGCGTCGAGCACGGTGTCGGCGTACGGGCGCAGGTCGTCCACCGTCCAGGTCTCCCAGTCGGCCTCGGTGACCAGGCCGGAGAGCTTGCAGACCGTGTTGGGCAGCGCGGCGAGCGCGCGGACGGCGTCCGACCAGGGCCGCGGGCCGCCGGCGGCGATGGGCGGCTTGCCGAGGTGGTCGAGGACGAAGGTGAGCTGCGGCACGGCCGCGGCAGCGGCGCGGGCGGCCGGCAACTGATGGTCGAGGACGACGAGGTCGTACGCGAGACCGGCCGCGGCGACCGCCGCCAGCCCGCGCAGCACCTCGGGCCGGAGCAGCCACTCCGGGTCCGCCTCGCCCTGGACCTGGTGGCGAATGGACACCAGTCGCTCGCCGCCGGGCAGGTCGCGCAGGGCGGCCAGGGAGTCGGCGACGTCGGGTGCGGTGAGGTCGGTCCAGCCGACGACTCCGGCGATCAGCTCGTCGTCCGCCGCGAGTGCGAGCAGCTCCGGGGTCTCCTCGGCCACCGTGACCGTTTGGACGACCACGCTCGCCGTAACCCCGGCCGCCGCCGCCTCGGGCCGGAGGTCGGCCGGGGCGAAGTTCCTCCGCAGCGGGGCCATCCGGGGTCCGGTGATCCAGTCCTGGTCCCGTACCGCCAGGTCCCAGACGTGGTGGTGCGCGTCCACGATCCCGGTCGGAGGCGCGGCGCTCCGGTCCGTGCGCTCTGTCGTCACGGCGTCACAGCTCCCATACGACGGGCAGCCCGGCGGCGGCTCCGTCCTGCGAGTAGTCATGGGCGGTGTCCAGAAGTTCACCCATCCGCGCCTGCCAGGCGACGTTGACCGGCAGTTTCTCCAGCTCCGCGAGCATCCGCGGGTAGTCGGGGCACTCGATGACGTGGAAGAGGTCGGTGCCGCTGCGCCAGATGGTCCACGAGTCGGCTCCGGCGGCCCGGATGGCGGCGACCAGTTCGGCGGGCACTTCGCGGTGCGCCGCCTCGTACTCCTCGATCCGCTCGGGGCGGACCGTGGTGTGCAGGGCGATCCTCATGGCAGCTCCTGGATCGAAGGGGCGGTACGGACGTACGGGCGCTACGGACTTACGAGCGGGTACGGACGTACGGGCGCTACGGACTTACGGGCGGGTACGGGCGTACGAGCCGGTACGGACGTACGAGCAGAGGCGCCGGCCAGCACGCAAGCGGCGGCGCACAAGGACCAGCGGCTATCGCACCCCCCGCCCCGGCGCCGGAACCGGCACGCGTTCCGGCAGCAGCCCGCGCTCGCGCAGTTCGGTCCAGAACTCCGCGGGCACCGGCCGCCGCAGCAGATCCGCGCCGTCGCGGACCTCGCCAGCCGAGCGGGCGCCGACCAGGACGCTCGCGACGGCCGGGTGGCCGAAGGGGAAGTGCAGGGCCGCGGCCCGCAGCGGTATGCCGTGCCGTTCGGCCACGGTCCGCGCGGCCAGCGCCCGTTCCAGTACGCGCGGGGGCGCGGCTTCGTAGTCGTACCGGGCGCCGGGGCACGGGTCGGCGAGCAGCCCGGAGTTGAAGACCCCGCCGACCACCACGCTCTTGCCGCGCGCCGTCGCCTCGGGGAGCAGTTCCGCGAGGCCGCTCTGGTCGAGGAGGGTGTAGCGGCCGGCGAGCAGCACGGCGTCGACGTCGGTGTCGCGCAGGAAGCGGGCGAGCGGCGCGGCATGGTTCATGCCCGCGCCGATCGCGCCGACGACGCCTTCGGCGCGGAGCCGTTCCAGGGCCGGGTAGGCGTGGTCGAGGGCCTGCCGGAGGTGGTCGTCGGGGTCGTGCAGGTATACGACGTCGACGCGGTCCAGGCCGAGCCGCGCGAGGCTGGCCTCGATGCCGCGCAGCACGCCGTCCGCGCTGAAGTCCCAGATCCGGCGGTGGGTGGCGGGCACGGCGAAGCCGCCCGCGGTGTCCTCGCCCACGGCGGCGGGGTCCGCTTCCAGCAGCCGTCCGACCTTGGTGGACACGGTGTACTCGGCGCGCGGCCGGTCGCGCAGGGCGGCGCCGAGGCGGCGTTCGGAGAGGCCGAGGCCGTAGTGCGGCGCGGTGTCGAAGTAGCGCATCCCCGCTTCCCAGGCGGCGTCGACGGCGGCTCTGGCGTCGGCGTCGCTGACGGGGGTGTAGAGGTTGCCTATGGCGGCGGCTCCGAAGGACAGCTCGGTGACGCGGACCGTGCCGCGGCCGAGCCGGGCGGACCTCACCGTTCGGCCGGGCGCAGTCGCAGTCCCTGCATTCCGCCGTCGACGGCGAGGGCCGTGCCGGTGACGGAGGCGGCGGCGGGGCTCGCCAAGTAGGCGATGGCGGCGGCCACTTCACCGGCGGTGACCAGACGGCCCATCGGCTGACGGGCGTTCAGGGCGGCGCGTTCGGCCTCGGGGTCGTCGGCCGCGTCCAGCAGCCGGCCGACCCAGGGGGTGTCGGCGGTGCCGGGGTTGACGCAGTTGACGCGGATGCCCTCGCGGACGTGGTCGGCGGCCATGGCGAGGGTCAGCGAGAGGACCGCGCCCTTGCTGGCCGAGTACAGGGCGCGTTGCGGGAGTCCGGCGGTGGCGGCGATGGAGCAGGTGTTGACGATCGCGGCGTGTGCGGAGCGCCGCAGGTGCGGCAGGGCGGCCCGGCTCGTACGGACGACTCCCATGACGTTGACGTCGAGTACGCGGCGCCATTCCTCGTCGTCGTTGTCGGCGACGGTGCCGGCGGCGCCGATGCCGGCGTTGTTGATCAGGATGTCGAGGCCGCCGAGTTCGGCGGTGGCCGCCTGGACGGCCGCGCGTACGGACGCGTCGTCGCCGACGTCGGCCGCGTGGCCGAGCAGCGGTTCCCCGGCCGCCTTGGGGTCGAGGTCGAGCACCGCGACGCGGGCGCCGCGCTCGGCGAGGAGTCGGGCCGTCGCCAGGCCGATGCCCGAACCGCCGCCTGTGACAAGGGCGTTAAGTCCCTGAAGTTCCGTCATGCCGCTTCTCCTTCTGATCCGTCTGTGCCGTCGGGCGGCCCTTGCGAGGCGCGGTCGGCGGCCCAGAAGTCGCCGTCCGGGTAGGTGTACCGGGCGATGGACTCGGGCCGCATGGCGGCCGAGAAGCCGGGGGCGAGCGGCGCGCCGTAGTGGCCGTCGCGGATGCGCACGGGCTCGGTGAAGTGCTCGTGGAGGTGGCCGACGTACTCGATGACGCGGTCGTCGGTGGTGCCGGAGAGCGCCACGTAGTCGAACATCGACAGGTGCTGGACGAGCTCGCAGAGTCCGACGCCGCCCGCGTGCGGGCAGACGGGGACGCCGTATTTGGCGGCGAGCAGCAGGATGGCGAGGTTCTCGTTGACGCCGCCGACGCGGGCCGCGTCGATCTGGAGGATGTCGAGCGCGTCCGCCTGGAGCATCTGCTTGAAGACGATCCGGTTCTGTACGTGCTCGCCGGTGGCGACCTTCACGGGGGCGACGGCCCGGCGGACGGCGGCGTGGCCGAGCACGTCGTCGGGGCTGGTGGGCTCCTCGATCCAGTAGGGGTCGAACTCCGCGAGCGCGTTGGTCCAATCGATGGCCTCGCGCACGTTCCAGCGCTGGTTGGCGTCGATGGCGATGCGGACGCCGGGGCCGACGGCGGCGCGGGCGGTGCGCATCCGCCGGATGTCGTCGTCGAGGTCGGCGCCGACCTTGAGTTTGATCTGGGTGAAGCCGTCGGCGACGGCCTGCCGGGCGAGGCGGGTGAGCTTCTCGTCTGGGTAGCCGAGCCAGCCGGGCGAGGTGGTGTAGCCGGGGTAGCCGTGGGCGAGCAGCCGCTCCGTGCGTTCGGCGGCTCCGTCGCGGCCGCGCCGCAGGAGGCCGAGGGCGTCCTCGGGGGTGAGCGCGTCGGCGATGTAACGGAAGTCGACCTGGGAGACGAGCCATTCGGGTTCGGCGTCGGCGAGCAGTTTCCACAGCGGGACGCCGGCGCGTTTGGCGGCGAGGTCCCAGGCGGCGTTGACGACCGCGCCGATGGCCATGTGCATCACGCCCTTCTCCGGTCCCAGCCACCGTAGTTGGCTGTCTCCGGTCAGGTCGCGGCAGAGCGAGCCGGGGTCGGCGCAGAGTTCGTCGACGGACCGGCCGACGACGTGGGCGCGGAGCGCGCCGATCGCCGCGACCTGGACGTCGTTGCCCCGGCCGATGGTGAAGGTGAAGCCGTGGCCCTCGGCCCCGTCGGCCGCGTCGGTGCGCAGTATCAGGTAGGCGGCGGAGTAGTCGGGATCCGGGTTCATCGCGTCCGAACCGTCGAGCTCCCGCGAGGTGGGGAACCGGATGTCGTACGTGTCGAGCGCGGTGACGCGCGGGACAGTTGAAGACACGGTGGGCCTCTCAGGCTCGGGCGGGGGTCCGGCGCCGGCCGCCGGACCCTTCGGTGTCGGATGCGACGGGGCCGGGCTCGACCGGGCCCGCTTCGGCGGAGTCGCCGGGGCAGGGCGGGGCGGGCGGCCGTCGGCGAGGGCCGGGCTCGGGCGCCGCCCCGGGGGCGCCGTGGCGCGACAGCTTCACTGGGCTCCGTACTCCTTGTGCGGTGAGGTCCGACTTGTGCGTTGAGGTCGGACTTGTGCGATGAGGCCGGGCGGCTGGTGCGCGGAGGCTGCCGGGGCGCTCAGTCCTGGGCCCTGCCGGTGGTCACGCGGGCGATCATCAGGGCGATGAGGATGATGCCGCCGTAGATGGCCTGGATCCAGAAGGACGGCACCTGGGCGAGGGTCAGCAGGTTCTGTACGACGCCGAGCAGCAGCACTCCGGTGAGGGCGCCGAACATGGTGCCCTTGCCGCCGTCGAGGCTGATGCCGCCGATGACCGCGGCCGCGAAGACCGTGAAGATCATGTTCTGGCCCTGGTTGGCGTTGATCGCGCCGACGTAGCCGGTCTGCATCAGCCCGCCGACGGAGGCCAGGACCCCGGCGACGATGTAGACGCCGAGCATGACGCGCTGGACGCGGATGCCGGCGGCGGCCGCGGCGTCGGGGTTGCCGCCGATGGCGTACAGGGCGCGGCCCCAGCGGTGGTACTTCAGCATGAAGCCCGCGGCGCCGAAGCAGCCGGCGGCCAGCCAGACCGAGAGCGGGATGGTCAGGAAGGTGCTGGTGGCGAGGGTGTAGAAGGCGTCCGGCATGCCGAAGAGGGTCTTGCCCTTGGTCGCGCCGACGAGCAGGCCGCGCAGCACGATCAGCATGGCGAGGGTGACGATGAAGGCGTTGAGCCGGAGCTTGACGACGAGGAGGCCGTTGAACGCGCCGATGGCCGCGCCGACGACGACGATCGCGAGCAGGGCCGCGCCGGTCGGCCACTGGGCGCCGAATCCGGCCTGGGCGGCGGGCAGCACGAGCAGCGCGCCGAGGGCGGGGGCGATGCCGACGACCGACTCCAGGGACAGGTCGAACTTGCCGGTGATCAGTACCAGCGATTCGGCGAGCACCACCATGGCGAGGGCCGCGGACGCGCCGAGGATGGAGATGATGTTCCGCTCGGTGAGGAACGAGTCGTTGAGCAGCGCACCGAGCACGAGCATCAGGATCAGGGCCGGTACGAGCGCCAACTCCCGTGCTCTGCGCAGCAGTACGGACTTGCCGGCCGTCCTGCCGCGTTCGGCGGCGGTGCGGTCCCCGGCGGTCGCCGAGGCCGACGGGGCCTTGGTGTCAGCCACGGTCCACTCCTTCACTTCCGTCGATCTCGTTGATCTCGCCGACCTCGTCGACCTCGTCGATTCCCTCGATCGAGGCGATCAGCTGGTGTTCGTGCCAGCCGGCCGGCAGGTCGGCGACGACGCGGCCGTGGAAGAGCGCCAGGACCCGGTCGCAGCGGCGCAGGTCGTCGACCTCGTCGGAGACGACGAGCACGGCGGTGCCGTCCTCGCTGGCGCTGTCCATCCGGGCGAGCAGCGATTCCTTGGATTTCACGTCCACGCCCGCGGTCGGGTTGATGAGGATGAGCAGCCGGGGGTCGCCGGCCAGGGCGCGGGCCATCACGACCTTCTGCGCGTTGCCGCCGGACAGGTCGGAGACCGGCTGGTCGGGGCCCTCGGCGTGGATGTCGAGGCGGCGGACGAGGGCCTGGGCGAGGGACCGTTTGCGGGCGGTGGAGACGAATCCGTACCGGCCGAGGCGGCCCGGGACGCTCATGGTGGCGTTGTCGCCGATGGACATGCCGAAGACGAGGCCCTGTTCGTGGCGGTCGCGGGGTACGCAGCCGACGCCGGCCTTGAGGGCGGCGGGCACGTCGCCGAACGGCAGCGGTTCGCCGTCGAGTTCGGCGGTTCCGGACCGCGGTGCGCGGAGCCCGGCGAGGGTTTCGGCGAGCTGTATCTTGCCGCTGGCACTGCTGCCGGCGAGCCCGACGACCTCGCCCCTGCGGATGGTGAGGTCCACGGATTCGTACGCCTCGCCCGTCAGTTGACGTACCGCCAGGCGTACGGGGGCGTCCGCGGCGGCGGTGCCGGCGATGGTGCGGGCGGCGGCGGTACGGGCGGCGGGCGCGGACTCCCCCGCCATGGCCTCGACGAGGGCGGCGCGCGGGAGGTCGGCGACGGGGGCGGTGGTGATCCAGCGGGCGTCGCGCAGCACGGTGACGGTCTGGCAGACCTCGTAGACCTCTTGGAGGTGGTGCGAGATGAACAGGAAGGTCACGCCGGACGCCTGGAGGGCGCGCATCCGGGTGAAGAGCCGTTCGATCTCGCGGCTGTCGAGCTGGGCGGTGGGTTCGTCGAGGACGATGAAGCGGGCGCCGAAGGACAGGGCGCGGGCGATCTCGACCATCTGCCGGTCCTCGACCTTGAGGTCGGCGGTGCGGGCGTCGGGGTCCACGCGGACGTCCCAGGCGTCGAGCAGTCCGGCGGCCTCGGTGCGGAGTCTGCGCCAGTCGATGAAGGAGCGGCGCGTCGGCTGACGGTTGATGAAGAGGTTCTCGGCGACGGTGAGTTCGGGTACGACGGTGGGCTTCTGGTAGACGCAGGCCACCTTGGCGCGCCAGGCGTCGCGGTCGGAGAGCGGCGGTGCGCTCTCGCCGTCGAAGGCGATGGTGCCCTCGTCGGGCGGCTGGAGGCCGGTGAGGATCGATACGAGGGTCGACTTGCCGGCACCGTTCCGGCCGACCAGGGCGTGCGATTCGCCGGGCAGTACGGTCAGCCGGCCGTCGCTCAGGGCCACGGTGGGCCCGTAGCGCTTGGTGATGCCGGCGGCCTCGACGAGGGGGCGGAGGGCGGTGTCGGCGCTCATCCGGCCGCGTTCACTGTGTTGCCCCACAGCTTCTTGTCGTCCACGTTCGCCTTGGTGACCAGCGGGGTC
This sequence comes from Streptomyces sp. NPDC050610, assembly GCF_040654875.1. Taxonomy (NCBI): domain Bacteria; kingdom Bacillati; phylum Actinomycetota; class Actinomycetes; order Kitasatosporales; family Streptomycetaceae; genus Streptomyces; species Streptomyces sp. NPDC050610. The sequence continues at coordinate 112,018 of NZ_JBFAIV010000007.1, read as the reverse complement.
TGCAGCTGGTCCTCCAGGACGCCGCTGGGCAGCTTGACGATCGTGGAGTCGTGGTCGGTGGGGCCGGGCTTGAAGGTCTTCCCGGCCATGGCGGCCTTGATGTAGTACATGCCGTACTTGGCGTAGGCGTCGGCGGGCTGGGAGAGGGTGGCGTCGATCTCGCCCTTGCGGATCGCGTCGAACTCCTGCGGGATGCCGTCGTTGGAGACGATCGTGATGTGGCCGCTCTGCCCGGCCTTCTTGAGCATGCCCTTGCTCTTGAGGGTCTGGAGGGTGGGCGCGAGGTACACGCCGCCCGCCTGCATGTAGATCCCCTTGATGTCGGGGTCGGCGTTGAGCAGGGTGTCGAGCTTGGAGGCGGCGGTGTCGGACTCCCATTTGGCGGGGATCTCCAACACCTTGGCCTTGGGGTACTTCTGCTTCATGCAGCCGCGGAACGCCTCGGAGCGTTCCCGGCCGTTGACCGAGGCGAGGTCGCCCATGATCTGCACGACCTTGCCGGAGGACTGCTGCTTGCCGAGGTATTCGCAGGCCCGCGTCCCGTAGGCGACGTTGTCGGCGCGTACGACCATGGCGACCTTGCCCTTCTCGGGGGCGACGTCGACGGCGACGACGGGGACGCCCTTGCGTTCGGCCTGGTCGAGTCCGGCGGCGATGGCGGCGCTGTCGAGGGGGGCGACGACGAGGCCGCGTACGCCCTGGTTGAGCTGGTTGTTGATGTCGGTGATCTGCTGGGCCGAGTCGCTGTTGGAGTTGACGGTCTTGAGCGCGTCGACGCTCTCGGCCTTGGCCATTTTGGGCACGTAGTCGTTGTAGGACTGCCAGAACGGCGAGGTCAGCAGCGGCACGATCACACCGACCTTGCCGTCGCCTCCGCCGGCCGCGGTGTCCTTCGTGCTGCCGCACGCCGTGAGCGCCAGTGCGGCGCAGGCCGCCGCCGCCATCGCGCGCACGGCCCGCTTGCTCGACCTCGCCTGCCTACCGCTCATCTGACGGCTCCTCACCAAGGAAAGCGCTGGGGGTGCGGCCTGGTTGCCGGCACCGGCCGCGCCGAATATTTATCAGACCTCTTGGCCAGCACAACACCCCTCGTACCGCGATTTCCTCGACTTGAAGGAGTATTGGTCCGATGACTTCGCGGATAGACTGCCGCGACACGGACGCCGGGAGGGGAACCATGGAGGACATCACGCCCCCCAAGGGGACAGTGACGCAGCGCGCGATCGAGCAGATCAAGGCGATGATCGCGGGCGGGCACCTGGAGGCCGGCCAGCGGCTGCCCACCGAGCGCGACCTGGCGGCCCAACTGGGCATATCCCGCAGCTCGATGCGGGAGGCGATCCGCGCGCTGACCGTCCTCGGTGTGCTCCAGGCCCGGCACGGCTCCGGGATCTACGTCACCCAACTGGAGACCGGCGATCTGCTGGAGACCTTCGGGGTGGTCGCGCAGATATCCCGCGGCCCGCGACTGGTGGAGCTGATGGAGGTGCGGCGCATCCTGGAGTCGACGGCGACCGCGCTGGCCGCGGCCCGGATCACCGACGAACAGCTCGCCGTCGTGGCGGAGCACCTCCAGGCGATGAACGCCACCGAGGACCCGGAGGAGATCCTCGCCGCCGACCTGGCCTTCCACCGGGCGATCTGCCTGGCGGCGGGCAACGACTCGCTGGCCGCGATCGTGGAGGGCCTCTCCTCCCGCACCTTCCGGGCCCGCGTGTGGCGCGGCTACCAGCAGGAGGGCGCGTACGACCGTACGCGCAAGGAGCACGCCCGCATCCACCGGGCACTGGCGGACCGCGACCCGGAGGCGGCCCGGGTGGCGGCCGCGGCGCACGTGGCCGAGGTGGAGGAGTGGCTGCGCTCCCAACTGGACTTCATGGCCTGAGCGTTACGGGCCGCACCGGGCCGCTGGCATGCGCGACGCCCCCGCGAGGAGGAGGCGCGGGGGCGTGCGGTCTTGGGGTGTTACGGGCGGGGCATCCGGTCTGGGGTGTGACCGGCGGGGCGTGCGGTCTCGGGGTGTTACGGAAGGGGGGCGCCTGTCGTCAGCAGGTCTGCCACAGCCGCGACATGACGCGGACCCCGAACCGCAGCCCCTCCAGCGGGACCCGCTCGTCCACGCCGTGGAAGAGTCGGCCGTAGTCCAGGTCGTGCGGCAGCTTGAGGCCCTTGAAGCCGAAGCAGCGGATGCCCAGCTTGCTGAACGCCTTCGCGTCCGTGCCGCCCGGGTTGCAGTACGGCACGGGGTGGCCGTCCGGGTCCTCGGCGCGTACGGCCGCGCACATCGCGTCGACCAGCGGGCCCTCGAAGGCGGTCTCCATGCCGATGTCGTGGTTGACCCACTCGCGGCCGACCGAGGGCAGCAGCAGTTCGTCGATGGTGTCGATGAGCTCCTGCTCGTGGCCGGGCAGGAAGCGGCCGTCGACGCGTGCGGTGGCCTTGCCGGGGATCACGTTGGTCTGGTAGCCGGCCTGGAGCATGGTCGGGTTGGCGGAGTTGCGGAGCACGACCTGCATGAAGTCGGCGACCGGGCCGAGCTTGGCCAGGCTGCCCTCGATGTCGTCCTCGTCGAAGTCGACGCCGTAGAGGCGGGCGGCCTCGGCGAGCAGCTCGCGGACCGGCTCGATCAGGCGGATGGGGAAGGTGTGGCGGCCGATGCGCGTGAGGGATTCAGCGAGGTCGGTGACGGCGTTCTCGTCGTTGGGCGAGGAGCCGTGCCCGGCCCGACCGCTCGCGGTGAGCTCCATCCAGGCCATGCCGCGCTGGGCGTTCTCGATCGGGTAGAGACGGCGGTCGTCGTCGATGGCGAAGGAGAAGCCGCCGCCCTCGCCGATCGCCTCGGTGACGCCTTGGAACAGCTCGGGCCGGTGCTCGACGAGCCAGTGGCCGCCGAACTTGCCGCCCGCCTCCTCGTCCGCGAGGAAGGCCAGCACCAGGTCGCGGGAGGGGACCGTGTTCGTACGGGCGAAGTGCCGGGCGGTGGCGAGCATCACCGCGACGGTGTCCTTCATGTCGATCGCGCCGCGCCCCCACAGGTAGCCGTCGCGGATCTCGCCGGAGAACGGCGGCACCTGCCACTCGGCGGCGTCGGCCGGTACGACGTCGAGGTGGCCGTGGACGAGCAGGGCGCCGCGCGCGGGGTCGCTGCCCGCGATCCGGGCGATGACGCTGGCCCGGCCGGGGGCGCTCTCGATCAGTTCGGAGTCGATGCCGGCCTCGGCGAGCTTGCCGCGGACCCAGTCGGCGCAGGCGCGCTCGTCGCTGGTGGGGTTGGAGGTGTCGAACCGGATCAGCTCCCGGCAGAGGTCGACGACTTCCTCCTCGGCGGGGCTGTGCTGGGTGTCGGTGGTGTTCATGCCGCTCCCATGGGGGTTGCTTCGCGGGCGTCGGGGAGGCTGGTGTCCCCGTCGTCCAGGGTGGAGGTGCCGTAGCTCTTGATCCAGCCGAGGCCGCCGAGTACGCAGTACAGGACGAAGGCGGTGAGCAGGGAGTTCAGCGCGGGGATGCCGGCGGTGACGAACTTGCCGACGCAGAACGCGGCGGCCCAGATCACCAGGGACATCGGCACCCAGGTGGGCGCGGACGCGGGCAGCGTCTCGGCGTCGCGGGTGGCGTCCAGCGGCTTGCGCATCCGCCGCACGACCCAGTACTCGGCCACGATGATGCCGCCGATGGGCGGGATCGCGACGCCGAGCGTGGAGAGGAACTCGGTGAAGTGGGCCATGAGCCCGATCGCGGAGAGCACGGTGCCGACGACGCCGAGCCCGACGGTGACGACGCCGCGGTGCAGCCGCTTGCCGAAGACGACCTGGAAGAAGTTGACGATGCCGAGCGAGGAGCCGTACAGGTTCCAGTCGTTGATCTTCGCGGTGGACAGGATGACCACGATCGCGCCGACCGCGCCGGAGGTGGAGAGCACGATGTGGGTGACGTCGCTGCTCTTGACGAGGTGGCCGAGGAGCACGCCGATCATGCCGACGATGTACTCGGAGAGGATCATGGAGGAGGCGCTCTGCACGAAGACGTGCGAGCCCTTCTTGTTGTAGCGCGTCATCTCGGGGGCGACGATCGCGCCGGTCATATAGCCGCCGGCGATGGCCGTGGCGGCGACCGCGAGCGGCAGGTGCTCGCCCGGCGGCGGGGCGCTGATCAGCTCGGAGACCGAGTGGTCCATGAGCGTGGTGGTGATGGACCAGGCGATCAGCGCGAAGAAGAGCGGGGTGGCGATCTTCGCGAGCATCGCCATGTACTTGAAGCCGAAGATCACCAGGGCGGTGATGGCGACGCCCGCGACCACGCACCACAGCGCGGGCGGGCCGCCGACCAGGGCGGCGACGCTGTTGCCGAAGATCGTGTTCTGCACGCCGAACCAGCCCACCAGGCTGACCGCGATGACGAGGCTGACCAGGGCGGAGCCGTTGCGGCCGAAGCCGATCCAGCGGGTGAGCAGCGGGGTGGCCAGGCCCTCGCGCATGCCGGCCAGGCCGATGGCGAAGATCACGATTTCCAGGATGACCGCGCCGAGCGTGAAGGCGAGGAACGCCTTGCCAAAGGTCATGCCGACGCCGATGGTGGCGCCCAGGGTGAACTGGGAGAGCGAGCCGGACTGGCCCAGCCACTGGAGCAGCATGGTCCAGAAGCCGAACCGCTCGGTGCGCGGAACGCGGGACAGCGCGTAGTCGTCGCTGCCCACCGCCTTCGTTTCGGTAGCTGCCATCAGGACTCCTGTGCTCGGCCGAGGGTCTGGAGGTGTGCGAGGGACCCGTAGCGGCCCACGAGGTTGTCGAACTCCGCCTCGTCGTGGAAGTCGAGGCGCCGGTCGCCGTACGCCTTGGCGACCTCGATCGCGTACCGGGCGGCGGTGGCGATGTCGCTCTCGTGGCTGGCGCCGGTGGCGCAGCCCGGGACGGCGGCGGCCGAGGTGATCGCGAGCCCCACGACGGGGGCGGCGGTGGCCGTGGCGGGCTGCAGAATCGAATTGATGTGATGTACACCGTTACCGTACGGCGTGATGTCCTGAGTCGTCACGGGATATGTGACCAGGGGCTCACCGGAGACGACGGCCAGCAGCTCGCCGAGCTGGTCGGCGACGCGCAGCACCCACCCCTCCTTGACGGTGGGCGACAGGGCCAGGCCCCGGTGGTTGATGATGCGGTTGCCCTTGGTGGTGTCGATGGAGAGGACCGCCTCCATCTCGTCCGTGACCTCGTGCCGGTTCATGGTCGCGATGTCGACGGGCGAGCCCATGAAGGGCACCGGGTCGTGCGGCTCGGTGGGCGCGCCGGGGCAGATGTGGGTGGCCACGATCACATCGCCGGGCAGGGTGTCGCCGCGGCGCCGCATGTCGAGGAGTTTCGCGGCGGCGGCGATGGCCGAGGCCGCGCCGTCCGCGTCGGAGACCATGCCGGTGACCTCGGGGCGGGCGCCGACGCCGCCGAGCCGGCCGACGACGCCGAGGGTACGGGCGCTGCCGCCGCCGGCGCGGCCCGCGCTGCCGGGGATGCGGACGAGCACGAAGTCGGTGGAGCCCCGCTCGCCCTGGACGGTGGTGACCTGCGCGCCCGAGCCGTCGGGGCCGGCGACGGTGTCGAGGTAGTCCACCACGCTCTTGCCGGAAACCGAGGGATCATCCAGGAGGTCCACGACATCCAGCACATACTTCAACATCAGCCGCTTCTTTCCTCGTTCCGGGCGGGGGTGTTCCCAGCAGATTGAGTTGGGATAGCGTTGAACGCAAGAGTTTCCCGTTATCTGCAATCGAGGTCTGCATGGTGAGACATCCTGGAGATCCCGGAGACCCCGGAGGTTTTGGCGAGAGGGCTCGGCGATGACCGACTTCGACGCGGACCGCCGGACCCCGCCCGGACTGCTCCAGACCGTCGACCGGGCGCTGCTCGTCCTGCTCGCCTTCGAGCGGACCCGCCCGGACTGGGGGGTGACCGAGGTCGCCGAGGAGTTCGACTGGGACACCTCGGTCGCACAGCGGCTGCTCGCGACGCTGGCCGGGCGCGGCTTCCTGGTCTCGGACCCGGCCACCCGGCGGTACCGCATCGGCCCGGCCGTGCTGCGGCTCGGGCGGCTGTGGGAGCGGTCGGGGACGCTGGAGCTGCTGTCCCGGCCGGTGCTGGAGGAACTGCGCCGCGAGACCGGCGACACGGTGCTGCTGTGCGTGCCGGACAGCTTCCACATGCGCTGCGTCGCGGCCGTCGAGGGCGAGTCCGGGCCGCTGCGCTACTACCCGCTGGTCGGCGAGCTGTACCCGGCGCACGCCGGGGCCACCAGCAAGTCCTTCTACGCCTATCTGCCCGACGACCAGCGCCACCGGCTGTTCCGGGGCCGCCCCATGGCGCGGTTCACCGAGCGTACGCAGACCGACCCGGACCGGCTGGAGGAGGAGTTCCGGCAGGTACGCGCGCGGGGGTACGCCTGGACGGTCGGCGAGTACGACGCGGGGGTGGCCACCCTCGCCGTCCCCGTGTTCCTGGGCCGGGAACCGTACGGCAGCCTCAGCCTGGGCGGCGAGGAGGAGCGGTTCCCCGACGGCCCGGAAGACCGCCTCGACGCGCTGCGCCGGGCCGCGCACGCGCTGGAGAAGCGGCTCACCACTCCCCCGCAGCGGACGGCGCGCCGCCCCCAGAACTGACCATCCCCGTACCCCGATACGAAACCCCGATACGAAACCCCGGTACGAAACCCTGATACGAAGAGGAGCACGTTCCATGAACCTTCTGCTGCTTTCCAACTCCACCCAGCACGGCCAGGGTTACCTGGCGCATGCCCTGGACACCGTCACCGGGTTCCTGCCCTCCGGTGCCCGACTCGCCTTCGTGCCCTACGCGTTGGCGGCCCACGACGCGTACACCGCACGGGTGCGCGGCGCCCTGGAACCGGCCGGCATCACGGTGCGCGGCGTACACGAGAGCGGCGACCCGCTCGTCGCGCTCGCCGACGCCGACGCGGTGTTCGTCGGCGGCGGCAACTCCTTCCGGCTGCTGAGCGCGCTGTACCGGACGGGGCTGCGGGACGCGCTGCGTACGGCCGTACGGGGCGGGCTGCCGTACATGGGGGCGAGCGCGGGCACGAACATGGCGGCGCCCACCCTGCGTACCACCAATGACATGCCGATCGTGCAGCCGCCGTCCTTCGAGACGCTCGGCCTGGTCCCGTTCCAGATCAACCCGCACTACCTGGACCCCGACCCGCTGAGCACGCACAAGGGCGAGACGCGCGAGGAGCGGCTGACGGAGTTCCTGGAGGAGAACGACGTGCCGGTGCTGGGGCTGCGCGAGGGCTCGTGGCTGCGGGTCTCGGGCGAGCGGGCGACCATCGGCGGCGAGCGGCCGGCCCGGCTCTTCACGCGCGGCACGGAGCCGCGGGAGCTCCCGGCGGGCTCGGACGCCTCGCACCTGCTGACGGCCGAGGCGGCCTTCGACTCCCCGGCGCGCCGAACGGCCTGAGCCCGCTTCGACGCGCCGAGCGGTCCGAGCCCGCTCCTTCCGGTCCGCGCCGAGTGGTACGGATACGGCCATGGAGTGGTTCGCCTCGTCCGACTACTGGCTCGCCCGGCTGGTCTTCCAGCGGGGGCTGGCCGCCGTCTATCTGATCGCCTTCGTGGCGGCGGCCCGCCAGTTCCGCGCGCTCATCGGCGAGCGGGGAATGCTGCCGGTGCCCCAGTACGTGGCGCGGGTGCCGTTCCGGCGGTCCCCCAGCGTCTTCCACCTGCGCTATTCGGACCGGTTCTTCGCGCTGTGGGCCTGGGCGGGCGCGCTGCTGTCGGCGGCCATCCTGGCAGGGGCGGCCGACGCGGCCCCGCTGTGGGCGTCGATGGCGATGTGGGCGGCGCTGTGGACGCTGTATCTGTCCATCGTCAACGTCGGGCAGATCTGGTACGGGTTCGGCTGGGAGTCCCTGCTCCTGGAAGCGGGATTCCTGGCCGTCTTCCTGGGCAACGCCCGCACCGGGCCGCCCGTGCTCGTACTCTGGCTGCTGCGCTGGCTGCTGTTCCGCGTCGAGTTCGGCGCGGGCCTGATCAAAATGCGCGGCGACCGCTGCTGGCGGACGCTGAGCTGCCTGGACTACCACCACGAGACACAGCCGATGCCGGGCCCGCTGAGCTGGTTCTTCCACCGGCTCCCCCGGCCCGCGCACCGGGTGGAGACCGCAGCCAACCATGTCGCCCAACTCGTCGTGCCCTTCGGCCTGTTCACACCGCAGCCGGTGGCGACCTGGGCCGGGGCCGCGGTCATCGTCACCCAACTGTGGCTCGTCGCGTCCGGTAACTTCGCCTGGCTGAACTGGCTGACGATCCTCCTGGCCGCAAGCGCCGTGGACGCCACCCGCCTCCCGGCCCCCGCCCCTCCCCACTTCGCCGCATCCCCGATGTGGTTCGAGGTTGTCGTACTGGCCGTCACCGCCCTTGTCCTGGTGCTGAGTTACCGCCCCGCCCGCAATCTCCTCACGCGCCGTCAGCGCATGAACACCTCCTTCGATCCGCTGCGCCTGGTGAACGCCTACGGCGCCTTCGGCAGCGTCAGCCGCACCCGGCGGGAGGTGGTGATCGAGGGCACGGAGGACACGGAGATCTCGGAGGGGACGGTGTGGCGGGAGTACGGGTTCTATGGCAAACCCAGCGAGCCGCAGCGATGGCCGCGCCAGTTCGCCCCCTTTCACCTGCGGCTTGATTGGATGCTCTGGTTCGTGCCCCTCTCCCCGGCGTACGGTCGCTCGTGGTTCGACGGCTTCATCGAGCGGCTGCTGCTCAACGACCCCGACACGCTCCGCCTGCTCCGTCGCAACCCCTTTCCAGACCGGCCTCCGGGTTACGTTCGCGCCCGTATGTTCCGGTACCGGTTCACGACCTGGCGGGAGCTCCGCGAGACAGGAGCGTGCTGGCACCGGGAGTACGAACGCGACCTGCTCCCACCGGCCCGCCTCGCCGCACCGAAGGAGCCACGCACCCGCCCCGGCGTCTGATGCCGACGATGGGGGTGAGCCTCGGCTACAGATCCTTGACACCATCACCGCATACAGGGGCGCGTCTTCGAAAGGCCTGGATTCGGCGATCTTCCGACAAGGCGAACACCTGAGTCTCCTCCGTCAGCCAAGCCGGAGCGTCGACACCGAGCCACCACCCACCAGGGCCGACAAGGCTCGCAGCGAACCGCTTTTCTGTCCCATCCTGGCCAGCGCCCGAGCGGTACGCATGTGCGCCAAAGACGCGTACAAAGGGGCCCTGCGAGCAGTGGAGGACGCCTGCGGTCGGAGCCGGGTCACGCGTGTTGCTTGAAGGTGCTCTCGATGCTCGTGCGTTCGACAAGGGGGGCCGGCACCTTTGCCGGCCCCCCGGCCGCCAGGCCGTTCAGGAAGAGGGCGTTCTGGCGTCGCGCGATGTGGTCCCAGTTCGGGCCGTGTGCCAGGGGCTGCGTGGTGATCGCGCTGTGGATGATGATGTCGGTGGCGTTGACCGGCGCGCGGACGCTGCCGTCGGACCGACCGGCGTCGATGAAGCTGTCGAGCCGCCGGTTGATGGCCTCGCGTGCTTCGACAGCGGCCGGGCTGACCAGCGGCGGCGCGCCGTGCAGCGGCAGGACCATCTGGTCGCGGACAGCGAGCGCACCCTCCAGGTACCGGGCGATCGCGTCCAGGCCGCTGATGCCTTCCTCGTTCTCGATCTCGTCCAGAAGGGCGTTGAGCAGACCGTACGCGCGATACTCCAAGGCCTGCAGCAGGGCGTCGCGGTCCGGGTAGCTGCGGTAGAGGGTCCCGATGCCGAGGCCGGCTTCGGCCGCGATGCTGGCCAGCGGGACGTTGCGGCCCTCCCGGAGCATCGCCGCGACAGCAGCCGCGAGGAGTCGATCGCGGTTGGCCTCCGCGTCGCGACGGACTTTGCGAGGGCGGGGCATCGGTTCTCCTCGAAGTGACGCGACGTTCCTCTCCAGTGTATCTGGACAGTTTCGGTGAGCGTGGGCTAGCGTCAGTTAAGCGGACGAAATGTTCCGGATTTCTGACGGTCCTGTGGCTCCGACTGTCCGGCGGCGCAAGCGGGTGCACGGCTGCGGTTTGTTCGCCGCCGATCAAGAGGGGACGAACAGACGTGGTAGACGTGGCAGTGACCCCGTTCGAGACCGAGGTACGCACCCGTGCCGGCGATCTCGTACGGGCCGATGTGTACCTCCCGGAGGGCGCTTCCGGCCCCCTTCCGGTCCTGTTAGGTGCGTCGCCGTACCAAAAGTCGCTCCGCCGGCTCCCGCCGCACCCGATCTTCCCGTTCACCGAGTACGGCCCGATCCAGTTCTACCTCGACCACGGCTACGCCTACGTGGCCATGGATCTGCCCGGCACCGGACGCTCCGAAGGCACTTGGGACCCGGTTTCCCGCCAGGAAGGGGAAGCCGTCCACGACATGGTCGAGCACGTCGCGGCTCAGGACTGGGCCACCGGCGCCGTCGGCATGATCGGCATGTCCCACTACTGCTGGAGCCAGTGGAACGCCGCGCGCACGCGCCCGCCGCACCTGAAGACGATCGTCGCCTACGACGGCGCCACGGACATGTACCGGGACTGGATGTACCACGGCGGAATCCCCACCCAGGGGTTCTTCTCGTCCTGGCTCTTCGGGTCGGTTCTCATGCAACACCAGCTCAACGGGATCGACTTCCACACCGGCGGCAAGGACCAGTTCGTCTACGACGCGCTCAGCCACCCGTTCGACGACGAGTGGCAGCAGCGCCGGTCCCCGTTCTGGGAACTGGACCAGGTCGACATCCCGGTGTTCTCGATCGGCGTGTGGGGCAAGGCATCGCTGCACCTGCGCGGCAACTTCACCGGCTACGAACGCGTCACCGGTCCCAAGCAGCTCTTGGTCGCGCACCCCGACAGCTTCGCCGGCGCCCAGCGGTACTTCTTCGACGAGGACTTCCACCGGACCGAGTTGCTGCCGTGGTACGACCGCCACCTCAAGGGGGTGGACAACGGCGTGATGGACCGGCCCGCCGTCCGGTACTACGTGAACAACGAGGACACCTACCGCTCCGCCGCCGCCTGGCCGCCCCCCGATGCGCAGACCACTGCCTTCTACCTCTCCGGCGACCACAGTGGAACGGTTACGTCGCTGAACGACGGGTCCCTCACCTCGTCGCCGCCAACGGCAGAGCCCGACAGCACATCCTGGTCCTACCCGGACCCACAATGGACAGCGGGCGTCACCGTCTTCGACACCGACGGCAGGCCCGACCACACCGCACGGGTGACCACCTTCACGTCCGAACCGATGGACCGCGACCGGGAGTTCACCGGCCAGGGCGTGCTGACACTGCATGCCTCGACCGACCAGCGCGACCTCGACCTCATGGTGTCGGTGTACTTGGTGCCAGGCTCGGGAACGGCGCGGCCGACGCGGGTCAGCCAGGGGTGGCTGCGCGCGTCGCAGCGGGCCGAGGTACCCGAGCTGACCAGCCCGCTGCGTCCCTTCCACGCCCACACCCGGGCCGAACCGCTCACGCCCGGGACGGTGTACGAGCTACGCGTCGAACTGCTGCCGATGTCCTTCCTCGTCCGCCGCGGGGACCGGATCCGGCTGGCGATCAGCAACCACGACTCCCCGATCGCGGACGCTCCGATGACCCACTTCTACGGCCAAAAGGTCGGCACCGACACCTACCACCACGACGACGCCCACCCGTCCACCCTCCGACTACAGGAACGGCCGCGGTGATCACGGTCAACGACGACGTCGAGCGCGTCGTCGGACGGTGCGCGCACGCGTTCGCGGACACCGCCCGCGAACGGTTCGCCGTACCGGCGTAAGCCTGACTTGCGCCACACCGGCGTATGCCTGACAAGTCCCCACCACCACAAGGAAACATCATGCTGCTGCAGATGCTCCCGCCCGCCGACACCGCGATGCTGCTGATCGACCATCAGGACGGCACGATGAGTTGGGTCTCCTCGATCGACCAGCAAGTGATGAAGGCCAACGCCATCGCGCTCGCCAGGGCGGCCAAGGCCCTGGACATGCCACTGGTGCTGACCTCGTCGCTGGAGGACCACGCGCAGGGGCCGTTCGCCAAGGAATTCGAGGAGTTCGTCCCGGACGAGTTCGCCGCGCGCATCAAGCGCACCGGCGTCGTCAACGCCTGGGACGACCCCGCGTTCGCCGCGGCGGTCGCCGCGACCGGGCGGCGCATCCTGATCATCGCCGGCGTCACCAACGACGTGTGCACGGTCTACCCCACGCTCAGCGCACTGGCGCTGGGCTACACCGTGCACGTCGTCGCCGACGCGGGCGGCTCGACCAACAAGATCGCCGACGACGCCGCCCTGCGCCAGATGGAACTGGCCGGCGCTGTCATCACGTCGACGAACATGATTCTCACCGGGCTGGCGGGCAACTGGAATTCCCCTGCCGGACAGGCCGTCCTGCCCGCCGTCGCCTCCCTCATCCCGAACTGAGGGCCACCCATGCCCGACACCGGCGGCACCGACCCGGAGGACACGCTCCCACCGGGATTCACCCGGCGCGAAGCACGCGTCAACGGCACCACCCTGAGCTACCTGATCGGCGGCGACGGTGCTCCCCTCGTGCTGCTGCACGGCTGGCCGCAGACGGCTCTGGCGTGGCGGCACGTGCTCGCACCGCTTGCTCGGCTCGGTTTCACGGTGGTGGCGCCCGATCTGCGCGGGCTCGGTCGGTCCGCGCGGGCTCGGTCCGGCTACGAGAAGGACACGCAAGCGGACGACCTGCGCCGGCTGCTCGAATCTCTGCGGCTGAGCCGGGACGTCCGGCTGGTCGGGCACGACATCGGCGGCATGGTCGCCTTCTCCTACGCACGGAGGTTCCCCGGCGTGGTGGAGCGGCTCGTGCTCGCCGAACTCGCGGTTCCCGGGCTGGGTCTGGAGCAGGCCATGGACGTGGCCGCCGGGGGCAGGTGGCACTTCGGCCTGTTCATGGCCCCGGAGGTGCCGGAACTGCTGTTCTCCGGCCACGAACACGCTTTCTTCACCTGGTGGTTCGCCCACCTCGCGGGCACGCCTGGCGCGATCGGCACGGCGGATGTCGCCGCGGTGACCCGCGCCTACTCCGGCGCCGAATCACTGCGGTGCGGCTTCGAGCACTACCGGACCCTGCTCGCCGACGGGCAGGTCAACCGCACCTGGTACGAGGAGGGCGGCCGACTCACCATGCCGGTGCTCGCGCTGGGCGGTGAGTTGGGAGCCGGCACCCGGCTCGCCGATGCCCTCCGGCCGGCGGTCCCCGGCGTGATCGCCGGCGTCGTGCCCCGCAGCGGACACTTCGTCGCGGAAGAAGATCCCGGGAGTTTCCTGGAGATCCTCGTCCCCTTCCTGACCGGTACCGTCCGCCCCCGAACGCGATCAGAGACCGTTGCACGCTGACATCGCGACGCACACCACCGGCGGCTCGCCGCCTCGTAGGGAGAGAGTCATGACCGAGACCACCAATTCGCCCGGCGGGACCGGATCCCCCGTCCCGCGCGATGATCCGCAGCGGCAGCTCACGGTCGTTCGTCCCGGCGAGGACGGCGACCTCCGGCATCTGGCGCTCGTCGGCGACATCTACACCATCCTGCTGTCCGGTGAACAGACCGACGGCCGGTACTGCCTCATCGAGATGCGCGTCCCGCCGGGCGGTGGCCCGCCGCCGCACCGGCACGACTTCGAGGAGATGTTCACGATCCTGGAAGGACAGATCCAGTTCACCTTCCGCGGGCAGGAAGTCACCGTGAACGCGGGCGAGACCGTGAACATCCCGGCGAACGCGCCGCATTTCTTCCGCAACGTCTCCGGCCGCCCGGCACGCATGCACTGCATGTGCACCCCCGTCGGCCAGGACGAGTACTTCCTGGCCGTCGCCGATCGGGTCTCCAGCGCGACCTCGCAGCCGCCGAAGCTGGGCGAGGCCGAACTCGCGGCGCGCGGCAAGAAGGCCGCCGACCTTGCCCCGCGTTACCGCACCGAACTGCTGTGAGACCGGGGAGGCGGTGAACTCCGCGCGCTACGTGCCCACTTCCGTACGCTGGTCGATCGACGCCCATGAGGAGGCCGGAAGTTCCCCGCATGCGCGCCTGCTGTGAACGACGGTCGAACGACCGCGGCCGTTTGATGAGAGTCGGCCGACCCGCGCGTGCCGACCGGTCCGCCAGGATGGTGCCGGTCACCTGGTGATCGAGCCGGTGAGCACACGAAGAACGCGGAGCGGGCCGGCCGCGGCCCCCGCCCCGGGGCTGCCGAAGAGGTGGGTGCGATTACCGGTCCCGCTGAGGGCCGTTCGCGAGCTTGTCCAGCCACTGTGCGAGAAGGGCGGCTTCCGCCGGGCTGAGCGCGGTGTCCGGTGACTGGTGCAGCAGCGCCCTCAGCCGGGCCGCGGTGGCGGGTACGGGCACTTCGTCCGTGGTGTCCGCCGGGCCGCGGGATGCGGTGTCCGACAGGCCCGCGATCACCTCCGGAGTGAAGATCGCGGTGTGCAGGGCGTCCCGGACACGTCGTGAGATGGAGTGGTCGGTGAAGGTGGCCGGGCGCGAGACCAGCATCAGGGCCACCCCGACATTGGCCGACATGACCATCTGGGCGGCGAGTTCGGGGGCGAGGCGGAGTTTGCCCTGGGCCGCTGCCCGACCCAGGTCGCGTTCGAGGATGCGGTGCGACTCCAGCGCCGAGTCCGGCGGGGTGCGCATCGCCGGGGAGTTCATCAGCCGGTAGAGGTTGCGGTTGCGGAGGGCGAAGTCGGTGTGGCTGTCCCAGCCGTTGCGCAGGTCCTCGATGGGGTCGGCGGTGGGGCCGCGCTGCCGTTTCGTCGCCAGATACGCGCCGAAGCCGTGGTCGACGACAGCGGCGAGCAGGCCCTCCTTGTCGCCGAAGTGCCGGTAGAGGGCAGGTGCTCCCACCTGCGCCGCCTCACAGACCGCGCGGGTCGAGACGTCCCCGTCCGGCGACTGCGCGACCAGGCCGACGGCGACTTCGAGGATGCGTGCTCGGGTACTCACCGGCCTGACGCTATCAAGGCCCATCGCGCCCCTGGCCTGCCGCTGATTCACCGGCCGGCGGGGTGTGGGGCGAGGAGGTCGGCCAGGCCGATTCGGGAGAGAAATTCGGTACGGACACGGTCGGCGACTCGGCTGACCTCTTCGGCGCCGTCGTTCGCCGGGTCCACATGGACCCGGAAGGGCCGGGTGCCGTGCGGGGCGTCGACGACGTCGACCACCGCGTCGGCGACCTGGGACACATCGGCGTCTGCCGGTGCGAGGCCGGCCAGGCGCTGCATGACCTGGTCCATCAGTCCGGCGTAGCGCTCCTCGTAGGCGGGGACGACGGTCTGCTCAGCCGGGTGACCGCCGGTCGCGAAGTGGTTGGTTCCCGAGGTGAAGGAGCCGGGCACCACGATGGTGGTCTCGATGTTGAAGCGGGCGAGCTCGGCGGCGTAGGAGACGGCGAGCGAGTCCATCGCCGCCTTGGCGGCGAAGTACGGCGCGAGGTAGGGCGGGGTGCCGCCCCGGGTGGATGTGGAGCCGATCCAGAGCAGCAGACCGCTCCGCTGATCGCGCAGACGCGGCAGGGCCGCGCGGTTGACGCGCTGGGTGCCGAGGACGTTGGTGTCGTACACGGCGGCGAGCTCTTCCGGGGTGAAGGCCTCCGTGGGTCCGGTGACCAGGTGGCCGGCGTTGTGCACGATCACGTCCAGCGAGCCGGCGTCGGCGAGTATCGCCGCTACGGCGGCGTCGGCGGACTCCTGGGAAAGCACATCGAGTTCGACGGTGCGCAGGTCGACCCGGTGCTCGGCTCCGTAGGCCTTCGCCTGGGCGACGCGGTCCGCGTTACGGCCGGTGGTGTCACGCATCGCGGCGTAGACGGTGTGGCCGGCCCCGGCCAGGGCGCGGGCCGCCAGGGCTCCGAACCCGGAACCGGCGCCGGTGATGAGGATGGTCTTGCTCGTGACGGTCATGACGGGACTCCTCTTCGAACGGGGCGGCGAGGTACCGGGGGGCGACCGCGGTGCAGAGCGGGGTCAGGCGATTCCGCCGTTGGCGCGCAGGACCTGGCCGTTGACCCAGCGGGCCGGGCCGGCCAAAAAGGAGACGACCTCGGCGATGTCCTGCGGGGTGCCCAGGCGCTCCAGCGGAGGCCGGCCGGCCATCTCCGCGATGGTCTGCTCGTCCTTGCCGTCCAGGAACAGCAGGGTCGCGGTCGGTCCCGGGGCCACCGCGTTGACGGTGATGTCGCGGCCGCGCAGCTCACGGGCGAGGACCATCGTCATCGCCTCGACGGCGCCTTTGGTGGCGGCGTAAGCGCTGTATCCGGGTAACGCAAGCGCGATCACGGAGCTGGAGAAGTTGATGATCGATCCGCCGTCGCGCAGCCTGCGGGCGGCCTGCTGGTTGACGACGAAGGTGCCGCGGATGTTGGTGCGGTGCATACGGTCCAGGGCGTCCAGGTCGAATTCGGCCAGCGGCGCCAGTGTCATGACGCCTGCCGCGTGCACCACGGAGTCGACGCCGCCGAAGGTCGTCTCGGCCGCGTCGAAGAGCGCGGCGATCTCGGTCTCGTCGGCCACATCGGCGCGAAAGGCGATGGCCCGGCCACCGGCCGCGGTGATGGCCGACACCGTGGCCTCGGCCTCGGTCCTGTTGCTCGCGTAGTTGACGACGACCGCGTATCCGTCGGCCGCCAGGCGCTCGGCGCTCTCCCGGCCGATACCCCGGGACCCACCGGTGACGACGGCGACCCGCCGCGAAGTGGTCTGCTGCTCGAACATGGTGTTACTCCCTTGTCCGATGGGGCCGGACAGGGGCTCCCCGACCCGGCGATATCAACGCTAACACCAATGCAGTAGCATCGCTACCCCTCGGCGCGGTTCAGATCGACGTGGACCTCCCGCGCAACCGCGGTCCAGACAGCGCACCCGGGCCCGTCCCAGGGTCGGAGCGGTGTCGACGTCGATCTCCCCGGCAGGCACGAGCAGGGCGTAGCGGCCGGCCAGGACCGTCTCGACCGTCAGGGTCGTGCCGGCTGACGGCGGGGTGGGCGGGGTGGGGTCGGTGGGCATCACGGGCCCTCCGAGCACGGCGGGCGGGCCCGGGGAGGACGGTGTCGTACATGAACGGCGACGGGCCCGGATGGGAGCGGCGTCGCGACCCGTGAAGGTCAGTAGATCGCTGCTGCTACTTGTCCGGCACCGCTCGACAAGGCTGACAGGAGCGATGGACGCGGCGGCCAGGCGGCCTCTACGAAGCCGCCGGCCCTTCCCCGTCAGGGGCAGGGGCAGGGGCGGAGGCAGAGGCGTCGAAGGATTCGAGGTCCGCCGAGGCCCGTACCGCCGCGGCTCGGCGGCGCAGTACGCAGGCCGCGGCCAGGGCGCTGGCGGTGAAGCCCGCGGCGACCACCCATGGGCGGTCGAGGCAGTGGCCGGTGGCGTGGTCGAGGGAGTAGCGGCCGGGGCCGGCGAGGCCGAGGCCCGCGGCGACGTAGCCGAGGAAGGCGGGGTACTCGAAGCCGCCGGAGGTGACGAAGAAGCCGGCGGGGGCGTGTACGGCCACCGCGCCCGCCATCGCGCCGGCCGCCGCCGCACCGGCCGCGGGAGTGGCCAGGCCCAGGGCGAGGAGGGTGCCGCCGCCGGCTTCGCCGAGCCCGGCGGCCAGCGCGCTCTGCTTGCCGGGCGTGAAGCCCATCCCCTCCATGGCCCCGCCGGTGGCCTCCAGGCCGTGGCCGCCGAACCAGCCGAAGAGCTTCTGCGCGCCGTGCGCGAAGAGCACTCCGCCCGCGCCCGCGCGCAGGGCGAGGAGTCCGAGGTCCTTGCGGTACGGCAGCGGCATGGCGGGTCCTTCCGGTGGCGGGCGACACCCCCAGTCTTCGGGCGACGGCCGCCGCCCACCGCCTGGCCTGCGCCGTTCGGGTGGCGGGCGGCGGTGGACGGCGGCCGTCAGCGCCGCGCGGTGTCGCGAGTTTCCGGAGGCTGCCGTCAGCGCCGCGTGCTGTCGCGGGATTCCGGAGGCGGCCCTCGGCGCCGGGAGTTTCCGGTGACCGTCAGCGCCGCGCCGTTCACCGAAAGACGCCATCGGCACTCGCGCCTCCGGAAGAGCCCGTCGGCACTGCGCGTTCCCTCAGGCCGCCGTCAGCGCCGCGAGTTGCCGAACAGGATGCGGTAGAGGATCAGGAGGACGAGCGAGCCCCCGATCGCGGCGCCCCAGGTGGCGGCGTCGAAGAACTGGTTCGAGATCGGCTTGTCGAGGAACTTCGCGGAGAGCCAGCCGCCGACGAAGGCGCCAGCCACCCCGATGACGGTGGTGCCGAAGAGGCCGCCCGGGTCGCGTCCTGGGAGGAGGAACTTGGCGATGGCGCCCGCGAGGAGCCCCAGAACGATCCAGCCGATGATGCCCACGTGGGCCCTGCCTTTCGCGTAGTACGGGCCCCACGGCGCGTTCCGTGCCGCGGGGCACTTGTCAGGACGCGCTGCCGGAGCCCGATGGTTGCGCGATGCACGTACGGCGTCGCGCAACCGCTCGGGGCAGCCGGTGCGAGGGTCAGACGTTGACGCCGAAGTCGGAGGCGATGCCGGCGAGTCCGGAGGCGTACCCCTGGCCGATGGCGCGGAACTTCCACTCCCCGCCGTGCCGGTAGACCTCGCCGAAGACCATCGCGGTCTCGGTGGAGGCGTCCTCGGTGAGGTCGTAGCGGGCGATCTCCTTGCCGTCGGCCTGGTTGACCACGCGCATGAACGCGTTGCGCACCTGGCCGAAGCTCTGGTTGCGCTCGTCGGCCTCGTAGATCGACACCGGGAAGACGACCTTCTCGACGTCGGCGGGGACGGCGGAGAGGTCGATCTTGATCTGCTCGTCGTCCCCGTCGCCGCCGCCGGTGAGGTTGTCGCCGCTGTGCTGCACGGAGCCGTCCGGGCTGGCGAGGTTGTTGAAGAACACGAAGTGCTGGTCGCTGAGGACCTTGCCCGCGCCGCCGCACAGCAGCGCGGAGGCGTCGAGGTCGTAGTCGGCGCCGGTCGTGGTGCGGACGTCCCAGCCGAGGCCGACGATGACCGCGGTCAGGCCGGGCGCCTCCTTGCTGAGCGAGACGTTGCCGCCCTTGGACAGAGTGACTCCCACGAAATGCCTCCCAGTGCGCCGTAGCTAGATTTCAAATATTGCGCAAGTGGTGAAGCATAGGTCACGGGGCGGCGGTTCCCCCAACCCGGCGAGGCCAGGTCGGACGCCTGATCGGGCAGCCGCACGGGCACTCGCCCGGACACCCCGCCGAGACTACTTCGCGGCGCCGCCCGGAGACGAGGACGCGACGTCCCCGTACGACCTGCCGACCGCCGCGCCATTGAGATAGGCGGTCGCCGGGCCGGTGATCCCGTCGGCACGGTAGACGCCCCATTTATCCAGCACCCAGTCCCCGCGCAGCGTCGCCGCCGGGTGCTGTTGTCCGCCCCCGGCGAGTTCCTGCGCCTTGCCGTCGTGCCAGAGCTTCACCCACCCCTCGGCCGGGTTCTTCGAGACCCTGAAGCCGACCACGAAGTCGTTCCACTGGTTCAGCTTCAGGTCGGTGTGCCACAGCTGGGTGGTCTTCAGTTTCGGGTCGCAGTACTCCAGGTCCACGGTGCCGTCGCCGCGGGCCCGCAGGGAGAGCGGCGGGGTGGCGGCGCCGGGCCCGTAGTCCTTGAGCTGCCAGAGCACCACCCACTTGCCGCGCTGGACGGGCAGCGGGCCCCACATCGAGCGCCAGTGGACATAGAAGACGTCGCCTTCCTTGGAGAAGCGCAGCGGCGACCCGTCGGCGGTGCGGTGTCCGCGCGTCTCGACCCGGACCCGGGTGTCGGCGTCCTCCTTCTTGCCCGAGGTGTGGAGCTCGTACGACTTCCCGTACCGGCCCGTGGGGTCGTTCACGACCTTCACCGAGCCGGGCTTGGTCTCGATGCCCTCGAACGACTTCACTCCGCGGCCCGGGTCCGCCGTCCACAGCGGGCCGGCAGCGCGGGGGTCCGCGGCCTGCCCGTGGCCGCGCTGCTGCCCCGCTCCGGTGCGTGGGGGCGTTCCCGTCGCGCCAGGGCCCTCGGTGGCCGTCGCCGTCCAGGCGCCGGCCACCGCGACGACCACGGCCAGGCCGACGCCCAGCCGGACGCGGTTCTTCGTGCGGGGGCCGGAAACGGCCATCATGGCCTCCTCTATGTGAGGTGCCCATGACAGGGAGCAAGCGGAGGGGCACCGTCGAGGTGTGAAAGTTAGGGTCGTGGCCAGTTGGCGTCAAGTGGCTCTTACCCGACGAGAGTTGAGCCCCGGGACCGCCCCCGGAAGGGGCCCTGCCCAGTGCTCGCACGGCCGGGGCCCCAGCACAGAACCATTGCGCCCAGGTGTTTTCTCTGGAAACTCTTGACGCGGCCGAGACAAGCTTCTTACTCTCGGCCGTAGTTCTTTAGGCAGGCACAGACGCAGACCACCTGTCGGTGGCTTCGCCGTGCCTATGCTCACTGTTCTGCCATCGACCGGTCCTTCGAAGGACGGGCACATGGCACAACGGCAGAGCGTCAATGGCGTCGCTGACGTCGTAGCGCTGATCGACGGCCTCGGGAAACTCACCGGCCGGGCGCAATTCATCTGGTTCCTCGTATTCGGGGGCCTCTTCCTCGACGCCTACTCCAATGCCGCGCTCAGCGCCGGTCTCGCCCCCATGACCGAGCAGATGTCGCTGAGCAGCACGCAGGTGTCGGTGCTCACCGCCACGGCCCCCGCCCTGGCCATCATCTTCAACCCGGTCGGCGGCTGGCTCGCCACCCGCATCGGCCGGGTGCCCCCGCTGCTGATGGCCAAGGTGTTCGCGCTCCTCGGCGCGCTGCTCGCCGGTTTCGCGGGCGACTTCACCATGGTCTGGATCGGCCGGGTGCTGGTCGGCGTCGCCTACGGCATCGACTTCGCCGTCGCCATGGCGCTGCTGGCCGAGTACACCCCCGCCTCCATCCGCGGCCGGCTCAACCTCTGGCAGGCGGTCTGGTACATCGCCACCACCAGCAACCTCGCGCTGGCCCTGGTCTTCTACAACTTCGACGTCGGCGCGGACATCTGGCGCTGGTCGGTGGGGTCCGCGGGTGTCGTGGCCGCCGCGCTGCTGATCCTCCAGTTCCTCTTCCTGTCGGAGAGCCCCTCCTGGCTCGCGACCAAGGGGCGGCTGGAGGACGCGGTCCGCAGCCTCCACAAGATCTTCGGCATCTCCGCCGTCGCGGGCACCCCGGCCGCCGAGGGCGGCGAGGCCCTGCCCGTCGCCCCGGCGATCGGGATGCGGCAGGCCGGCATCCTCTTCCGCGGCCGCTACCTCGCCCGCACCGTGCTCTCCTCGGTGATCTCGCTGGCCCAGGCCATGCAGTACTTCGCGGTGGGCTGGTACCTCCCGCTGATCAGCCTCACCATCTTCGGCGAGAGCTTCGAGAAGGCCACCATCGGCTCGATGGTCTTCAACGCCTTCGGCATCGTCGCGGGCATCGCCTCCGCGTACTTCGCGCGCAAGCTCGGGCTGCGGCTCAGCTCGGCGGCCGGTTTCGCCGGCGTGCTCGTCGCCCTGGTCGCGATGGGGCTGACCTTCGGGAAGGTGCCGACCGCGGTCGCGTTCATCCTGCCGGTGCTGTTCATCCTCTGCCACGCCGCGGGGCCGGGCGCCAACGGCAAGTCGATCGCCGCGCTCTCGTACCGCAGCGAGGTGCGGACCCTGGGCACCGGGGTCACCGGCATGGTCGGCAGCTTCGGCAGCGTCGTGGGCCTCTACCTCTTCCCGCAGATCAAGGACGCCCTCGGACTGGCCGACACCTTCCTGGTGATCGCCGTCGTCCCGCTCGCGGGGCTGATCACGTGTCTGGTCATCAAGTGGGACCCGACCCGGGCCGCGGTCTCCCCCGACGACGAGGACGACGAGGACACAGCCGGCGGGCGGGGCGGCGCCGGGCGCAAGACACCGGCCGCGGCAGCGGCCGGCACGAACTGAAAGGGCTGCGATGACGCAGACACACCACGGCTCGGCGCGGCGGCTCGGCGTGCTCGCCGTCGACGAGGGCACCACGGGCACGCGGGCCGGCATCGTCCTGGACGACGGCGCGGTCGGGCACGTCCGCTACCGGCCCATCGAGGTCAGCCACCCCGACGACGCGTCGGTCGAACAGGACCCGTGGGAGATCTGGACGGCCACCCTGGACGTCTGCCGGCAGGCCCTGGCCTGGGCGCGCGACGAGAGCGTCGAGGTGACGGCCGTCGCGCTGTCCACCCAGCGGGCCACCGCCATGCTGTGGGACCGGCGCACCGGCCGGCCGCTGGCGCCCGCCGTCGTGTGGCAGGACCGGCGGTACGCGCGGGAGCTGCTCGCGTACGAGCGCGAGTGGGACGAGGTGCTGACCGCACGCACCGGGCGGCCGGTGGGCAGCCGCGCCCCGTTCTACTGGGCGGCCCGGCAGATCGCCGAGCACCCGGAGGTCGCCGCCGCGGCGCGCGAGGGCCGGCTGGTCTTCGGCACCGTCGACACCTGGCTGATCTGGCAGCTCACCGGCGGCGCCGTGCACGCCACCTCCGCCACCAACGCCTGTTCCACCGGCGGCTATCTGCTGGAGCGGCACGCGTGGGACGAGGAGTGGATCGCCCACCAGGGGTTCCCGCTGGAGCTGCTGCCCGACCTGCTCGGCGACGACGAGTGCGACGGCGTCACCGACGAGGCGCTGCTGGGGATCTCCGTGCCGGTGGCCGCCACCATGGGCGACCAGCACGCGGCGCTGATCGCGCTGGGCGGTCTCGCCGCGGGCCGCGGCATGTGCGTGTACGGGACCGGGGCGTTCGTGGACGTCGCGACCGGGGAGCGCCCGGCGCTGCCCCGGTCGGGGATCTCCGGGGTGCTGGCCCAGCCCGGCTGGCGGCAGGGCGGGGTGACGCAGTTCAGCCTGGAGGCGTACTGCTCCACCACCGGCTCGGCGCTCCGCTGGCTCTGCGACGACCTCGGCTTCTTCGCCTCCCCCGCGGAGATCGGCGAGCTGGCCCTGAAGGCCCCCGCGAACGGCTCCGCGTGGTTCGTACCGGCGCTGGCCGGTGTCCGTACGCCCGCCTGGCGGCCGAACGCCACGGCGGCCCTGACCGGGCTGAGCCTCGCCACCACCCGCGCGGACATCGCCCGCGCGGTGATGGAGGGGATCGCGCACTCCGTCTGCGACCTGATCGACGGGGTCCGCGACACGATGCGGGCGCCGTTCGGCCAGCTCCGGGTGGGCGGCGGCGTGTCCGGCAGCGATGCCCTGATGCAGATCCAGGCCGACCTCGTGGGGCTGCCGCTGGAGCGGGTCGCCGACTCCGCCACGGCGAGCCTGCGCGGCAGCGCCTATCTGGCCGGGGTCCGGCAGGGCCTGTGGTCCGGCCTCGACGAGGTCGTCGAGGCGCAGCCCCGCGGCCGGATCTTCGAACCCGTCATGTCCGCCGCCGAGCGGGCCGAACACCGGGCGGGCTGGCAGGCGGTCCTGGAACCGCACCTGCGCGAGCCCGCCCGCGAAAAACCTGCGGACGACTGACACCCGTCCACCCGAAACACCAGGAGTTGATTGTGATCACCTTGCCCGCCCGCAAACCGCGGCGCGCCTCGGCCGGAGCGGCCCGCGCCAAGCCGCTGCTGCTCGACCGGGACGGCTCCCGCCGGCAGCTGGGCCAGGACGTGTACGACGTGCTGGTCATCGGCGGCGGCGTGACCGGCGCGTACGCCCTGCTCGACGCCGTCTCGCGCGGCCTGCGCGCCGCGCTGGTGGAGAAGGACGACTTCGCCTCCGGCACCTCGTCGAAGTCCTCGAAGATGGTGCACGGCGGTCTGCGCTACATCGAACAGGGCAACGTGGGCCTCGTCCGGCACTCCCTGCTGGAGCGGCACCGGTTCCGCCGCAACGCCCCGCACCTGGTGCACCGGCTGCCGTTCCTCTTCCCGATCCTGGAGAAGGAGGGCATCTTCGACCCCCGGCTGGCGAAGGGGTTCGAGGGGCTGCTGTGGACGTACGACCTCATCGGCGGCTGGCGGATCGGCAAGCTCCACCAGCGGCTGACGGTCGAGGAGGTCCTGGCGCACGCGCCGACGCTGCGCGCCGAGAACCTCAAGGGCGGCCTGCTGTACTTCGACAGCCGCACCGACGACGCCCGGCTGACGCTGACGATCATCCGTACGGCCGCGGCGCTCGGCGCCACCGTGCTCAACGGCGCCAAGGTCGAGGGCCTGATCACCGAGCGCGGCCGGGTCGGCGGCGCGAAGGTGAGCGCGGACGGCGAGGTGATCGACGTACGGGCGCGGGCCGTGGTGAACGCGACCGGCGTGTGGACCGACTCCGTCGACGGCATGGCCGAGGAGGGGCACCGCCCGCAGGTGCGGCCGGCCAAGGGCGTGCACATCGTGGTGCCCTGGGAGAAGATCCGCAACGACTGCACGGTGACCGTGCCCATTCCGGGCCGCGCGCGCCGCGCCACCTGCACCCGCTGGGGCAACACCGTGGTGCTCGGCACCACCGACACCGACTTCCAGGGCTCCTCCGACGACGTGCACTGCACCCGCGAGGAGATGGACTTCCTGCTGGAGGGCGCGAACACGGCCTTCGCGACGAAGCTGACCCCGGATGACGTGGTGGGCTCCATCGGCGGCCTGCGGCCGCTGGTCGGCGGCAAGGAGGGCGCGACGCTGGACATGCGCCGCGACCACCACATCACGCTCGGCGCGGGCGGCATGGTCACCGTCACCGGCGGCAAGCTCACCACCAGCCGGCACATGGGCGAGCTGGTGATCGACAAGGTGATGACGGTCCTCGGCCGCAAGGCGCCCAGCCGCACCACCCACCTCCCGCTGATCGGCGGCGCGGGGTACGACGCCGAGGCCGTGGCCGCGTCCGGCGGGCTCGCCGCGCACTTCGGCGAGCGGTACGGCACCGAGGCCCGGTTCGTCCACGACCTGATAGCCGACGACCGGGAACTCGCCGACCCTGTCGTCGCCGGACTGCCGTACACCAAGGCGGAGGTCGTCTACGCGGCGCGGTCGGAGATGGCCCGCTCGGTGGACGACGTGCTCTCCCGCCGCACCCGCTCCCGGCTGTTCGCCCGGGACGCGTCCGCGGCCGCCGCCCCCGAGGTCGGCCGGCTGCTCGGGCAGGAGCTCGGGCTCTCCCCCGAACAGGTCGACCAGCAGGTCGCCGAATACCTGGCATCCGTCAAGCACGAGAAGACCGTCCTCTTCGAGGGCCCCGAAGGAGCAGCAGCATGATCAGCCGTCAGACCATCACCAACCCCTTCAACCGCGGTGACTACACCGTGGGCGCGCCCACCCCGCCCCGCTGGGCGCGGACCACGCCGCCCGGCGAGGGCCCCGCGTCGCTCCAGACGGACGTCGTCAAGGTGCCCGAGCCGGTGATCGAGGAGCTGCGCTCCGTCGCCGCGGCCGTGCACGTCGAGCACGACGAGGTCGTGGCGCGGACCCGCGACTGGTGGGCCGGTTCCATGATCGGCGAGACCGACGGCAACCCCGCGACGCCGGACGCCGTCATCGTGGAGGCCGCCGACGCCGACCAGGTCGCGGCCGTCCTGCGGATCTGCCACGCGGCAGGGATACCGGTCACCGCGTCGGCCGGCCGCTCCAACGTCACGGGCGCGGCGCTGCCCGTCTTCGGCGGCGTGGTGCTGGACCTGTGCGGGCTCGACAAGATCCTGTCGTTCGACGCCGAGTCCAACGTGGTGAACGTCGAGGCCGGCGTGTTCGGCGACGTCTTCGAGAAGGAGCTCCAGGAGCTCCACCACGTCACCACCGGCCACTGGCCCTCCGCGTTCGCCCTCTCCACGGTCGGCGGCTGGGTCGCCTGCCGCGGCGCCGGCCAGCTCTCGACGCGCTACGGCAAGATCGAGGACATGGTCGTCGGCATCGACGTCGTGCACGCGGACGGCACCAAGGCCACCTACGGCGACTACTCCCGCGCCGCGACCGGCCCCGACCTGCGCCAGCTGTTCATCGGCTCGGAGGGCACCCTCGGCGTCATCACCGCCGTCCGGCTGCGCGTGCACCCGCTGCCGGACTACGCCAAGGCGCTCGCCTTCGGCTTCGAGACGTTCGCCCAGGGCCTGGAGGCGTGCCGCCGCATCCTTCAGCGCGGCGCGACCCCCGCGGCGCTGCGGCTGTACGACAAGCTGGAGAGCGGCGTCCACTTCGAGCACCCCGAGACCAACCTGCTGCTCATCGCGGACGAGGGCGACCCGACGCTGGTCGACGCCACGCTGAAGGTGTGCGAGGAGGTCTGCAAGGAGTACGGGCCGGAGCTGGACAGCGAGCGGGTCTTCGAGCGCTGGCTGCACGACCGGATGCTGACCGGCAAGTCCTCGGACGGCTTCAAGCCCGGCCCCGGCTTCGTCGCCGACACCCTGGAGATGGCCGCGTCCTGGGCCGACCTGCCGGTGATCTACGACGAGGTGGTGGCCGCCATCCAGTCGGTGCCCGGCACCCTCGCGGCCTCCGCCCACCAGTCGCACGCCTACACCGACGGCGCCTGCGTCTACTTCTCGCTGCGCGGCGACGTGGAGCGCGCCGAGCGCCGCCAGTGGTACCGCGCCGTGTGGGACGCGGCCAACGCCGTCCTCATCCGGCACGGCGCGGCGCTCAGCCACCACCACGGCTGCGGACTGCTGCGCGGCCCGTACCTCGGCGACGCGCTCGGCGCGGGCTTCGCGACCTTCGTCGCCGTGAAGGAGGCCCTCGACCCGAAGGGCATCCTCAACCCTGGCAAGCTGGGACTTCCCAGCGGCTTCGGCACCGCTCCGCTGAGCTGAAGCTCCCCCATCCCGCAACCAGGTAGGTCATGAACCCCAGCCACCGGCCTCGGGCCGTGCTCGAACCCCGGCTCTCGGCGGCCCTCGCCGAGGTGCCGGTCATCGCGTCGGTCGTGGGGCCGCAGCTGCTGCGGCAGTTCGCCGAGGCGCCGGCGTCGGTGTGCATTCTCGCGTCGATGTCAGTGGGCCAGCTGCCGCAGATCGTCCCGGCCCTGCGCAAGTCCGGCAAGACCGTCTTCGTCAACGTGGACAGCAGTCCGGGCCTCGCGCAGGACCGGGGCGCACTGGAGTTCCTCAAGCACATGGGCGCGAGCGGGGTGGTCTCCACCCGGCTCTCGCTGGTCGAGAAGGGCCGCCCGCTCGGGCTCCTCACCATGCAGAAGGTCTTCGTCACCGACCGTTCCAATCTGCGCCGGAGCCTGGACGCGGTCGCCCGCGGCGTGCCCGATCTCGTCGAGCTGATGCCGGCGCCGATCGTCGCGCACATGAGCCAGGAGTCCCAGACGGCGATGACGCCGTTCGTCGCCGCCGGATTCATCGAGACCGCCCAGGACGCGGCCGTGGCCATCGCGCTGGGCGCCAGCGCCGTGGCCACCTCCGACCCCCGCCTGTGGCAGCTGCGCCGGGACCAGCTCCCGCCGGTCCCGGCGCACGCCGCCCCCCTCGTCAGGAGAAGAACACCGTGAGTCATGTCGTCATCGCCCGCTACCGCACCGCGCCCGGCGCGCAGGACGAGGTGCTCGCCCATCTCGCCGAGATGGCGCGGGCCTCGCTGGGCGAGAGGGGGTGCCGCGGGTACCGCGTCCACCAGGGCACGGCGGACGACCGGACGATCGTGCTCTACGAGGAGTACGACGCCGAGGCGGACTTCACCGCGCACTGCGCCAGCGAGCACTTCCAGTCCATCGTCCTCGGCAAGGTGGTCCCGCTGCTGGAGCACCGCGAGGTCGTGCAGGTCGCGCCGTGCGGGGAGGCCGCCGTATGAGGATGCCCGCCGCGGTACTCCGCGCCACGTCCACCGAGCGGCCGTACGGGACCACCCGGCCGGTGGAGATCGAGGAGGTCGAGCTGGGCGACCCCCGCGAGGGCGAGGTGCTGGTGCGGATCGCCGCGGCGAGCCTGTGCCACTCCGACCTGTCGGTCGTCAACGGCGACCGGGTACGGCCGCTGCCGATGGTGCTGGGGCACGAGGCGGTCGGGGTGGTCGAGGAGGCCGGGCCGGGGGTGCGCGACGTCGAGGCGGGCGACCATGTGGCGCTGGTCTTCGTGCCCAGCTGCGGGCGGTGCGTGCGGTGCGGCGAGGGGCGTCCGGCGCTGTGCGCCGCGGCGGCGGAGGCCAACGGTTCGGGCGGGCTGCTGCACGGCCCGTCCCTGCTGCGCGGCGCAAGCGGTGAGGTGATCCACCATCAGCTCGGGGTCTCGGCGTTCGCGCGGTACGCGGTCGTCGCCCAGGAGTCCGTGGTCAGAATCCCCAAGGACGTGCCGTTCTCCGTGGCGTCCATGTTCGGCTGCGCCGTGCTGACCGGGGCGGGCGCGGTCATCAACACCGCCGCGGTGCGGCCCGGTCAGTCGGTGGCGGTGCACGGCCTGGGCGGGGTGGGGCTCTCCGCCGTACTCGGCGCCCGCGCCGCCGGCGCCTGGCCCATCGTCGCCGTCGACCCCGTACCCGCCAAGCGGGAACTGGCGCTGCGGCTCGGCGCGAGCCATGTGTTCGCGCCCGAGGACGCGTCGGCCGTGGCCGATGTGATGGGCGGCGGCGCCGAGTTCGCCGTGGAGGCGGTCGGCAGCCCGCAGGTGATGGCGGGGTGCCTGGAGTCGGTGGCCCGCGGCGGAACCGTCGTCTCGGTGGGGCTGCCCGCGCCGGGCCGGAAACTTGAGGTCCCGGCGCTGGCGTTCGCCGGCGAGGGCAAGTCGCTCGTCGGCTCGTACATGGGCGACGCGGTGCCGCGCCGGGATATCCCCCGTTATCTCGGCCTGTGGCGGGCCGGGCTGATGCCGGTGGAGCAGATGCACACCGGCACGCTGCCGCTGAGCGGGCTGAACACGGCGCTGGAGGAGCTGGCGAGCGGCGCGGCGATCCGGCAGATCATCGACACGTCGGCGGACGTCTGAGCCGATTCCGACGGGGATGCGTCGGCCGGGCCGACCGTACGGGCGCCCGCTAGGCCGATGGTCTCGGCGGGCGCACCCGTTCCATCAGGGGCGGCGCCGCGTAGCGCGCTGTCGACCGTAGCGTCAAGGCCGCCCGCAAGCTCCCGCTGCCACGCCGGGACATCCCGCGCTATCTCGGCCTGTGGCGGGCCGGGCAGATGCCGGTGGAGCAGATGCACACCGGGACGCTGCCGCTGAGCGGGCTGAACACGGCGCTGGAAGAACTGGCGAGCGGCGCGGCGATCCGGCAGATCATCGACACGTCGGCGGACGTCTGAGCCGATTCCGACGGGTCTTCGCCGCCCTGGACGGAGCGGGTGCGTCCAGGGCGGCCCCGCGTGCGTCATGCGCGAGGCGGCGGCTGCCGCGTCAGGAAGCCGTTACCGCCCGCAGCGCGCCGCGTCGGCTTGCGCGGGGCCTCCGCCCACAGCCGCGTCACCGCGGCGCCCGGCACAGGTTCCGCTCCGCCTCCGTGAACGGCGGGCCGGGCAGCGGTGCGCTGCCCGGCCCGCGCAGCACGGAGAGCGCGACCGCGGGCCGCAGCAGGGCGTCGACGGGCGCGGACAGCGTCATCACGTCGATCATGGCCCGGGCCACGTCGGGCCGGCCGGTGGCGGACCGCATCAGCCGGTCGAAGTAGCCGCGCAGCAGCCGCGCCGCGACCGGCGGCTGGTCGCCGATCGCGCCGGGGTAGCGGATGTCCTGCCCGGTGGCCAGGTCCCACGCGCTGTCGGCGGTACGGGCCAGAGCGCGCTGCGCGCGCCGGGCGAGGCCCGGGTCGCCGAGGCCGCCGCGGCGCAGCTCACGGCGGAGCGCGTCGGCCCCGAGGGCGGCCACCGACATGCCCTGGCCGTATACGGGGTTGAAGGTGGCCACGGAGTCGCCGGCGGCGACGAACCCGGCGGGCCACCGCGGCAGCCGCTCGAAGCGGCGGCGCCGGTTGACGGTGCTGTGGGAGACGAACACGTCGGTGAGCGGCTGGACTTGGGCGATGAGGTCGGCGAGCACGGGATGGTCGAGCCGGCGGCAGAATCCCTCGAACCCGTCGGCCTCCGTGGGCGGTTCGCCGCCGCGCGTGCCGGAGGCGGTGATCAGCCAGCGGCCATCCTCGATGGGGACGAGGGTCGCGCCCTGGGCCGGGCGGTCCAGTCCGGCCTTGGGCTGCACGCTGACGACGGGGAAGTTCTCGGCGCCCGGCGGGGCGCGGAAGATCCGGGTGACGTAGGCGAGTCCGGAGTCGACGCGCTCCTCCCGGACGGCGGGCAGGCCGAGTTCGGTCAGCCAGCGGGGCGCTTGGGAGCCGCGCCCGGTGGCGTCGACGACGAGGTCGGCGGCCAGGTGCGCCACGCCGCCCGCGGCGGCCGTGTCGTGGAACCGGACGCCGGTGACGCGCCGGGCGTCGCCGTCGAGTCCGAGGACGTCGGCGCCGTCGCGGAGGGTGATGCCCGGCCGGGCGAGCACCTGCTCCCGTACGACCCAGTCGAGCAGGTCCCGGGTGCAGGCCATCAGGTACTGCATCTCGGGCCAGCGGGGCAGCCACCCCTTGGCCGACAGGGCGACGAGGCCGGTCGGCAGGGAGATACGGCGGGCGCCGGCCGCGATCCACCGGTCGGTGGTGCCGGGCAGCAGGGACTCGATGACGCGGGCGCCGCCCGACCACAGCAGATGGGCGTGGCGCGCCTGCGGAAGTCCCTTGCGGGCAGCGGGCGTTGATGGCATCCGGTCCCGGTCGACGAGGGTGACCGACACGCCGTCTCCGGCGAGGACGGCGGCGGTCAGCAGCCCGGCGAGGCCGGTGCCGAGGACCACGGCGCGGGGGTGCGGGGCGGTGGGGGCGGTCGGGTCGGATCGGCGGGTCGGCTCGTTCATGGCCGGGTCCTCCTGGGGGTGCGGCACGGTACGCGCGGCGGTGACGGCCTTGGCTCCGGCACCCATTGTGCTGCGCCCGGTACGCCGGGGGCAGGAATTCAGCAGCCGCGTTCAGGGCAGGTGAACTCGCACCACACGCATTTGCCGGCGCCCCGCGACTCCACGCCCCAGACGTCGGCCAGCCCGTCGACGAGCAGCAGGCCGCGCCCCGAGACCCCCGCCTCGCCGGGCTCCCGCCGCCGCGGCATGGCGCTGGACCGGTCCTCCACCTCGACGCGCAGCCGCCGTTCGCCGTCGGTGCCGGGGAGCATCCGGGCGGTCACGACGGCGGCCCCGTCGGTGTGCAGCAGGGCGTTGGTGATCAGCTCGTCGGCGACGAGTTCGATGTCGTCCGCGCGCTCGCGCGCGCCCCACGCCCGTACCGCCGCGCGGATCATGTGCCGGGCCGCGGCCAGGGCCTCCGGGTCGGCGGCGGCGATGTGCTGCTGGAGCCGCCCGCCGCCGTGCGCGGCGGTGCCCGTCCGGCGCATCAGCAGGACGGCCAGGTCGTCCTCGCCGGCCCGCTCGTCGACTCGCTCGCACAGCTGGTCGGCGAGTTCCTGGAGGTCGTGCGGGCCGTCGCGGACGACGTCGGTCAGCCACTGGAATCCGTCGTCCAGATCCGCGCCGGGCTGTTCGACGAGGCCGTCGGTGCACATCAGGAGGGTCTCCCCCGGGTCCAGCTCGATGGCCGTGACGGGGTAGTCCAGCCGGCCGAACTGGGCGGACAGGCCGAGCGGCAGCCCGCCCGGGAAGGGCAGCCGGCGGCAGGTGCCGTCGGTGTGCCGCAGCAGCGGGTCGATGTGCCCGGCCCGTACGAGCCGCAGCGCCCCGGTGGCCAGGTCGGCCTCGGCGTAGGTGCAGGTGGCGAAGCGGTCGGTGTCGAGTTCGTGCAGGAAGAGGGAGGCGCGGGCCATGACGGTGGCGGGCGCGTGGCCCTCGGAGGCGTACGCCCGCAGGACGATGCGGAGCTGGCCCATGACGGCGGCGGCGTGGGTGTCGTGGCCCTGTACGTCGCCGATGACCGCGCCGACGCGGCCGCCGGGCAGTTGGATGATGTCGTACCAGTCGCCGCCGATGTCCCGGCCGAGCCGCGCGGAGCGGTAGCGCACCGCGAGGTCCGCGCCGGCGACGGAGGGGATGCGGCGCGGCAGCATCGCCTGCTGGAGGCCCTCGGCGAGGTCGTGCTCCTGGTCGAAGAGCATGGCGCGGGCCAGGCTCTGCGCGATGCTGCTGCCGAGGGCGACGAGGAGGGAGCGCTCCTCCTGGGTGAAGCCCTGTTTGT
The DNA here is from genome assembly GCF_040654875.1 of Streptomyces sp. NPDC050610. Taxonomy (NCBI): domain Bacteria; kingdom Bacillati; phylum Actinomycetota; class Actinomycetes; order Kitasatosporales; family Streptomycetaceae; genus Streptomyces; species Streptomyces sp. NPDC050610. Next base: position 79,876 of record NZ_JBFAIV010000007.1, on the reverse strand, counting down.
CGCGGTAGAGGAGGCCGAGGGCGCCGATGGGGCGGGCCTGGGCGATCAGCGGCAGATAGGCGGCGGCCGAGAGTTCGAGCGCGTCGATGTGCTCCCAGAGCTCGGGGTAGGAGGCGGCGAAGTCCTCGCGGGAGTCGATGAAGCGGGGCGCGAGGGTCCGTACCACTTCGCTCATGGGGTAGTTGTCGTCGATCCGGGTGTAGCGGGTGCCGGGTACGAAGGAGTCGGTGGGGCCTTCGGCGACGAGGTGGATGCGGCCGCCTTCGATGAGGCCGACGACGAGGCTGTCGGCGCCGAGGCGCTCCAGGCCAGGTGAGTCGCTGAGGACGTCGATGACGTCCTGCACGGTTCTGGCGTGCGCGAGGGCGGCGGTGGTCCGTTCGACGACGGCGCTCTGGTGGCGGCTGCCGGCGGGAGCCTCGCGGCGTTCCACCGAATGGGCGAGTTCGGCGGTCGCGTCGCGGAAGACGCCGAGGATGCGGTGCGGGCGGCCCTGCTGGTCGCGGCGGATGTGGCCCTGGATGTGGGCCCATCTGGGGGTGTCGTCGCGGCGCCGGACGCGGAAGTACGCCCCGTAGGAGGCGCCGCCGGATTTCAGGGCCCGCGCCACGAGCCCGTCGAGCCGAGCGGACTCGGTGAGCTGGACCCGGTCGAAGAGGGTTTCCGGATTGCCGTCGTACTCCTCCGGGGTGAGGTCGAAGACGGCGAGGGCGGCGGCGTCCAGGTGCATGAGCCCGCTGTCCAGGTCCCAGTCGAAGGTGCCCATGCGGTTGAGGGCCAGCGTCAGGTCCGGGTGCGCGGGCCAGTCGCCCGGCAGCGATACGGCGGCCGGCGTCGCTCCCCGATCAACCATGAGGCCACTCTGTCACCATTTGCCTGCATTTTCGACGCGAGAGCTGTTGGCACGGGACCGGTCGGACGTACGGGCCGGTCAGGCGTACGGACCCGGTCGGGCATACCGGCCGGGCTGGGCATACGGACCGGTCGCCCGCGTACGGGCCGGTCGTACGCCTACGGGCCGATCGCGCGGCGGCCCGTAGGCCCGGCCCGGCACGCCATGGGCGCGGCGCCCGTCGCCCTTTCAGTGACGCGCGGACATGGCCTTGGTGTGCTCCCGCACTTGATCGGGGGTCAGGTAGGAGTCGGTGTACTCGAAGTCGCGCAGGGCCGCGGGGCGCCGGAGCTGGAAGCCGGTGCGGACGAAATCGTCGCCGGCGGCGGCGTTCAGCAGCCAGTTGGTCACCGTGCGGATCTTGGCGACGTTGGTGCGCAGCGCCATCAGGTGGTAGCCGCGGGCCACGGCCTGCGCGGAGATGCCCTTGAGCTCCACGCCCAGCGGCTTGGAGACGGCGTCCTTGCCGCCGAGGTCGACGACCAGGCCGAGGTCCTTGTGGACGTACGGGCGCAGCGGGGCGCCGCGCAGGGTGGCGGTGAGGTTGTCGGCGACCGCCTTGCCCTGGCGCTGGGCGTGCTGGGCGGTGGGCGGGCAGATGGCCCCGTCACCCGTGTGGACGTCGGGCACGGCGGCGGCGTCGCCGAGGGCGAAGACGCCGTCGAAACCGGGCAGCGTCATGCGGTCGGTGACGGCGAGCCGGCCGCGTACGGTCTCCGCGTCGAGGGTGGCGACGAGCGGGCTGGCGGCGACGCCCGCGGTCCAGATCAGGGTGCGGCAGGGCAGTTCGCGGCCATCGGTGAGGGTGACCGTCTCCGGCCCGGCCTCGGCGACGGAGACGCCGAGGGAGATCTCGATGCCGCGGCGCTGGAGCACCTTCATGGCGTCGGCGCCGAGCTTGTCGCCGAGCTCGGGCATCAGCTTGGGCGCGACGTCCACGAGGTGCCACTTGATGAGCTTCGGGTCCAGTCGGGGGTAGCGGGTGGCCGCCGCGGTGGTGATGCGCTGGAGGCAGGCGGCGGTCTCGGTGCCCGCGTAGCCGCCGCCGACCACGATGAACTGGAGCCGCGAGACGCGCTCGGCCTCGTCGGTGGCCGCGTCGGCGAGGTCGAGCTGGGCGATGACGTGGTCGCGGATGTACGCGGCCTCGGCGAGGGTCTTCATGCCGCGCCCGTACTCCTTCAGGCCCGGGATGTCGAAGGTCCGGGTGACGGAGCCGGGGGCGAGCACGATGTAGTCGTAGGACTCGTCGACGACCTCGTCGGTGATCTTCCTGATGACGCAGACCTTGGCCGTGCCGTCCACGCCGATCGCGCCGCCGGGGATGATCCGGGTGCGCCGCAGCCCGCGCCGCAGGGAGACCGCGACCGACTGCGGGGTGAGCACCCCGGAGGCCACTTGGGGCAGCAGGGGCAGATAGAGCTGATAGCTGAAGGGTGCTACAAGGGCGATCTCCGCCTCTCCAGGGGCCAAGGTGCGCTCCAGCCTGCGGGCGCACTCGACTCCGGCGAAGCCGCCGCCGACGATGAGGATCCTGGGTCGCGTCATGATCTGTCTCCTGCTCGGTTTCGCGGGCTCCTACCCATGGTTCGGGCATTCGCGGCGCTCCGCCTCTCGGCGGGGCGCGGGGAGCAGGCGGCCGGGCGGGCGCTGTGCGTACGGCGGGTGACGCTCTGACCAGAGGTGCGGCGGGGCGGCGGAGTGCTCCGACCGGGGGTCAGCCCTTCGGGCCGTCACCCGCCCGCCCCTTCCCCGCTAACCCGTCTCGCCCGCCTCTTCGAGGAGCGCGCGGGCCTTGGCCTCCGCCTCGTCGTACCGGTCGGGGTACGCGGACCGCTGGACCTCCTGGGCGACCTGGCCGGCGGTCCAGGCCGGGTGGCCGCGGTCGACGGTGACCGCTCGGGTGAAGAACGAGTTCGCGGCGTACGCGACGTCCATGCACTGTTCGGGCGTGCCCCAGCCCTGGCTCGGGCGCTGCTGGAAGACGCCGACGGAGTCGCGGTCGCCGCACGCGAGGTTGTTCATGTGCGACTCGACCCAGCCGGCCTCGAACCCGGCGAGCAGCACCTTGTCGCCGACGCCCAGGTCGCCGCCGACCCGGTGGACGACCCTGATGACCTCCGCGTCATGGACGGACGGCACCTGGCACGCCGCGTCCGCCCCGAGTTCCGTCGCGGGCGTCCGGTCTCCGCGCGCGGGCCCGGACTCGCCCGCCCCGGCCGCCGACACCGACGGGCACGACAGGGCCCACGCGCCGAGGACGAGAGTGCCGAGGTAGATGGCTGACCGCCTGATGGGCATGGGCACCTCTCGGCATCTCTGCACGACTCCGCACGTGGCCGCACGTCTCCGCGTGTCTTTAGACGGATCCGTGCGTCTTTACACGTCTCCGCACATCTCTTACCCCCCGGAGACACTGACCGGTCGGCGAACCGGCCCTCCCGGAGAGCCACATGGCTCATACCCCGCACGCCGGGCCCGGACGCCCGGCACGCCGCCCCCCGGCCGGTCCCGGCCGGACACGAAGGTCCCGGAAGTTAGTGAAAGCTCAGCGTGCGGTACACCGTGACGTTTCCCGCCAGCTCCTCGCACGCCTGCGCCGCCGCGGCCAGCCGGCCCACGCACGCCGGGTCGGCGGTGTCCAGGAGGATGCCGAGCGTCGTTCCGCTGTGGCCGACCACCACGCCCAGCCCGCCCATCTCCTCGCAGACGGCGATCATCGCGTCGAGCGACTTCTTGTGGCGCAGCGCCTGGTTCATCCGCGCGCTGCGTGTGGCGACCGCGCCCACCTCGGCGAGGTCGCGGCGCGCCACCGCGCCGGTGAGCCGCTCCAGGAGCCGGGCGTACTCCCGCTTGTCCGCGGCGGTGAAGGGCTTGGGTATCCGGTTGAAGTCGACCGTGTCCACCGCGCCGCCCTCGTCGATGCTCACCACGGCCATCGACGGCAGCGAGCCCAGCCGCGCCCGCAGCCGCACGCTGCGGTGGTGGAAGGCGACGACGGCGGGGTAGAGCACGCCGTCGGTGGGCTCGATACGGGCCAGGTACCGCTCGATGCGGCGCGGCGGCATCGGCAGGTCGAGGGCGTTGCCCACGGCGCGGGCGGTGGCCACCAGGTCGGCCGAGGAGCTGGCCAGTCCCTTGCCCTCGGGCAGCATGCTGTCGATGGTCAGCAGGCCGCCGCTGGGGCCGGGGGCCTCGTCCATGATCATCGAGACGAGCCGCAGCGCCTTCTTCTTGTGCGGCGGCCATACGTGCAGCCCGTCGCTGTCCGGGTACGTCTGAAAGGTGACCGACGTCCACCGGGCCACCGGCAGCGTCACCAGGAAATCCCCGTCGTCCTCCGGCAGCACCCCTTGCAGCAGCTCGCCGAACGTCCCGAACGTCGAGCTCATCCCGGTGGCGCCCGTGCGGTGCCCCCCGGTGAGCGCGACTTCCCCCGTCATCGTCATGAAGATCTCCCTTAGCCTGCACAGAACTTGCTGGGACCGTCCGGGCGGTGGCACGCCGAGTGCGTCGCGGTCCGACGCGGCGTCACCTCTCTGGCTGACGTGATGTCACGTCACGGCCCGACGCGGCGTCACACCGTGGTACGCCGCGGCCGCTCGCACGCGGCCCGTACCAGCGCCGCGCTGTCCGCCGGGGACGCCCGTACGAAATACCGCCCGCCCTGGGCGAGTTCGCGCAGCCGCACGGTGTCCGCGACCAGCTTCCACTCGCCGTGCCGCTCGCCGAACCCGCCGGCCGCCGCGTCGTCCCGGGCGACGACGACGTCCACCGCGGACGTGATGCCGTACCGCTCGGCGTTCTGCCGGACGGTGATGAGGTGGCTGTTGGCCGTCAGCACGTCGTGGCGGTAGGCCGAGCCCACCACCTCGGCGCGCTCCGGCTTGAGCCCGTCGAGTTCGACGTAGGCGCTCTCGGAGCGCAGCCGCGCGAGGAGGGTGCGGTTGTCGGCGTCCGCGACCGTCCGCATCTCGCGCCGCAGGTCGTCGATCTCCTCCAGCAGCAGCGCACCGATGAAGACGCGCTCCGCCCGGCGGCCGTCGGTCTCCAGCAGCCGCGCCGTCTCCAGCGCCGCCGCCGCGCCCTCGCCGTGCCCCCACAGCAGTACGGGCGTACCGATCCGCGCCGTGATCTCCGCGTGCACCCGGCGGGCCACCTCCGCCACGTCGGCCAGCGACTCGCCGTCGCCCACCAGGTCGTGGCCGGGCGGCTCCACCCCGTACACGGCGATCCCGTCACGCTCCAACTCGGCGGCCAGCGCACGGAAGTTGACGGCGTTTCCGCCCGCGTAGGGGAAACAGACCAGGCTGTGGTGCGCGGCGTCCACCCGGGACAGCGGCTGGAGCAGGCCGTCCGCGGGCGGAGTGTCGCCCTCGGGGTGCGTTCCGTCGAGGGTCGCCGCGAGGGAGCTGAGCACCGGGTATCTGACGAGCTGTTTGAGGGAGAGCTCCCGGTCCATGCGGACCACGAGCCGCACCCCGGCCAGTGAGGAGCCGCCGAGTTCGAAGAAGTCGTCGTCCCTGCCGATGCGTTCCAGCGGGGCGTTCAGCACCTCCGCCCAGAGCGTGGCCAGGCGCTGCTCGGTCGGGGTGCGCGGCGCGACGTAGGGCGCGCCGCCGTGGCCGAGGGTGCCGGCCAGCCGGGTCAGCGCCTTCTTGTCCACCTTGCCGTTCTCGGTCAGCGGCAGCCGCCGCAGGCGGTGGAAGTAGGTGGGCACCATGTAGTCGGGCAGCGATCCGGCGAGGAAGTCCCGCAGCCGCTCGGCGGACAGTTCCTCGCCGCCGGTGAAGAACGCGACGAGGTTGCGGGGGCCGCCCGCCGCGCCCTCGATGACCACGGCGGCGTCGCGCACGCTTGCCATGGCCAGGAGCCGGTTCTCGATCTCGCCGATCTCGATGCGGAAGCCCCGGATCTTGACCTGCTCGTCCCGGCGCCCGAGGTACTCGATGCGCCCCTCCGGCAGCCAGCGGCCGAAGTCCCCCGTGCGGTACATCCGGGTGTTGGCCCGGAACGGGTCGGGGACGAACGCCTGCCGGGTCCGCTCCTCGTCGTTGATGTAGCCGCGCCCCACGCAGACGCCGGAAAAGGCGATCTCGCCGGGCGAGCCGAGCGGCACCAGGGCCAGATTCTCGTCCAGCACATAGGCGTTGACGTTGCGCAGCGCCCGGCCGACCGGGACGGAGTCGCCCTCCGGCGCCTGGTCCAGGACCTCGTGCATGGTGTCGTCGGACACCTCGGTGGCCCCATAGGAGTTGACCAGCCTGATGTGCGGGTACGCCCGGAACCAGCGCCGCGCCGACTCCAGCCGCAGCGTCTCGCCGGTCACCGACAGGGCGCGCAGGCCATCGAGCGGTCGCGGGTGCCGCTCCACGTGCGCGAGCAGCACCTCCAGGTAGGAGGGGACGACCTGGGCGACGGTGACCGCGCCGCGCACGAGCTCGTCGAGGAACCGGTCGACGTCGAGCAGCGTGTCGGTGTCCACGACGCGGGCGCTGCCGCCGACCAGCAGCGGCGCGGCGAACTGCCACAGCGAGATGTCGACGAACGGGGCGGCGGTCTGCGCGCTCACCTCGCCGCCGCCCGCCGTCATGCCCATGTCCTCGATCTTCATATGGAGGTGGTTGAGCAGCCCCGCGTGCTCGCAGAGCGCGCCCTTGGGAGCGCCGGTGGAGCCCGACGTGAAGTAGATGTACGCCGCCTGGCCGGAGGCGATGGAGATTCCGGGGTTCTCCTCCCCCGCCTGAAGGCCCGCCTGTGCTGCCTGTGATGCCTGCGACGCCTGCGACGCCTGCGACGTGATCAAGATGCGCGGCGGCCGGTCGAGCCCGGCCGCGGCCTCCCGTACGCGCTCCTCCGCCGCCGGTTCGGCGAGCACGAACCGGCAGTCGCTGCGGTCGAGTTGACCGGCCGTCCGCTCCGCCGGGAAGTCCGGGTGTACGGGCAGGTAGACGCCGCCCGCCTTGAAGACGCCCAGGGCCGCGGCGATCCAGTCGAGGCCGCGGTCCATGACCACGGCCACCACGTCCTCGGCCTCCGTTCCGGCGTCGAGCAGGGCGTGCGCGTACCGGTTGGCGCGGGCGTTGAGTTCTCCGTACGTCCACCGGTCCGCGCCGTGCACGGCGGCGATCCGGTCGGGGCCGCCGCGGACCTGTGCCTCGAAGGCGTCCACGAACGTCCCCTCCGGCGGCCCGGTCCGGGGCCCTGACAGGCCGTAGAGCTGGGTCTCCGTCTCGGCCGGGGAGAGCAGGCTCTGCCGGTGGTGCGGGGCGTCGGGGTCCGCGGCGAGAAGCCGCAGCGCGGTGAGGTGATAGCCCGTCAGACGGGCTGCGTACTCCTCGTTCAGCGTGGCGCGGTCGAAGAGCACGCGCAGCGACAGCCCGGCACCCTCCCGCGCGAAGGCGACGCGCAGCAGCTCTCCATCACCCAGAACGTCGCGGGCGTCCGCTTCGGAAGCGGCGGAGTCAGCGTCTTCGAGGTCGGCGAGATCGCAGACGATCTCGGCCGCGGGCCCCGAACCCGTCCCCCGATTCTCCGCCGACTCCCTTACCCGCTCCACCAGTTCGGCCCATGTGGAGTTGGCGACGGTCAGCCGCAGCCCGGTCCGACCCGTACCGGCAGACCGCACCTGACCGATGCTCAGCTCGCGTTCCGCCGTCACGGTGGCCAGCACGCGGGCGTGCGCGGCGAGCAGCAGGGCGGCGAGGTCCGTGCCGAGCCGTGTGGCGGCGCGGCGGAGGTCCGCCGTCAGTTCCCCGGGTATCCGGGCGCGGTGTTCGCCGGTCCCGTGGCCGTGCGCGAGGCGCTCGGTCCACCGGGGGGCGCTGGTGGCCACCCCCTGGCTCGCGTTCTCCGTCACTGCCCGCCGCCCCCTTCGTCCCATTCCGTCGCCCGCATCTCGATCCTGATCTGTCGTACGGCCGCACCCGCGCGCCGCGCGGCCTCCTCGGCGTCCCGGCCGGTGGCCACGGCGTAGCCGAGGCGGTCGAGGAAGGAGTGGGTGATGCCCACGGTCTTCCCGGCGGCCGTGGTCGCGTGGGCCAGGACGACGCCGGGGCCGGCCGCGGCCTCGTCCAGCCCGCCGACGGCCGTGACCCGGCCGGCCCCGGGAGCCATGAGGAAGCGGACGGCGGCGTGTCCGGCCGCGGATCCGGGCGCCGGGAGGGAGCCGTCACTGGCACGGGCGACGACCGCGTCGACCAGGTCCGTGCCGGTGGCCGCCTTGACCGCGGCGGGGATCATGCCGCCGGCGAGCCGCGGGTTGACCTCGATGACCACGGGGCCCGAGGCGGACCAGCGCAGTTCGGTGTGGGCCGCGCCCCAGCCGAGTCCGAGGGCGGCGAGCGCCCGTACGGCCGTGTCGGCGAGCGCGGCCCGCACGCCCTCGGGGACGGCCGCGGGCACGTCGTGGCCCGTCTCCACGAAGTAGGGCTCGGGACCGATGTGCTTGCCGACCACGGTGACCACGTCCGTACCGAAGGTCTCCACGGAGAACTCCGGGCCGTCGACGGCCGCTTCGACCAGCAGTCGGCGCGGTACGGGCGTGCCGCGTTCGTCGCCCGTACGGGACAGCAGCCGGTCCGCCCACTGCCGCGTCTCTTCCTCGTCGCGGCAGAGCTTGACGCCGACCGAGCCGGAGCCGCTGACGGGTTTGAGCACCACCGGGTAGCCGATCTCCCGTGCCGCGTCGAGGGCTTCGGCGATCTCGCCGACACAGCGGTGGTCGGGCGAGGGCACACCGGCCGCGGCGAGCAGGTCGCGCTGGGCGTCCTTGCGGCGGCAGCGGGCGATGGCGTCGCCGTCGGCGGCGGGCAGCCCCAGTTTCGCGGCGACCCGGGCGGCGGGCGCCACGAAGTACTCGGAGCTGGAGGCGACTCCGGCGAGTCCGGCCCCGGACGCGAGCCGTTCGCATGCCTCCCGGACGGCGTCGAAGTCCCCGGTGTCGAGCACGAGGGTCTCGACGCGGTCCTCCGCCGCGTACGGATAGCGGTCGGGGTCGCGGGCGAGCAGCACCGGGCGCATACCGCGGGCCGCGGCCGCCGCGCAGAACTGCCGCCCGGTTCCTGTGGTGTTGCTCTCCAGGAAGGCGAACCACCGCCGTCCGCCGCTGGTGTCACTCATCGCGTGCCTTTCCGGTCTGCCACGTAGGTTCCGCCCGCCGGTTCCGCCCCACCGGTGAACTTGGCGGCGGACGTGTGGAGTTCGTGCCGGGCGGCGTCGAGGCGCTCCCGGTGTCCGCGCAGCCATTCGCTGTGTTCCGCCAGGCGTTCGCGGGTGGTGTCGAAGGCCGCGTCGAACATGCCCGGGCCGCCGCCGCGGTCGTGTTCGGCGACCACTTCGCCGAGCGGCGGCAGCGACGCCCGCTCGGCGCCCGGGGTGTCCGGCGGCAGGCGCAGCGCGGTGGCGCCGGTCGCGACGGCCTCGCGCACGGCGGCGCCGACGACGTGGTGCGCGGTCCGGAACGGCACGCCTTCCCGTACGAGGCGGTTGGCGAGGATGGTGGCCGTGACGAAGCCCTCGTCGGCGCGCTGGGCCATCCGCTCCGGCGCGGGGCGGGCGCCGCTCACGAGCACCTGCGCCAGGAGGACGGACTCGGTCACGGTGTGCAGGGCGCCCCAGGCGGGGCCGACCGCTTCGGTGCCCACCTCGATGGAGTTGGTGAACGGGGTGGACTTCATGGTGGCGGCGGCCGCCGTCCAGGCTCCGAGCGCGACGCCCGCCTTGGCTTTGACGTGCTCCAGCAGGAACGCGTTGCGTTTCTGGGGCATGGCCGAGCTGCCGCCGACGAGCCGTTCGGGGAACTCGATGAACGCGAACTCCTGGGTGCTCCACAGTTGGAGGTCGGTGGCGAGCCGGCTGAGCGTCACGCCGACGCCGCTGATGACGGCCAGCGCCCGCAATACGCCGTCCCGGCTGGCGACGGCGTCCATGGCGTGCAGCGGGGGCGCGTCGAAGCCGAGGAGTCCGGCGGTGCGGGCCGGGTCGATGGGCAGGTCCGTGCCGGCGACGGCGCCCGCGCCCAGCGGGCAGCGGCCGAGGCCGGCCAGGGTGTGGCGCAGGGCGTCGATGTCGCGGTCGAGGGCGACCGCGATGCCCGCCAGGTAGTAGCCGTAGGTGATGGGCATGGCGGGCTGGAAGTGGGTGTAGACCGGCATGACGGTGTGCCGGTACGCCCGGGCGCGGGAGAGCAGGACGCCCTGGAGGCGCAGCACTTGGCCGAGGAGTTCGGCCAGTTCGGTGCGGAGCCGCATCGCGGTGATGGTGGCCTTGATGTCGTTGCGGGAGCGGCCGGTGTGCAGTTTGCCGCCGATGTCCGCGCCGAGCTCCGCCACCAGGTGGCTCTCGTACATCAGGTAGAGGCCGCGGGGCGCTGGCTGGTCGAGGAGTTCGGCGAAGCCGGTGGCGCGCAGTCGGCCGATGCGGTCGAGGAGGGCCGCGGCGGCCGGGGCGGGCAGCAGGTCCCGTTCGGTCAGCATGACGACGTGGGCCAGGTCGATGGTGGTGGTGAAGCCGAGTTCGCGGCGGATCTCGGCGGGCCCGGGGTCGCCGTAGACGACGTGCTGGGTGCGGGCGCCGAGGGTGGCGGTGAGCCGGCCCGTACCGCTCATGAGAGCGCCTCGGCGCCGCGCGGGGCGGCCGCGGTCATGGCGACGGAGCCGGGTATCCGCCCGTACGGACTGCGCTGCCAGGCGAGGTGGCTCCATCGCTCCTCGGCCTGGTCGACGCGGGTGAGTTCGACGGGGTCGGCGGGCAGCGCGGCGTCGGTGTGGCCGTTCTCGGCGAGCCAGGCGTCGTCGTAGACGGTGGCCTGGTAGCGGTAGCCCTCGTCGGGGAGCATCACCACGCACAGCGAGTCGGGGTTGCGCCGGGCCCACCACTGGGCGGCGAGGTAGGCGGCGCCGCTGGTCGGCCCCTGGAAGAGGGCGTGCTTGGCGTGCAGGCGGCGGGTGGCCGCGTACGCCTCGGAGGCGGTGCACCAGTGGACGTCGTCGAAGACGGTGTGGTCGAGGTTGGCGGGCCACAGGCTGTTGCCGAGGCCGCGCAGGGCGCGGGGGCCGTCGGGCTGGCCGAAGAGCACGCTGTGGTGGGTGTCGACGCCGATCGCCCGGGTGTGCGGGGTCTGTTCGCGCAGGGTGCGGACGGTGCCGCACATCGAGCCGCCGGAGCCGACGGGGCCCACGACGCAGTCGACGCTCCCGAGCGTGTGGGTCAGCTGCTCGGCGACGACCGCGTACGAGCGGGGGTTGTCGGGGTTGGTGTACTGCTCGGGGCAGAAGCTGTTCGGCCGCTCGGCGCGGATCTCGGCGAGTCTGCGCAGCCGGGCCTCCTGGAAGCCGCCGGTGGGCGCGGGCTCCAGGCAGATCTCCACCTGGGCCCCGAGGTCTTCGAGGCGGCGGAAGAGGTTGGCGTCGATGGCCGGGTCGCTGACGAGGATCAGGTCCCGTTCCATGAGGGCCGCCTGCATCGCCAGGGCGAGGCCGAAGGTGCCCGACGTCGTCTCCGTGATTACGGTGTCGCGGTCCAGGTCGCCGCGTTCCATGGCGCGGCGGAGGATGTAGCGGGCCGGCAGCAGCTTCATCAGCGTGAAGACGGCTCCGTACAGATTCGGGCCGAGACGCACGAGCCGCGGCATCATCTGCGCCTCGGTGATCTCCTGGAACATGGGCATGGTTGCCCCCATGAAAGCTCCCTGCGAATTCGGGGCGAACAGAAAGAACGAGGGTGCTGACCCACGCGGAAATAACCGGTTACGAACCTCCGGCCGATGGGCCGGACTTTATCCGAACGGCGTCGTCACCGAATGGCCGGGAATCCGCTGAAGGCCGCGTGAGCCGGGCTCCGATTTCCGCCCGGCCGACAGCGCGTCGCACGCAACCAGCCCACCATCCCCCGTCAGGACTGCGTAGCCAAGGACCGCGCTCCGGTGCGCGCGTTCGGCAGTCGGTGCCGGCAATGCCGGTGCGCACCAAAGCGGTTCGACGCTACCCACTAGATCAAGAACCGTCAAAGGTCTCCTTGAACGGTCACAGTCGATTCCGCTGCCGCGCGCGAGTGCCGTCGAGAGTATTTGTCGCGTCGCGGTTCTTTACCGGAATCACGGCGGGTCCGCAAGGATGGCGCTGGACACGCCGGAGGGCCGGGACGGATGATTCCGTATTCCCGGCCCTCGTACGGCTGCCGCATCGTCGCGGCGCGGTCCGGCCCGGCGCGGCGCGGACAATCTGATTCGTGCCGGCGCGGACAACCGGATTCGTGGAATCCGGAATTCGACGCGCCGGGCGGTCGTTCAGTCGGAATTCGCGACGCTCTCCGCGACGGTCCCGGACGCGGGTCCGGCGGCGGACCGGGGCCCGCCCCCGCTCACCGCCCGCGCGTCGGGCAGGGGCGCGGCGCCCGGCCCGCCGTGGCGCGCCCGGAGGCGGCGGGCCGACTCGATGGCCCCGACGACCAGGAGGGCGAGGGCGAACGCGAGGAGCAGCCCCTTCACCGGTTCGTCGCTGAAGCTCGCCCCGCCGACGAAGCCGATGGCCGTGCTGCTGACGGCCCACAGGCCGGCCCCGATCGCGTCGAGCGCGATGAAGCGGCGCAGCGGGAACCCCAGGCTGCCGGTGGACAGCCCGGAGGCCACCCGTCCGCCCGGCAGGAAGCGCGCCGCGACGACCAGGGTCGTGGCGTGCCGGGCGACCATGGAGCGGCCCCACTCGTAGCGCTCCCGGCCCTTCTCGCCGCGCATCAGCCGGGCGACCGCCCGCGGCCCGAGCAGGCGGCCCAGGCCGTGGCTGAGGCAGTCGCCGACGAGCGCGCCCGCCGCCGCGACGGCGGCGAGCAGCGCGAGCTGCGGCAGGTCCGAGCCGAGCAGGACGGCCACCATCACCACGGTCGTCTCGCTCGGCATGAACGGCAGCAGCGCGTCGAGGCCGGCCACCAGGAAGACGATCACCCAGAGCCAGGGCGAGTCGAGGGAGGACCGCAACAGCCCGACCAGCTGGTCGAACAGTTCAAACATGGGCGGGCAGCTCCGTGCCGCACACGGCGGAGCGGGTACGGGCGGCCAGGGTGCGCCGGTCGGCGTCCGGGGCGAGCTGCGGATGCGCGGTGACGCGCACGCTGAGCCCGCCGGCGCTGACCACCCTGCGCAGCGACGTGCCGAAGTCCTCGTCGCCGAGGAAAGCGGCCACCGTGCTGGGCGCGCCGTGCTGGCGGTAGTCGATGGTGATCGGCCGTACGGGCGCGCCCGCGTCGATCGCCGCCTGGAAGGTGGCGCGCCGGAACCGGCCGCCGGACGTCGAGCACCAGGTGGTGGCCTGCGGGAAGACCACGACGGACCGGCCGGAGCGGAGCGTCGCGGTCAGCTCCGCGACCGCGCCCGGCAGCGCCCGCAGCCCCTCGCGGTCGATGAACCGGGTGCCGATCCGCCGGGCCAGCGCGCCGATCAGCGGCCAGCCGCCCACTTCCCGCTTGGCCAGCAGCGTCGCCGGTTCGACGGCGAGCACGGCGACGATGTCGAGCCAGGAGACATGGTTGGCGACGATGAGCGTGCCGACGCCGTTCGGTCCGCTGACGCTCAGCGGGTCGGGCGCCGCCTCCAGCCGTACGCCGAGCGCCGCGAGCACGCCCCGGGCCTGGCCGCGCAGCGTCTCGAACTCGGCGAGCCGCTCGCCCCTGGCCACGCCGCGGGTCAGCTCGTAGGTCAGGGCGGCGTAGCGGCGGACCGCCTCCGCCATCGGCACGCGCGGCGCGGCGTGCGCGGCGCAGCCGGGGGTGCACCGCGCGTCCACGGCCCATGGGTTCATCGGGTCTCCCCCAGGAAGTAGCGGCGGTAGCGGTCGTTCAGCTGGTCCATGTCGAGCAGGACGAAGAAGTCGGCGACGTCGAACTCGGGGTCGTGGGCGGGCGCGCCGCACATCCACGCGCCGAGCCGCAGGTAGCCGCGGAGCAGCGGCGGGAGGTCGGCGTAGCTGGGGTGGACGGCCTCCAGGTCGGCGGGCATCCAGGGGCGGTGCGGGTGTACGCGCAGCTCGGCGGGCGAGGAGTGCTTGGCGGTGCCGAGCAGCCAGGCGCTGGAGGCGGCCTGCCCGCCGTCGGCCAGCGGCACGGAGGCGCAGCCGGCCAGGTAGCGGTGGCCGGAGAGCAGGACGTAGCGGGCGAGCGCGGACCACATGAGGTTGATGACGGCGCCGGTGCGGTGGTCCGGGTGGACGCAGGAGCGGCCCGCCTCGACGATGGAGGGGCGCAGCTCGTCCAGCGCCCGCAGGTCGAACTCGCTGTCCGAGTAGGAGTGTTCGGCGCGTCCGGGCGGGAGCAGCCGGTAGGTGCCCACCACCTCGTCCGTGGTCGTGTCGGTGACGATGAGGTGGTCGACGAGTTCGTCGTAGGCGTCCATGTCGTGGCCGGCGAGGGGCGTTTGGAGGGTGGCGCCCATTTCTTCGCCGAAGACCTGGTAGCGCAGCCGCTGGGCGGCGCGTATCTGCTGCGTGGTGTCCGCGATGGAGGTGACGTACGAGCTGGTTGCCGCTGACGCGGTGGATGTCGAGAGCATGAGTGAGCTGATCTCCATTCGATGGGCATTCGGTACCGGCGGCGATCGTCCGCTGCCCTGCTTCGCGGTCCTCCGTGGGACGTTGATCCCTGGTGGAACGACCGTAGGAGCGGTACGCCGGATGGCGCACTGCACAAACGGCAGCGGGTACCCCTGACCTTCGTCAGGTGGCCGCCCCCTCAGCCGGTGCGCAGCTCCAACGTGCAGCACTTGACGCTGCCGCCGGCCTTGAGGAGTTCGGAGAGGTCCAGGCCGATCGGTTCGTAGCCGCGCTCGCGCAGCGCGGCGGCGAGGCGGGTGGCGGCCTCGGGCAGCAGCACGTGGCGGCCGTCGCTGAAGGCGTTGAGGCCGAAGACGGCGGCGTCGTCGTCGGTGGCGAGCAGGGCGTCCGGGAACATCTCGCGCAGGGCCGCCCGGCTGCCCGGGGAGAAGGCGGCGGGGTAGTACATGATCTCGTCGTCGCCGAGCACGGCGAGTGCGGTGTCGAGGTGGTAGTAGCGGGGGTCGACGAGGGTCAGTCCGGTGACGGGCAGACCGAAGAACTCCTGGGCCTCGGCGTGGGAGCGGGGGTCGGTCCGGAAGCCGGTGCCGGCCAGGAGCCGGCGGCCGGCGAGGAGGTAGTCGCCCTCGCCCTCGTTGATGTGCTCGGGCCAGTGCGTCTCGCCGAAGCCGTGCTCCCGGAGCCAGGAGAGGTAGAGGGGCCCCTCGGCGGTGCGCTCCAGGTGCCGGAAGCGCGCGCCCAGGACCCGGCCGTCGACGACGGTGGCGCCGTTCGCGGCGAAGACCATGTCGGGCAGGCCGCCGACCGGTTCGATGACGTCGACGGTGTGTCCGAGTTCGCGGTAGAGGTCGCGCAGCCGCTCCCATTGGGCGAGGGCGAGGCCGCCGTCGACCGGCTTCTCGGGCTCCATCCACGGATTGATGGAGTAGGTGACGTCGAAGTGGCTCGGGGAGCACATCAGCAGGCGGCGCCGTATCGCGGTGCGGGTGGCGGGGGCGGCGGGCGTGGTGCTGCGGGTGTCGGGCATGGCGATTCCCTTTTGGTTTCTCTCGGTGGAGTATCGGCGCGCTCGGTGTGCGCCGCGTGAATCCCGTATGAATCGGGGCGGGCGGAACGGCCGCGGACTGTGGTCCGTTGGCTGGAATTCGGTTCCCGGCAGCTCTGTCCGGGGGAAATCCGATCGGTATCATTTCCCTTCAACGGGAGGAAGGAGCGACAGTGCGTGAAGCCGTCGCCAATGCCGTGGCTGCCGAGGGGATCGACCCTCAGGAGTTTCGGTCAGTAATGGGACATTTCTGTTCGGGCATAACCGTCGTGACGGCCCTCGGCCCGGACGGCCCGGTGGGGTTCACCTGCCAGTCGTTCAGCTCGTTGTCGCTGCGGCCGCCGAGGGTGCTGCTCTGCCCCAGCCGGTCCTCGACGACCTGGCCGGTCATCAGCGCCGCCGGGCGCTTCTGCGTCAACGTCCTCGCGGCCGGCCAGGAGGGGCTGAGCAATGGCTTCGCCCGGTCCGGCGGCGACAAGTTCGGCGGCGTGGAGTGGGATCTCTCCCCCAATGGAATGCCGCTGCTCTCCGGCGTCGCCGCGTGGGTGGACTGCGAACTGCAGGCCGAATACGACGGCGGGGACCATCTCATCGTCACGGCGGATGTCCGTGGACTCGGCGCCGGCGGCGCACCGGGGCCATTGCTCTATCACCGGGGGAAGTACGCGCATCTGACACCCCCGCTGACGGTCTGAGCATTTCTTGCTTTCGTAGATTCTGGCCCGGCGGTGAAACTCGTACGGTGCTCACGTGATTCGAGTGCCGCTTGCCGACGATGAGGCCATGATCCGTGCCGGAGTTCGAGCCGTCCTCTCCACGGACCCCGGGATCGAGGTGCTCGCGGCGGAGGCGAGGGACGGCCTGGAGGCCGTCGAACTGGCTCGCGGTCAGCGTCCGGACGTCGTCCTGCTCGACGTCCGGATGCCCGGCATGAGCGGCCTCGCCGCGGCGGCCGAGATCAAGCGGACCGTGCCGGGGACCGCCGCCGTCATGCTGACCGCCTTCTCCGAGGACGAGTACATCGCCCGTGCGCTCGGCGAGGGCGTCAGCGGCTTCCTGCTCAAGTCCGGCGACCCGCGCGAACTGCCGGCGGGCGTACGGGCCGTGGCCGGCGGCGCCGCCTGCCTCTCCCCGAAGATCGCCCACCGGGTCATCGACGAGCTCGACTCCGGCTCCGCCTGCGCCCGTATGCAGCGCGGAGCGGCGGCCCGGAACCGGATCGAGGTGCTCACCGGCCGGGAGCGCGAGGTCCTCGCGCTCGTCGGGGCCGGGCTGTCGAACGCGGAGATCGCCCAGCGGCTGCACGTGGTCGAGGGCACCGTGAAGAGCTATATGAGCGCGGTACTCAGCCGGCTCCAGGTGCGCAACAGGGTGCAGGCCGCCGTCCTCGCCCACGAGGCGGGCCTGGTGGACGAGGACGACTGAGCGGCCCCTCGAAGCTCGCGCTTCGAGGTTCGGCTGGGCCGGTGCCTCCGGGGGAGTAAGGCGCCGGCCCAGCCGGCTCGGGGGTCCGCGACGCTCAGGCGTCGCGGCGGCGCAGGACGACCGTCGCCGCGGTCAGGAACGCGGCGGCCCAGGCGACGAGGATCAGCAGTCCGGCGACGGGCCCGTACAGCTCGGCCTCGTCCGACATGAACTGCGTGCCAGCCGCCTGCGGCAGGAACTGCGTCAGATCGGTGAAGAAGTCCGCGGGGATCGACTGAAGGATCATCGGCACGATGAGCAGCAGCAGGAACAGCGCCGTGATGGCGCCGGCCGAGCTGCGCACGACGGCCGCGAGCCCGATGGTCAGCACGCTCAGCAGCGCCAAATGCACGGCGATGGCCAGCACTTGACCGGCCACATAGGACATCTCGAAGGTGCCCGCGTCCATGGCGACGCCGCCCGTGGCCACCCCGATCACGGCCAGCACGATGCCCGCGCCGAAGGCGACGCCGCCCAGCGTGATGCTCTTGGCCACCAGCATGCGCGCCCGGTTGGGCACGCACTGGAGGGTGTTGGTGATGCTGCCGGTGGCGTACTCGCCCGTGACGGACAGCATCGCCAGCGCCGCGACGACGAACTCGACGCCGTAGACGGTCGCCAGCGTCGCCGGGCGGGCGACCGAGGCCGTCGCGTCGTGCGAGACGGTGCCGATGCACCCGGCCGTCACGGCCATCACGGCCGCGGCGGCGAGGAGGAAGTACCAGGTCGAGCGGAGCGACCACAGCTTCGTCCACTCGGCGGCCACGGCGCCGGGCAGGCCGCCGCCGGAGGGCCGGGGTGTGGCGCGGGGCGCGGCCGCGGGGGAAGTCGTCAGCGAGCTCATGATCGGACGCGGTCTCTCTGGTCGGTTCGGTGGAGGGTGAAGGGACAGCGCGGACCGGTGACGGCCCGGCGCGGGCCGGCGGCGGTTCGGACGGTGCGGCGGTCAGAGGACAAGTTGCTTCTCTCCGTGCGCGGCCTGCCGTTCCCCGAGTCCGGCCGGCGTTTTCCCGTACTCGACGCTCTCCGCGGTCAGTTCCATGTACGCCTCCTCCAAGGAGGCTTCCACTGCCCGCAGTTCATGAAGCCGTACGTGCCGCTCGTGGGCCAGGTCGCCCACTCGCTCGACGCTCAGGCCGGTGACGACCAGTTCGCTGGAGGAGTTCCATGTGACGTCGGCGGCCTCCTCCAGCAGCCGGTTCGCCAGCATGTGCAGGCCCTCGGCCTCGGGGCCGCGCACCTTGACGGAGTTGCGGGAGCTGCGCGAGAGGATGTCCTCCATCGGGGCGTCCGCGATGAGCTTGCCCTTGCCGATGACGATCAGCCGGTCGGCGGTCAGCTCCATCTCGCTCATCAGGTGGCTGGAGACGAATACCGTGCGGCCCTCGGCGGCCAGCGAGCGCAGGAAGTTGCGGATCCACAGCACGCCGTCCGGGTCGAGGCCGTTGACCGGCTCGTCGAGCATCAGCACCTCCGGGTCGCCCAGGAGCGCTCCGGCGATGCCCAGCCGCTGCCCCATCCCGAGCGAGAACGAGCCGGCCCGCTTGCCGGCGACCTCGCCGAGCCCCGCGACGCCGAGCACCTCGTCCACCCGCTTGGCGCCGATGCCGTGGCTGCGGGCCATCGCCAGCAGGTGCTTGTACGCGGTGCGCCGGGGGTGCACCGCCTTGGCGTCGAGGAGCGCCCCGACCTCCCGCAGCGGGTGCGAGAGGTCCGCGTAGCGCTTGCCCTTGATGAGGGCGGTGCCGGAGGTGGGGTGGTCCAGGCCGAGGATCATGCGCATCGTGGTGGATTTCCCGGCGCCGTTCGGCCCCAGGAAACCGGTGATCTTACCGGGCGCGACCTCCAGCGTGAGCTGGTCGACGGCGGTCTTCTCGCCGTACCTCTTCGTCAGGCCCTGCAGGGTGAGCATCGTGGTCCATGTCCTCTCCGGCGGTGCGTGGCAAGGACGCTACGGGCCGGTGAGTCCGTGGTCAGGAGTCCTTAGACAGGACCTGACCCCCACTTTCGTCAGGTGGCCGCGCTGCCGCCGGGGCGTTCGGCGCGGACCGCCCCGGCGCGCGAAAGGCGGCCGGCGCCGTGAGGCTCGTGCCCCGCGGTCGTCGGCCGCCTTCGCGCGCCGTCGGCGGACAGGTCAGGCGGATTCGCCGTCCATGGCCGCTATGAGGCTCTTGGGCCGCATGTCCGTCCAGTGCTCATTGATGTAATCCACGCACGCCTGACGCGCCGTCTCCTTCAGCGCCACCGTCCAGCCGGCCGGCACCTCCACGAACGCGGGCCACAGCGAATGCTGCCCCTCGTCGTTCACCAGCACCAGATAGGTGCCCTCAGCGTCCTCGAACGGATTCGTCATGGGAATTGCTCCTGTATTCGCGACGGCTGCCCGCGGGCAGCTCACAACATGTGGGTACGGGAAGGGGGCCGGGCAGCCAGGCAGCCGAGCGGCCGGGCCGGTCAGTCGGTCATCGCGACGAGCACCTTGCGGTCGCCCGTGAAGGGCCGCCGCCCGTGCCCGACGAGAACGTTGTCGATCAGCAGCAGATCGCCCTGGCGCCAGTCCACGTCGACGGCGGCTTCGAGCCCCCGGTCCCGTACCTGGATCGCGTACTCGCCCGGGATGGGGGTGCCGTCCGCGAAGGTCACCGACTGCGGCAGTTCGTCCGCCGGCAGCAGCTCGGCCAGTTCGGCCGCGGTCTCGTCGCCGAGCGCCGCGGGGTGCCACTGGTCCGACTGGTTGAACCAGACCTCCGCGCCGGTCACCGGGTGGCGGGTGGTGGACGGGCGGACCTGGCTCACCCGCAGGCTGCCGTCGCTCTTCCACTCCCACTCGGCGGCGGAGCCCGCCAGGAACGCCTCCACCGTGTCCCGGTCGCCGGTCTCGAAGGTGTCCTGCCAGCTCTTGCCCAGGCCGAGCCCGTCGTGCAGGTTCTGGGAGTAGCGCACGCCCTGGGCGAACGCGTCCCGCACCTCGTCGTCCAGCGACGCCAGCCACTTCACCCCGTCGACGACGGGGGTGGCGCCGCCGGAGCCCGGGGCGACGGCGCAGTAGAACAGCAGCCGCGACGGCCACTGGGCGCTGTAGGACAGCTCGTTGTGCATGGAAATGGTCAGTTCCTGCGGATATTCCGTGGAGGTGTAGACATTCTCCCCCACCTTGGTCCGCGGCGAATTCCCGTGCACATAGGCCAGCCGGTTCGGCAGCAGCAGGTCGAGTACGGGCTCCAGTTCGCCCTCCGGGACGGCGAAGTCCCGGAACACCACTGCCTTGTTCTCCACCAGGAGCGCGTCGAATCCCGGATGGCCCTTCAGATACTCCACCAGGCCGGCCGCCCCCGGCCGCGTCCCGACGTCCTCGGGGCGAATCTCCAGCGGCTTCCAGTCCTGCACGTCCGTCACAGCGAAACTCCCTCTTCCGCGGGCGTCCGAAAAAATTCCAGTGGGCTCTGTTCCCGGTCGCGGTATTCCGCGTATATACCCGGTGGCCGCAATCGGCGACAGCCGATGGAATCCCCCGCCCCGCTTTCGGCCCTCCGCATTACGCCGCGAAACTATCACCTGGGGGTAGGCGTGCCAACGCCGTTCGGGGGCCGTGCGCATGGCCGACCACGGCCGTCGGCAATTCCCCCGGCGAACCGTTCTCGCCGGTGATTCTCCGGCGGGCCTATTCGCCGCGCGGCGCGCATCCGAGAAGACGGTTCAGCGAACGCGCGTCCGTGGGCGCGGTTCCGTGGGCGTACGTCCGTGATCGCGGTTCCGTGAACGCGCGTCCGTGGGCGCGGCTCAGCGAACGCGTGCCCATGAGCCCCGTTCCGTGAACGTGCGTCCGTGAGCGCGGTTCCGTGAACGCCGTCGAGGCCGGCGGCGCCGAAGCGTCACCGGCCTCGACGTCACCGGCCTCCTTGGGACGTACGGACGCCCCGGTCGCGCTCAGGTACCCCGGAGCTCCAGCTCCTTCGCGAAGCGGACCCACTGCTCGGCGCAGGCGCGGGCGGCGCGGGCCACCGAATCGGCCCGGTGCCGGGGCACGCTGTCGACGAGCCGCCGCCACTTCTCCTCTTCGCCGATGGAGTGGGCGCTCAGCAGCCGCAGGAGCGTGCGTCCCGCCTCCGTCCGCAGCGACGGGTCCTTGCGCATGTTCGGCAACGCGGTCCCGGCGGCTGCGGTTCCGGCCGCCGGCCGGGCGTCGGGACGGTCCGCGCCGGACCGGGCCGCCGGCGCCTCCGCCGGGGCCGGCTCCTGCTGGGCCTCGGCCTCACGCAGCCTGGAGGGGACGGGGTCGCGGCCCTGGAGGAGCCGGTCCCGTACGTCCTTCGCGGTGGCGGGGGCGACCCCGGCCGCGTCGGCAATCTCCCGCAGGGAGGCGTGCGGGCGGTCGGCGATCACCTGGCTGGCGCGCCGCCGCCCTTCGGCGGAGTTGAGCGGGCGGGCCCGCCCATCGCGGCCGACTCGGGCGTTCAACTGCTCGATGCCACCGGTTGAACGCTTGCGCATCGACGCGATGGTGCTGGCGACGAGCCCGGTGGCGGCGGCGATGCGCCGGTCCGACCACTGCGGATGGCTGCCGAGGATACGGACGGCGGCCGCGGTGCGGTCGCTCTGGGAGAGCGGCAGCCCATTGGCGACATTCAGTTTGACCGCGAGAACAAACGCGTTGTCCTCGGTGCCTTCGAAAAAGCGGACTTCGATGCACTCCGCGCCGCTTACCTGGGCTGCGCGGAGCCGGTGCATTCCGTCGATTACGCGCATCGTCGAGCGGTGCACGATAATGGGTGGAAGTGGAGCATCCAATTCCGCGAGAACCTGAATATGCCCGTCGTCCTCACCCGTGGTGCGCGGTGAGTCGGCGGGCAACAGGGAATCGATGGGAACCATCGTCGTGAGAACCGGTTTCGAGGAGCCGCCGCTGCGCTGGCGGACCATGGCCGCGGCCGGGCTCTGCACGGTGGCGACCGCGGTGGCGGCGGCCGGTACGGGTACGGTCGTAGAGGAGGCCAAATACAAGGCCATCAGAGCCTCCACGCCGTGGATTCGTTCCCAACGGACTGGTGAATCCTTTGAAGGTGAGACCCGCGAGGGGTGCGCCTCCATGGATGGAGAGCTGCGTCAAAGAGCTGCCTCTGGCCGCCCCCAACGGCTTCATGGCTCCCCGGACCGCCACTGATCAGAGTAGGCACCGGCCTCTCAAAGGTGACCGGTATCCCATCGGTGGGAGTTTCGGAGTGGTTCATGACGTGATAGCTCCTCCTAGCAATGACCGGCGCATCGCGGTGGTGCCATGTTTCGCCACTGTCCGTATGCGCCCCCGTCTCGGACATCGAGACGATGGTTACTTCGCAGGCGGAATGTGTCAACTTACTTTCGGTCATAGGCTCGCGGACCAAAGGGTGATCTAGGTACTCTCTTTCATTCCCGTTTTCGGCCCGTTCGCGGCAATCCTTCGAGGTCGGCCGGGTATCCGCGAGCGGGCCCCGGCGGAGGCCGTTCGCTCCCGTACGTCCGGCCGTACAAGGATCGTTCACAGCCTCTTCGCACTCCGCCCCCACGACGACCCCCGCCCTGTGGCCGGTACAGTGAGAGAACGATTGTTCTCTCACAAGGCAGGTCTGCTGTGGATCCCGATATCGCCCGGAACCGGCTGCTCGACGCGGCCGAGGAGCTCTTCTACGGGCGCGGGGTGCAGGCGGTGGGCATGGACGAGATCCGGTCCGCGTCGGGCGTCTCGCTCAAGCGCCTCTACCAGCAGTTCCCCTCCAAGAGCGACCTGGTCGAGGCCTATCTGCGGCGGCGCGACACCCGGTGGCGCGAATCGCTGGCCGCCTACGTGTCCGAGCGGACCGGCCCCCTGCCGCGGGTGCTGGCCGTATTCGACTGGCTGCACGGCTGGTTCGCCGAGCCCGGTTTCCGCGGCTGCGCGTTCTTGAACGCCTTCGGCGAACTCGGCGGCGTCTCCCCTGCCGTCGCCGCCGCGGCCCGCGAGCACAAGACCGCGTTCCACCGCTATCTGGCGGAGCTGACGGCCGACGCCGGGGCGCCGCCCGAACTGGCCGGCCAACTGGCGCTGCTCGCGGAGGGGGCGATCACCACCGCCGCCGTCTCCGGCTCCCCCGAACCGGCCCGGCAGGCGCGGTCCGCCGCCGAGGCACTGCTTCAGTCGAAGGGCAACCCGGCGTAGTTCAGGGCGAGTTCGGTGGCCGCCGCCGTCGAGGAGGCGATGCGGTCCAGCTGCGCGAGCTGGAGGCGTGTGATGAACGGGGACTGCTCGGGCTCTGTGTGCAGGGTGGTGGTCATGAAGTACGAGAAGTGCTCGGCCCGCCACACCCGGCGCAGACAGGTGTCCGAGTAGGCGTCCAGCGCGGCGGTGGAGCCGGTCTCCTTCAGCTCGGCCAGCGCGCGGGCGAGGACGACGACGTCGCCGACGGCCAGGTTGAGGCCCTTCGCACCCGTGGGCGGCACGATGTGCGCCGCGTCGCCGGCCAGCAGCAGCCGCCCGTGGCGCATCGGCTCGGTGACCCAACTGCGCATTGGCAGCACCGACTTGGCGGTGATCGGGCCCCGTTCGAGGTGCCATGCCCCATCGAGGGCGAAGCGGGCGTCGAGCTCGTCCCAGATCCGCTCGTCGGGCCACGCGGCCGCGTCGTCGTCGCTCGGCACCTGGAGGTAGAGCCGGCTGACGGTGGGCGAGCGCATGCTGTGCAGCGCGAAGCCGCGCGCCGAGTGGGCGTAGATCAGCTCCTCGCAGGAGGGCGGCACATCGGCGAGAACACCCAGCCAGGAGTACGGGTAGACCCGCTCGTACATCCGTCGCACGCTGTCGGGCACGGCGTCCCGCGCGACGCCGTGGAACCCGTCGCAGCCGACGACGTAGTCGCACTCCAGCGTCTGCTCGCGGCCGCCGCGCAGGAAGCGGACCACGGGCCGCCCGGTGTCGGCCCCCTCGACGGACAGCGCCCGCGCCTCGAAGAGCAGCGGCCCCCCGTCGGCGACCTGAAGGGCGATCAGGTCCTTCACCACCTCGGTCTGCGCGTAGATCATCACGCTGCGGCCGCCGGTGAGCGAGGGGAAGTCGATCCGGTGGGCCCGCCGGTCGAAGCGGAGCTCGATGCCGTGGTGGACCAGCCCCTGACGGTCCATCCGCTCCCCAGCGCCGCACGCGCGCAGGATGTCGACGGTGCCCTGTTCGAGGACTCCGGCCCGCTGGCGGTGCTCGGCGTAGGCGCGGTCGCGGCTCTCCAGGACGACGCTGTCGATGCCCGCGCGGTGCAGCAGCCGGGCGAGCAGCAGCCCCGCGGGCCCGCCGCCGATGATCCCGACGGTGGTGCGCATCAGCTCCGCCCCGATCGTTCGCGGGCCGCGCGGCCGGTCGCGTCCGAAGCCGACGCGAAGTGGGCCCGTAGCGCCGCCGATACGGTCCGCGGCCGCTCGACGCCCGCGAGGTGACCGGCGTGCGCGATCTCCAGGAGGCACGCGCCGGGGATGCCGTCGGCGAGTTCGCGGGCGTGGGAGGGCGGCGTGGCCTGGTCGTCGCGGCCGGCGAGGACCAGGGTGGGGGCGGTGACGCGGGGCAGTTCGGCACGGAGGTCGTAGGCGGCCAGCGCGTCGCAGCAGGCCGCGTACCCGGCGGGGTCGGCGCTGCGCAGATCGTCGAGGAGCCGCGCGCCCGGCGGGCGCTCAGCCGTCGTGGGGCGGCTGAACCAGCGCCCGGCGCTCGGCCCGACCAGCGGCCCGGTGCCCTCGGCGCGCACGCTCGCGGCCCGTTCGCGCCACGCGGCGCCGTCGCCGAAGACGGCGGAGGAGCACAGGAGGGCGAGCACGGCGACGCGGTCCGGGTGGTGGACGGCGAGGTGGAGCCCGACGGCGCCGCCGAGGGAGATCCCGGCGTAGCCGAAGCGGTCCCAGCCCCGGTCGTCGGCGAGGCGCAGGACGAGCGCCGCGAGGTCGGCGACGGTCGCCGTGCCGTCGCCCGGTACGAGGCCGGCGGCGGAGCCGCCGTGGCCGGGCAGGTCCCAGCGCAGCACCGGGCGGCCGGGGGTGAGCGCGGGCAACTGGGGTTCCCAGACGGCGAGCGAGGTGCCGAGGGAGGGGCCGAGCAGCAGCGGCAGCCCCCTGTAGCCGTTGCCGCCACTGTCTTCGTTGATGTCATCGCCGCTGCTGCCGCTGTCGTCGCCGTCGCGGGAGAGATCGCCGGAGAGGGTGTGGTGAAGGCTGGTCATGGGTCCGTCCTGGGCAGGCGTCGAAGGGCGCGGTCGGTCAGTTCCGGGGCGCGGCCGAGGTAGCCGGCCGGGTCGGCCAGTCGCCGGAGCCGGTCCTCGGGGACCTTCTTCAGGAGCCCCGGTTCCTCGGCGGCGAGGGCGTCCGCCAGCGGTACGCGCTCGGCCGCGGCGCGGCGGGCGGCGGCGGTGAGGAGTTCCTTGGCACGGGCGCGGCCGAGCAGTGGGCTCAGCGCGGCGGCGATCCGCTCACTGGCTATCAGACCGCCGGTGGCATCCAGGTTTTCGCGCATGCGCTCCGGGAACACCGCCAGCCCGGCAGTGAGTTCGGCGGCCTGTCGGGCCGCTCCGCCCGCGATTCGCAGGAGTTCGCGCAGGGGCTGCCACTCCGCGTGCCAGGGCCCGGCCGGCCGTTCGTCCTCGGCGGCGAGTGAGGCCACGAGGATCGCGGCGAGGGCGGGGGCCTGCCGGGCCGCGGCGGCGATGAGCGCGGCCCGCACCGGGTTGGTCTTGTGCGGCATGGCGGACGAGCCGCCGCCGTCGCCCTCCGCCACCTCGCCGATCTCGGTGCGGGAGAGGACGAGCACATCGGCGGCGAGCTTGCCGAGGGCTCCAGCGCAGAACGCGAGCGCCGCCGCGAGGTCGGCGACCGGCGTACGGAGCGTGTGCCAGGGCAGGTCGGGTTCGGCGAGCCCGGTCTCGGCGGCGAACCGGCCGAGCAGCCGCAGCGCGCCGCCCTGGGCATCAAAGGTCTCAGAGATGTCAAAGGTGTCAGAGGTGTCAAAGACATCGAACGCGGCCAGTGTTCCGGCCGCGCCGCCGAGTTGGGCGGGCAGCGCGGCCCGTACGGCGGCGAGCCGGTCGTGGGCGTCCAGGATCAGGGCGCGCCAGCCGGCGGCCTTGAGGCCGAAGGCGGTGGGCACGGCGTGCTGGGTCAGGGTGCGGCCGGGCATGGGGGTTGAGCGGTGTGCGGCGGCCAGTTCCGCCAACGACTCGGCTGCGCAGGCGAGTTCGCCGGTGATCGTCGGCAGGGTACGGGCGGCGACCAGCATCAGGGCGGTGTCGAGGATGTCCTGGCTGGTGGCGCCGCGGTGCACGTACGGCGCCGCCGCGGGGTCCGTACGGGCGACGGCCGCGGTGAGGTCGGCGACCAGGGGGATGACGGGGTTGCCGCCGTCGCGGGCGCGCAGGGCCAGGTCCCGTACGTCGAAGGCATCGGCGCGGGCCGCCGCCGTGACAGCGTCGGCCGCCTCCTGGGGGGCCTGGCCGACGGCCGCCTGCGCCCGGACGAGGGCTGCCTCCGCGTCCAGCAGAGCGGCGAGGTACGCGGCGTCCCCGGTGGCGGCCTCGACGGCGGAACCGGCCCGGGCGGGGGCGAGCAGCCCGGCGTCCAGGCAGGCCGTGTCGACGGTGCCCGGGTGGGCCGTCCGGGCGCGGGCCGCCGCGGTGTGAGCCGTCTCAGCGGAATTCCGGGCGGAATTCCCACCGGAATCCCCAGTCGGACCCCCAGCCAGATCCCCAGGCGGATTCTCAGCGGAATTCAAGGAAGACCGTCTCTTCCTCGCCTTGCAGGCGGATGTCGAAGCGGTGCAGGCCGTGCGGTTCGGCGACGGCCAGGAGGGTGCGCCGCCGTCGCGGGGTGAGCGAGGCCAGCAGCGGGTCGGTGTCGAGGGCGGTGGTCCCGCCCATTGTCCGGTCCGCCGCCTCGGGCGTGAGATAGGCGCGCGTGAAGAGGTGGTGGAGCAGGCCGCGGGCGAAGACGCACACGCTGATGTAAGGGGCGTCGCGGCCGCCGGTCGGGCCGGGCGGGAGCGTGCGGACGGCCCAGTGGCCGTCGGCGTCGGTGGCGCACCGGCCGAACGCCGTGAAGTCCGTGCCGTTGCGGCCGGGGAAGCCGCCGGCCAGGTCGCGGCGCATGGAGCCGGGCCGGCCGCGGAGGGCTCCGTCGGGACCGGCCTGCCAGGTCTCCACGAGGGCGTCCGGTACGGGGTCGCCCGCGCCGTCCAGGACGCTGCCGTGCAGGGTGATCGCGTCGGGCCGTCCGGCGGGCGCCACGTCCGCGCCGCCGGTGAAGGGCAGCGCGTAGCCGTAGAAGGGGCCGACGGTGTGGGAGGGGGTGGGGCGGTACTCGCCCATAAGATCGGTGTTCACCGCGTTTCGCCTCTCGTCGGAGGGTGCCAAAGGGTGCGGGGCCGCCGCCGGTCCCTCAGTGTCCGGTCTCGTTCCACATGACCGACGGGCCGTCGAGAACGATGTCCCAGCGGTAGCCGAGCGACCGCTCCGGCCGGGAGAGCGTGTGGTCGTAGACGGCGACGAGGCGGTCGCGGGCGGCGTCGTCGGTGACCGACTGCAGGATCGGGTCGTGGGCGAAGAGCGGATCGCCGGGAAAGTACATCTGGGTGACCAGGCGCTGGGTGAAGGCCGTGCCGAAGACGGAGAAATGGATATGGGCGGGGCGCCAGGCGTTCGTGTGGTTGCGCCACGGGTAGGCGCCGGGCTTGACGGTGGTGAAGCTGTAGCTTCCGTCGGCCCCGGTCAGCGTCCGCCCCGCACCGGTGAAGTTGGGGTCGAGCGGCGCCGGATGACGGTCCCTCAAGTGAGCGTAGCGGCCTGCCGCGTTGGCCTGCCAGAGCTCGATCAGCTGCCCGCGCACCGGCCTTCCCCGGCTGTCGAGCAGCTTGCCGGAGACCGTGATGCGCTCGCCCAGCGGCTCCCCGGCGTGCTGGACCGTCAGATCGTCGTCGCACTCGGTGATGTCGGTGGGTCCGAAGACCGGGGTGTGCAGCTCCACGGTCTCCGGGTCGCCGGCTATGGCCACCAGGGGCTGCCGGGGGTGGCGCAGCAGGCTCGACCGGTAGGGGGGATAGTCGCGGGCGGGGTGGTCGGCGGGCGGTGCGCCTGCGGTACGCGCCGTGGCGTAGGCGGCGCGCAGCTCGGCGATCTCGGCGCTGATCTCCGCCTGCGTGGGCGGCCGGGAGGTCCCGTGGTTCACGCCTGGTCCCTTCCCGCCGCCTTGAGGGCGCGCAGCTCGCGGAGTTCTTCGGCGGTCGGCGGCGCGGTGACGCCGACCGGGTCGGCGGTCCGCAGCTCCCAGCCGGTGGCGGCCCGTACCTGGTCGGCGGTGACGCCCGGGTGCAGTTCGGTGAGGGTCAGCTCGGAGGTGGCCGGGTCGGGACGGAGGATGCCGAGGTCGGTGATGACGGCGACGGGGCCGCGGCCGGGCATGCCGAGCTTCGTACGGTCGTGGGGTCCGTAGCCGTGGCCGAGGGTGGTGACGAAGTCGAGCCGCTGGACGAAGCCGCGGGTGGAGTGCCGCAGCACGAGGAGCACTTCGCCGCAGTTGGCGGCGATCTCCGGCGCGCCGCCGGCGCCGGGCAGGCGGGCCTCCGGTTTGCCGGGGCCGCGGTCGACGACGGTGGTGTTGACGTTGGCGAACCGGTCCACCTGGGCGGCGCCGAGGAAGCCGACGTCGATCCGGCCGCCTTGGAGCCAGTAGTTGAACACCTCGGGCACGGGGACGACGGCGTCCGCGGTGTCGGCCAGTTCGCCGTCGCCGATGGACAGCGGCAGCCGGGTGGGCTTGGAGCCGATGGTGCCGGATTCGTAGATCAGCACAAGGCGGGGGTTGACGGTGCGGCGGGCGAGGTTGGCGGCGGTGCTGGGCAGTCCGATGCCGACGAAGCAGGTGCGCGCGCGGGCGAGCGCGCGGGCCGCGTTGATCTCCATCAGCTCGTCGCTGGTGAACTCCGCCCTCCCGACAGGGTTTTGATCGGTCATCGGGCCGGGGCTCCTTCGCTGTGCACGTTCTCCGTCAGCCAGGTCGCGAACGCCTCACGGTCGCGGGCGATGGGGTCCCAGGCCCGGTAGAAGGCGTTGTCGCGGACGGAGTATCCGCTCGCGTAGGAGGGGTGGGCGCCGCCGGGCGCGGGGACGACGGCGTCGACGGTCCAGCCGGGCAGCACGACGGCGCCGGGCGTGGGCGGCAGTTCGTCGACCAGTTCCTCGACGGTGACCAGGACGCGGCGCGCGGCGAGCGCGGCCTCCTTCTGGACGCCGAGCACGCCCCACAGCTGCACGTTGTGGTCGCGGTCGGCGCGCTGGGCGTGGATGACGGTGACGTCGGGGTTGAGGGCCGCGACGGCGGCCAGTTCCTCGCCGGTGAAGGGGCAGACGACGGTGGACACGGTGTCCGTGCGGGTCGCGAGGTCGGAGCCCCGGTAGCCGCGCAGGACGGCGAAGGGGAGCTTCGAGGCGCCGGCGACGTAGCGGTTGGCCATGCCGGCGTGGCTGTGCTCGTCCAGTTCCAGCGGGCGCGGCCAGCCGTTCTCGACGGCGTCGCGGAAGCGGTGCAGCGAGCCGACGCCGGGGTTGCCGCCCCAGGAGAAGACGAGCTTCTTCACCAGGCCGGCGCCGATGAGCTGGTCGTAGATGACGTCGGGGGTCATGCGGGCGAGCGTGAGGTCGGTGATGCCCTGCCGGATGATCTCGTGCGCGGCGGCGAACGGGATCAGGTGGGTGAACCCTTCGAGGGCGACGGTGTCGCCGTCGTGGATGAGTTCCGCTACGGCGTCGCGCAGGGTTCGGGTCGCGGCCATGGTTCCCTTCGCTTACTGCTGTTCGCCTGATGAACTTTCGTTCATAATGGGTCGCGGACGAGTCTCTGCCCGTGCGTTCTCGGGTGTCAATGGCCCCGGCCAGGAGATGCCGGGAAGATCTCCGGCGGGCCGGGGCCGGTCCGTCCCCGTCCCCAGCAGCCCCGTCCCCGAGGAGCCCCTCCGTGCCCCACCCGCCAGCCGCCGCCCCGGCCGACGCCCCCGGCCCGGCCGGCCCCGCCTCCGACGCGGCGATCGTCGGGCCGCTCGAACGCGGGCTCGCCGTACTGCGCGCGATGTCGGCGCCGGACGGTCACCGCCTGCGCCCCAGCGATCTCGTGCACGCCACGGGACTCGCCCGCTCGACGGTGGACCGCGTCGTCGCCACGCTGGTCCGCGTCGGCTATCTGCGTGCCGCCGGACGCGACATCGAGCTGACGCCGCGTCTGCTGGAGCTCGGCGACGGCTATCTGACGGCCAGTGGCATTCCGGCGGCGCTCGGCACGTCGGCGGCCCAACTCGCCGACGTGTTCGACGAGTCGGTCTCCGTGGCCGTGCCGGACGGGGACGGGGTGCGGTTCGTCGCCCAGCACACCCGCCGCCGCACCATGTCCCTCGCCTTCCGCATCGGTGATCTGCTGCCCGCCGAACGGTGCGCCGCCGGCGCGCTGTTCGCCGCCGGCTGGAGCGCCGAGGAACACGCGGCATGGCGCGAGCGGCGGCGGACCGACCCCGCGGACGCCGGCTTCCCGTCCGTACCGCCCCGGCACGGCCCGGAAGGGACCGCAGAAGCCGCGGCGCGCATCGAGGCCGACTTCGAGCGGCGCCGCGATGAGGCGGCCGAGCGCGGCTGGGCCGCGGACGACGGGCTGATCGAACCCGGTCTGATCGCCGTCGCCGTGCCGGTGACGGACGCCGCGGGCCGCGTCGTGTGCGCGGTGAGCGTGGTCAGCCACACCAGTCGGCACACGGTCGCCTCACTGGCCGCCGCCGTCCTGCCGAGGCTGCGGGAGCGGCTGCCGCTGATGGCCGAGGCGCTGGCGGCGGCGCCCGTGAAACCCCTCGCCGCCGCTCCCCCGGCGCCGCGCGCGGCCGGGGAAGAATCGCGCGCGGCCGGGGAAGAGCTGGGCGCGGCGAAGGCGGAGCTGGGCGCGGAGTACCTCCAGTCGCTCGCGCGCGGGCTGGCCGTCCTGCGCGCCCTCGGCGAACGGCCCGGCGGCATGTCCCTGGCACGGGTCGCGGAGGCGACGGGCCTGCCCCGCGCGACCGCCCGGCGCGCGCTGCTCAGCCTGGAGCGGCTCGGCTACGCGGCCTCGCGCGACCGGCTCTTCCGCCCGCTGCCCCGGGTTCTGGAACTGGGCTACGCCCAGCTGTCGGGGCTCGGCTTCACCGACGTCGTCCAGCCCCATCTGGAATCCCTGGCGGCGCGGGTGCGCGAGTCCGCCTCGATGGCGGTGCTGGACGGCGACGACATCCGTTACATCGCGCGCGTGCCCACATACCGGATCATGAGCGTCAACATCCGTGTCGGCACCCGCTTCCCCGCCTACGCGACCTCGATGGGCCGGGTGCTGCTCGCCGGGCTGCCCGCCGATGAGCGCGCGGCACGGCTCGTACGGGCCGAACCGCGCCCGCTCACTCCGCACACCGTCACCGATCCGCGCGCCCTGGCCCGTATCCTCGACGCCGCCGCGGACGGGGGCCACGCCCTCGTGGACGAGGAGCTGGAGGAGGGGCTGCGGTCCGTCGCCGTCCCCGTGCGCGACGGCTCCGGCCGCGTCGTGGCCGCGCTGAACGTCTCCACCCACGCGGGCCGGTGCACCGCCGAGGAGACGCGGGCCGCGCTGCTGCCCGCCCTCGGCCGCGCGCAGGCCCAGTTGGAAGCGGACCTGCGCGCGTGGCGGGGCGGGGCGCCGGGGTGAGGGCCGTAGCGGCTACTTTCCCTCGCGTCGCGCCCACGGGTGGCGGAGCTTGATCCAGAGGTCCCGCGCCCGGCGGCCGGCCTCGGTGCGGCTGTCGGCGACCAGCGCCTGGGCCTGTTCGGGCGTCTCCACCATCGGCCCCGAGCCGCGCAGCGGCTTGCCCGCCGTCTCGTGCAGGAAGAAGGCGGCGATGAAGCCGATGACGCCCGCGACCATCAGGTAGTAGGCGGGCACCATCTTGTCCCCGGTGGCCTGCACCAGCCCCGACGCGAACAGCGGCGTCGTGCCGCCGAAGAGCGAGACGGAGATGTTGAAGGCGATGGACAGGGCCCCGTAGCGCAGCCGGGTGGGGAAGAGCGCGGGGAGCGTGGAGGCGGAGGTGCCGGCGAAGCAGACGAGGAGCAGCCCCAGGATCAGGCAGCCGAACGCGGGCAGGAGGATGCCGCCCTGCTTGATGAGGGCCACCGCGGGGATGGCGAGCACGATGAGCGCGATGCTGCCGGCCATGAAGACGGGCCGTCGGCCCCAGCGGTCGGAGGTGCGGCCCACGGTGGTGATGGTCAGCACCACCACGATCATGGTGCCGAGCACCAGCAGCTGGGCGGTGAGGTCGTCCTCGCCGAGCGTCTCGGTCATGAAGGTCGGCAGGTACGAGGTGACCATGTAGTTGGTGACGTTGTAGAGCAGCACCAGGCCCATGCAGATCAGCACGGCCTGCCAGTGCCGGGTGAAGATCTCCTTCAGCCGCCCCTGGCCGGACTGGCGGGCCTCCTCGACCGGGTCGCCGTCGCCGTTCTCGGCGTGCTCGGCGTCGGCCTCCGCCTGTTCCGTCTCCTTCTGGAAGGCCGGGGTCTCCTCCAGCCGCAGCCTCATATAGAGGCCGATCAGTCCGAGCGGCCCGGCCACCAGGAACGGCAGCCGCCAGCCCCAGTCGGTCATGCCGTCGGAGCCGAGCACCGCCGTGAGGATGGTGACCAGGCCGGAGCCGAGCGAGTAGCCGACGAACGTGCCGAAGTCGAGCCAGCTGCCGAGGAAGCCGCGGCGTTTGTCCGGCGCGTACTCGGCGATGTAGGTGGTGGCTCCGGCGTATTCGCCGCCGGTGGAGAAGCCCTGCACCAGGCGACAGACGAGCAGCAGGATCGGCGCGGCGAAGCCGATGGCGTCGTAGCTGGGCAGGAAGCCGACGGCGAAGGTGCTGATCGCCATCATGATCATGGTGGCGGCGAGCACGCTTTTACGGCCGATGCGGTCGCCGAGCGGCCCGAAGACCAGCCCGCCGAGCGGCCGGACCAGGAAGGCCGCGGCGAAGGTGGCGAAGGTGGAGACCACCTGGGTGCCCGGCTCGCTGGCCGGGAAGAACACCTTGCCCAGCGTGCCCGCCAGATAGGCGTAGACCCCGAAGTCGAACCACTCCATGGTGTTGCCGAGCGCCGCCGCCGACACGGCGCGGCGCACCTGCGGCTTGTCGGTGACCGTGACGTCCTCGGCGCTCAGCGAGTTCTTGCCGCGGCGCAGCACGATGCGGAGCAGGCGGTCCGTGGCGGCGCTGCCGCCGCTGTTCTGCCTCTTGTCCCGCCTGATGTTCGACGGGTTCTGTCGTCCAGTGTTCATATCATCCCGTACGGAGGCGGACAGGGGCTAGATCATCATCTTGCGCCCCTACCCAGTCGCCCACCGGGCAACCGGCGCCGCGTGTTCCGCACTGACTGCCCGTCCGTTCGCGGTGCGGGGGCCGCTGTTCGGCGCTCTGCGCGGGGCCCGTGCGGCGGTGCCGCCGGGTGCGCGGGCCCGCTCGCGGAGGCGTTGGCCATTCCGGTTACCGGCCTCCGCCGGCATCACATAACCGCAGGTCAGAGCGGTGTTATCGATGATGACAACGGTCACCGGTGCAGCCTTTGCCGATCTGCGCGCGGTGCGCTTCACTGCGGGGGTCGGCAGCGTTGATGGGGAGGCGCAGGAGCGATGAGCGAGCACATCGAGCACGGCCACGATCACAGCCACGGTCCGGGCGGGCACGCCGGGCACTCCCATGGGGTGTCGGCGGACGCCGACCGCCGATGGCTGTTCGCCGCGCTCGCCCTGATCACCGCGTATATGGCGGTCGAGGTCCTGATCGGCATCGCGGCGGGCTCCCTCGCGCTGATCTCCGACGCGGCCCATATGCTCACCGACGCCGCGTCGATCGTGCTCGCCCTGGTCGCCATGCGGCTCGCGGCCCGGCCGGCGCGCGGCGGCTTCACCTACGGGCTCAAGCGCGCCGAGATCCTCTCCGCGCAGCTCAACGGCGTCACCCTGCTGCTCCTCGCCGCGTGGCTGACGTACGAGGCGGTGCGCCGGCTGTTCGACCCGCCGAGCGTGAACGGCTCGCTCGTGCTCTTCACGGCGCTGGCCGGGATCGTGGTGAACATCGCGGCGGCCTATTGCATCTCGCGGGCCAACCGCTCCTCGCTCAACGTCGAGGGCGCGTACCAGCACATTCTCAACGACCTGTTCGGCTTCATCGCCACGGCCGTCGCCGGTCTCGTGGTGCTGACCACCGGGTTCGCCCGTATCGACGCCGTCGTCACGCTGGTCGTGGTCGCGCTGATGGTGCGGGCCGGGTACGGGCTGGTCCGCGAGTCCGGGCGGATCTTCCTGGAGGCCGCCCCGGTGGACCTCGCCCCCGACGCCATAGGCGACCGGCTCGCCGCCAACCCGTCGGTGACCGAGGTCCACGATCTGCACGTCTGGACGATCACCTCCGGCCAGCCGGCGCTCTCCGCGCACGTCCTGGTCACCCCGGAGGGCGACTGCCACGGGGTGCGGCGCGACCTGGAGCACGTCCTGCGGCACGACTACAAGATCGGCCACACGACCCTCCAGGTCGACCACGCCCCCGCGCGCGTGCTGACCGTGGCCCGGCCCGGGGAGGCGGCCGAGGACCGTGCGCACGCGCACTGCGAGGATGCGCACGGGCCGGTGCACCGGGCCGAGCCGCACGCGCACTGAGCTCTCGGAAGCCTGCCCGAGAGGTCAGGCGACCGGGGCGAGCAGCGGCGGGGAGCTGAAGGTGTGGGCCAGGCGGGCGCGGGCCGTGGCGGTGTCGACGGTGTAGGAGTTCACCGTCAGCCGCCCGGCCGCGATCTTCGCGACCATGAATCCGTGGCTGGAGAAGTCCTGCCACTGGGCGGGCGTACGGCCGTGGGCCCGGCCGTCCCCCGTCTTGCCCGCCGCGCCGCATACGAGCTGCCGGGTGCCCCGGCTGCGCTCGGTCGGCTCCAGGACCTGGAGGGTGTGGTCGTGGCCGGAGAGGATCAGGTCGGCCCGGCCGCACACCACCTGCTCGTAGAGCTCCTTGAGGTGGACGCCGCTGGTGTAGTCGCCGATCACGAAGCCGTCGTAGGCCCCGGCATTGCCGTGCACGCCGTTGTTCAGATACGGGTGGTGGCCGAGGACCACCTTCCAGGTGGCGCGGGAGCGGGACAGCGCGCCGTCCAGCCAGGCGCGCTGCTCGCGCATGTAGGGGCCGTCCCAGGTGAAGTACGGGTCGGTCTGCATGACCGTCGACGCGACGGGGTTGGTGTCGAGCGCGAAGAACTCCACCAGCGGCGGGCCGGAGCCGCCCGCCGGGAGCGGCACGGAGTAGTAGCGGCTGGGCATGTACCAGCGCCGCGACGATGCCGCGTAGGTCACCTCGCGGTCGCCGCGGGAGGGGTTGCCGCCGCTGCCCGGGATGATGCCGGAGCAGTCGTGGTTGCCGAGCACCATCAGCCAGGGGACGTCGATGCCCGTGTTGGGCCGCTCGAACTTGTCGGCGAACTCCGGGTCGTGGCCCGACTCCGGTCCGTTCTCGTAGATGTTGTCGCCGAGGCCGATGGCGAGGGCCACGCCTTCGGCCCGGCACACCTCGCGCGCCGCCGCGGCCACGGCGTACTGCGCGGCCTTCCCGGTGCCCGCGTCCCCGGTGATGAGCACCGAGAGCGAGCCGTCCGCGCCGACCCCGGCCGGGAGCGGGAACTTCTGCGGCGCGGCCGCCCGCGCGGGCGTTCTGGAGGCCAGGCCGCCGACCGCGACGGCCGCGGCCGCGGAGGCGAGGAGCGTACGCCGCCGCAGGGCGGGGGCCGCGCCGGACGCCCGGTCGGGCGCGGCCTCGGGTATGGGGGGCGTGCCGCGCTCGGCGGCCCACTGGGCCTCGGTCAGATCGGCCTTCGGGGGGATGTCGTCTGCACACATGGCCCTTGTTCTCCCACGCCCCGCGCGGCGGTTGGTGGAAGAAGGGTGAACATGTGCGGCCGGCTCTCCCTACCAGGGGCGACGGATCGGAGCCGGGGGCCCCGGCGGGCGGCGCGAGCGCCCGGATTTATCATCTACAGTCTTGTAGACGCACGTATTCTCGGTCGCTTCACGGCTACTGGTACGCCTTGTGGGAAACGCCTGGCGTTTCCCATGGTCCCACGGTACGACGGCGGCTCACGACCACCGCAGCGGGGACGGTGTACCGCACCCCTGCGCCTGAACGATCCGGAGGCCCGTATCCGATGACGCCCACCAGCACGACGTCCCTCGCCCTGGACGGGGCCGGCATCGACGGCGGTCTCTACACGAGCATCACGGACTTCGCCCGTGACACGCGGTGGCTGAACGGGCCCATGCTCACCTTCACCAGCATCGGCGTCGGGCTCTTCGCCGTCTTCATGCTGGTGGGCTGGTGGCTCGCCCGGAAGCAGGACGCGGCCGGCATGGCCACGGCGCTCGCCGCCCCCGTGGCCACGGTCATCGCCTACCTCGCCAATGCCACGATCAAGACGGTCTTCACCGAGCCGCGGCCCTGCCGGGCGCTGCCGCACGACTTCCTCATCGAGAAGTGCCCGGAGCTCAACGACTACGCGTTCCCGAGCAACCACACGACGGTCGTGGCCGCCGTGACCGTCGCGCTGTTCCTCGTGAACAAGCGGCTGGGCGCGCTGTCCGCCGTGGTCGCCGTGGTGATGGGCTTCTCCCGCGTCTACGTGGGCGCCCACTACCCGCATGACGTGCTGGTCGGCGCGGTGGTCGGGGCCGTCGTCGGGGCGATCTGCACGCTGCTCGCGCGCCGCTTCGCGGCGCCGCTGATCGAGCGGCTGCGCAACGGGGCCCTGCGTCCGCTGCTCATCGCGCCGACGCCGGGACGGCGCCGGGCGGGCGGGGGGAACCGGTCGCGGCAGCGCGTCGAGTAGCCGCCCTTCGAAGGTGGCCGCCGCTGCCGCTGTGAGCCCTTAGGGCTCACAGCGGCAGCGGCTTTTTCGTGCGGTACGCAGGACCGCCGCGGCGTGCGGCGGCCGTCGCCGCGCGCGGATGCACGGGGCGGCCGGTGGGTTGCGTACGGCCCCAGGCGGGCGTTCGGTTTTCGGACAGTCGTTCCCAGTCCGATTATCGTGCGCTCAAGTTCGGTCACCGGACGCGGGACCCGGCAGTGAGCGCGTGGTTCCACTTGGTCGCAGGCCGGAATTCATCCTGCCATTGGCGGTTATCAGCTAAAAATTTTCACTACAGCCACCGTCGAACCGATGAACCTGTCCTGAAACGCCCTGATCGCTTTGACTCTGAAGGGGCGCATCGTCAAATGTCTGGCAAATGAGCACCCCTCACCAGTCCGCGGCGGGCGGACTGCTTCGGCACCGGGACTTCCGGCATCTGCTGTCCGGCGCGGCGGCGAGCCAGGTCGGCGCGCAAGTGACCCTTGTCGCCCTGCCCTTGGTCGCCGTACTCGAACTCGACGCGCCCGCCTTCCAGGTAGCCCTGCTGACCGCGGCGGAGACCGCCGCGTTCCTCCTCGTGGGCCTGCCCGCCGGCGCCTGGGTGGACCGGATGCGCAAACTCCCCGTGCTGATCCGGGCCGACGTCGTCCGGGCCGTGGCGATGGCCAGCATCCCGGCCGCCGCCGTGGCGGGCTTCCTTACCATGGCTCAGCTCTACGCCGTCGCCCTGATCACCGGCGTCGCCACGGTCTTCTTCGACGTCTCCCACCAGAGCTATCTGCCGCAGCTCCTGCCCAAGGACCGGCTCGTCGCGGGCAACGGCGCGCTGGAGACCGTACGCTCCTCCGCCCAGGTGGCGGGGCCCGGCCTCGGCGGCGGCCTGGTCCAGCTCCTCGGCGCGCACCTGGCGATCGTCGCCGACGCGCTCGGCTACGCCGTCTCCGCGCTGTTCCTGCTCGCCATCCGCCACAAGGAGCCCGCGCCGCGCGCCGAGGGCGCGGACACCTCGCTGCGCGCCGAGATCGGCGAGGGGCTCGGCTTCGTACTGCGCCAGCCGCTGCTGCGGGTCATCGTCGTCACCACCGGGCTCGGCAACTTCTTCTCCGCCCTGCTGCTGTCCGTGCAGACGGTGTTCCTGGTGCGGGTCCTCGACCTGCCGCCCGCCGCCATAGGGCTGATGCTGTCCTCCTCGGCCGTCGGCGGCCTCGCCGGCGCGCTCTGCGCGGGACGGCTCGCGCGAGGGCTCGGCCAGGCCCGCATCATCTGGCTCTCCGCCCTGGTCAGCGGGCCGTTCGCGCTCCTGTGGCCGCTGGCCGGGCACGGTGCCGCGGCCGGTCTGTTCGCGGCGGGCTCCGCGGTGGTCTTCTTCGGGGCCGTCGTCTACAACGTCGCCCAGGTCAGCTTCCGGCAACTGCTCTGCCCGCCCCGGCTGCTGGGCCGGATGAACGCCACCATGCGCTTCCTGGTCTGGGGCACCATGCCGCTCGGCGCGCTCGCGGGCGGCGCCGTCGCGGGCGCGTACGGGCCGCGGGCCGCGGTGTGGGTGTGCGCGATCGGCTTCCTCGCCGTCCCGCTGCCCCTGCTCTTCTCCCGGCTGCGGACGATGCGCGACCTGCCCGTCGCCGAGCCGGACGAGCCCGGTACGGACCCCGACGCCGTCGCCGAGACCGCCTCGGTGAGCTGAGCCCGGGCGCTCGCCTCAGCCCCTCCCCGACCACTCCGGTGAACGGCCGCCGTACGGCGGCACGAGTACGAGCACGACAAGAGAGAGGACACCGTGCACCACAGCATCACGGGCCAGTACCTGGCCCGGTACCGGCGGACAGCCGACGGCGCGGACACCCCCCGCGGCCTGCTCCCCTTAACCGGCGCGCAGCGGCGGTTCCTCCTGGTCCGCTCGCTCGACCCGCAGGGGCGGCCCGACGTCGTCCCGCTCTTCTTCGCCTTTCCGCGCGGCACCGTGGACCTGGCGCGGCTACGGGCCGCCGCCGGGTACCTGGCCGCGCTCCACCCCGCGCTGCGCGCCCGGCCCGAGGTCGTACGCGGCACGCCCGTACAGCGGCTCGCGGACGCCGACGTACCGGCGGTGCGCGTCGAGGCCGCGCCCGGCGAGAACGCGACCGACGCGCTGCGCCGCGCGCTGAGCGGCTGGCGGGCGGAGGGGTCGCCGCTGCGGCTCTTCCTCGCTCACGACGCCGACGTCCCCGCGGACACCGGAGCCGCTCATGAAACGGGCGCGCCCACCGAGATCCTGGCGATCGCCCTGGACCACACCGCGTGCGACGGACAGTCGCTCTCCCGCGTCGTCGAGGAGCTGACCGCCGCCTACGCCGCCGCACTCGGCCTCGGCGACGTACCGCCCGCGGCCGCGGACCAAGAGGCCGACGCCTACCGCGAGGCCGTGTTCCTCCAGCTCGAAACCGAGTCCCGAGCGGGCGCCCCGGCGGCCCTCGGTTACTGGGGAGAGCGGCTGCGGGCCGTACGCGAGGCCGCCCCCTCGCCCCGATCCCTGCCGCCGGGCGCCCTGCCCTCCGGCGCCGCCGAGCTGCGGCTGACCGCGGGCGCCGCCCCGCTGCCCTTCCCCGGCCTGCTGGCCGCGTGCGCGGCCGCCGCACAGGCGCTGTACGGCGAGGGAACGCACCCGCTCGGCTACCCGTGGGGCGGCCGGCCCGCCGCCGCGCGGCCCGTGCTCGGCTGCTTCCTCAACACCGTCGTCTTCCCCGCGACGGCCGCTGCCGCCGGGCCGGACGCCCATGCCGCGCCGGCCACCGCCTGGTGGGACGACCTCGACCGCGCGGACACCCCCTTCGACGAGGTGGTGCGCGCCGCCCGGGCGGCCGGCGCGCCCTGGTCGGGGCGGCTCGACGGACTGCTGACCGTCGAGGACGCGCAGCGCACCCCGACGCTGCGCCTCGGCGGCGTCGCAGGCCGCGAGGTGTACGTCGACGGCCGCCCCGTACGCGCGCCGTTCGCGGTCTCCGTCTCACAGGGCCGTGAACACTCGCAGAGCCGTGAACTCCTGGTACGGATGGCCTGGGACCGCTCCGTGCTCGACGACAACGTCGCCGCGGACGCCTTCGGCGCGCTGACGGGCGCGCTGCGCGCCCAGATCCTCCGCCCCGCCCCCATGGCCTGACGCCCCCTTATCTCCCCCTCTCCCGCATCGAGTTGACGCCCCGACAGGCCGTCGCCTCGACGCCTCCCCCTGCCGCGGGGCACTCCCCGCCGCGCCGCGCGACCCGTGGCGCGGCGCGGTGTGCCCGCTGCGCACCGGGACCCGACAACCCCGACAACCCTTGGGAATTGCCGATGTTCACCCTCTCCTCCTCGCAGGAGATCGTCTGGCTGCACGAGCAGGTGCTGCCAGGAAGCCGCGCGTACAACTTCACCGCCTCGCTCGACCTGTGGGGCGCGCTCGACGAGGACGCGCTGCGCGCCGGCCTCGCCGCGGCCCTCGACCGCCACCCCGGCCTGCGGCTGGAGCTCGTCGCCGGCCCCGGCGGCGTGCCCGGCCAGCGGGTCGCCGACGGATGCGCCCCCCGCTACCGCACCGTCGACCTCTCGGGGGAGCCGGACCCGGAGGCCGCGTTCCTGGAGCTGGTGCGCGCCGAGGCCGAGCGCCCGCTGGACACCTATCAGGCGCCGCTGCTGCGGTGGACGCTGGCGCGGCTGGCCGACGACCACCACCGGCTGATCCACGTCGAGCACCACTTGGTGCACGACGGGCACTCGTTCGCGATCATCCTGAGCGACGTCTTCGGCGTCTACCGGGCCCGAGTGCTGGGCGAGAGCCAGGAATTGCGGCCCGTCCGGTCGTACGAGGAGCACGCCCGTGCCGCGGCCGGCGGCGAGGAGCGCGCCCGCTCCCTCGCGTACTGGCGGAACGAGCTGGCCGGCGCCTCCTTCGACCTGCCGCTGCCGGGGCTCACCCGGCCCGGCGCGCAGCGCCGCCACCGGGGCGGGCAGTTGCGCCAGTCCATCGGCGCGGATCTCGCGGAGCGGCTGCGCGAGCACGCCCGCACCCAGGGGTACACGCCGTTCGCGGTACTGCTCGGGCTCTTCGCGGAGCTGCTGCGACGGCAC
Source organism: Streptomyces sp. NPDC050610 (assembly GCF_040654875.1). Taxonomy (NCBI): domain Bacteria; kingdom Bacillati; phylum Actinomycetota; class Actinomycetes; order Kitasatosporales; family Streptomycetaceae; genus Streptomyces; species Streptomyces sp. NPDC050610. The sequence goes on along the minus strand of NZ_JBFAIV010000007.1, from coordinate 38,914 downwards.
AGCGGGCGGTCGGAGATGGTCGTCGGAACCGCCGTGGGCAACCGGCCGCGGGGCTTCGAGGAGACCGTCGGGATGTTCGTGAACACCATCCCGCTGCGGCTGCGGCTGGACGCGGAGGCCGGCGCCGAGGAGGCGATGGACGAGGTCACGGACACGCTCATCCGGTCCCTGCCGCATCAGGACGTGCCGGTGCAGGAGCTGACCCACGCGCTGGGCATGCACACCTCGGGTGCGGACAACCCGCTGTTCAACGTGATGTTCAGCGCCCATGACGCGGCGCTGCCGGAGACGGAGACGCCGGGTCTGGAGGTGTCCCTGTTCGAGGGGTTCAACACCGGCACCACGCGCTTCGACCTCGACCTGGTGCTGCTGCCCGACGACCGGCGCGGGGTGGGGCCGCGGCACGGGGCGGCCGGGATGACGCTGGTGTGGGACTACGACGCCGACCTCTTCGGCGAGGACGTGGCGCGGCTGCTCGCGGAGCGCTTCCTGGGCCTGGTGCGGTCGTATCTCGACACGCCGGACGCGAAGCTCGCCTCCCTGGGGTCCGCTGTCGAGGAGGCACCAGCGGGCGCGTGCGCGGCGCTCGGCGAGGACGCCCTGGCGCTGGACCCCGCCGCGCGCAACGACCCGTCGCTGCCCGCCCTGCTCATCGGCGCGCGGCAGGTGACGTACGGCGATCTCGACGAGCGGGTGGGCCGGCTCGCCGACCGGCTGCGCGGCGCGGGCGTGGCCGCCGGACAGCCGGTCGCGGCGGTGCTGCCGCGCGGCACGGACTCCGTCGTCGCCCTGCTCGCGTGTCTGCGGACCGGTGCGGTGTACTGCCCGCTGTCGCCCAACGACCCCGCTTCGCGGCTGGAGTTGCTGCTCGGCCGGCTCGGTCCGGCGTTGGTGCTGACCACCGCCGACGGCGCGGCGACGCTGCCCGCCGAGGGACTGCCCGTCGCGCTCGTGGACGGTGCGGACTTCCCGCGCGCGGCGGCGGCGCGGGTGGTGGAGGGCGCGGCGTACATCATCCACACCTCCGGTTCCACCGGCGTCCCCAAGCCGGTCGCGGTGGGCCGGGAGGCGCTGGTCCGGCACATGACGGGCACGGCCGAGCGGTTCGGGATCACCCCGGGCGACCGTGCGCTGCTCTTCGCCCAGCCCTCCTTCGATGTGTCGCTGGAAGAGGTGCTGCCGTCGCTGCACGCCGGGGCGTGCCTGGTGGCGCCGGAGCGGGAGGTGCCGACCGGGGCCGAGCTGATCGAGCTGCTGGCCGCCGCCCGGGTGAGCGTCGCGAACCTGCCGACCAGTTACTTCCTGGCCACGCGCGAGGAGTTGTGCGCGGCACTCGGCGAGGGCCGCTGGGCTCCGCGGCTGATCGCGCTCGGCGGTGAGCGCATCCCCGCCGACGCGATGCGCGGGCTGCTCGCGGTCACCGGCGCGGCCGTGCTCAACGTGTACGGGGTCACCGAGGCCGCCATCAGCACCACCGTCCACGAGATCACCGCCGAGGATCTGGCGGACGGCGCGGAGATCCCCCTCGGCGCCGAACTGCCGGGCGAGCGCGTGCACGTGCTGGACGGCGGGCTGCGTCCGCTGCCGGACGGAGCGGTCGGCGAACTGGCCATCAGCGGCGTCGGCCTGGCCCAGGGGTATGTCGGCAACGAGGAGGCGACGGCGGCCCGCTTCGTCACGCTGGAGTCGCTCGGCGGGGTACGGGCCTACCTCACCGGCGACCTCGGCTTCCGCGACCTGGCGGGGCGGCTGCGGTTCCTGGGCCGCCGTGACAACCAGGTCAAGCTGCGCGGCTACCGCATCGAGCTGGAGGAGATCGAGGCCGCGGCCTCGGCCGTGCTCGGCGGCCGGTCCTGCGCCGTCGTCCTGGACCGCGCGGCCGCGGGCGGGCCGCGCCTGGTCGGCTTCCTGGAGTCGGCGGACGAGCCGGACCAGCGGGCGCTGCACACCGCGCTCGGCGAGCGGCTGCCCGCCGCGCTGGTGCCGGGCCGCTGGGTGCGGCTCGACGCCATGCCGACGCTGTCCGGCGGCAAGCCGGACCGGGTCGGGCTGGCGCGGATCGCCGCCGCCCTGCCGCAGGCCCGGCCGGTCGAGGACCCGGAGCCGGCGCCCGCGGCCTTCGAGGACCCGGGCGTCGCGCTGCTCGCCGAGGGCTGGCGCGAGGTGCTCGGCCACGAACGCTTCACGGGCTCATCGCACTTCTTCCAGATCGGCGGGCACTCGCTGCTCGCCGCCCGGCTCGCCGCGTGGCTGGAGCCGCACCTCGGCGACCGGCCGCCCCTGCGGCTGCTGTTCCAGAACCCGGTGCTGGCCGACCAGGCCCGCGCCCTGACCGCCGTCGGCACGACGGCCGCGCCTTCGGAGTCGAAATGACCGAGACCACCGACACCACTGAGACGGCCGAGGCAGCACCCGGCCCCCGGGACGGTGTGCCCGCGCCCAGCGTGCTGCGCGGCGGCCCGCTGCCCGAGGCCCCCGCGGCCGGTGAGACCGTGCTGTCCTGGTACGAGACCTGGGTACGCGACACCCCGGACGCGCCGGCCGTCCTGGACGGCGAACACCGCTGGACCTACGCCGAGTTGGACGCCGCGGCCGACGCGGTCGCCGACGCGCTGCGCGGGCGGGTGGGCCCCGGCGACATCGTCGCGGTCTGCCTGGACCGGTCCGCCGCGCTGGTGGCGGTCGCCGTCGCGCTGGCCCGGCTCGGGGCCGTGTACCTGCCGCTGGGGCCGCGACCGGGCGAGCGGCGGCTCGCCGCCGTGGCCGAGGGGCTGCGCGTGGTGTCGGTGATCGGCGCTCCCGAACTGCTGCCGCCGGGCCACCGCGCGGCGGAGCACCTGCCGCTGCCCGTCCCCACGGAGGGCGTGAACGCGGTCGCCGGGGCCGTCGCCGCCTTCCGCCCCCCGGCCGCCGACGCCCGTACGGCTCCGGACGGCACGTTCTACGCGGTGCTCACCTCCGGATCCACGGGAACGCCCAAGGCCGTCGCCGTCGCGCAGCGGTCGCTCGGCGCGCTGCTGCGCTGGCACCGCGCCCGCACCGGCCTGACCGCCGGGGACCGGCACAGCCTGCACGTCGGCATCGCCTTCGACCCGCACTTGCTGGAGCTGTGGTCCGCCCTGACCTGCGGCGCGGCTCTCTCCGTGGCTCCGGACGAGGTGCGCTGGGACCCGGGGGCGCTCGCCGACTGGTGGCGGGAGGCGGGGATCACGGTGGCGGTGTCGTCCACGCCGATGATCGAGCCGCTGCTGGACCGCCCCTGGCCCGCGGGGCTGAAGGTGCGTCATATCTATGTGGGCGGCGACCGGTTGCGCCGCCGTCCGGGAGCCGATGTCACGGCGACGGTCCACAACGCGTACGGCCCGGCCGAGGCCACGGTGATCTGCACCGCGCACGCCATGCGCGGCGCGCCGCTCGACGGTTCGGCGGACGAGCCGCCGGCCATCGGGCGTCCGGTGGCGGGCGCGGTCGTCTGCGTCGCCGACGAGCGGGGCGCGATCGTGCCCCGCGGCGAGGCGGGCGAGCTGCTCGTGGGCGGCGAGTGCCTGGCACTGGGCTACCTGGACGAGGAGCTGACCGCGCGGCGCTTCGTCGCCGCGCCGGACGCCCTGCGGGGCGTGGAGCGGGTCTACCGCACCGGCGACCGGGTGCGGATGCGCGCCGACGGGGAGCTGGAGTTCCTCGGCCGCCTCGACGACCAGGTCAAGGTGAGCGGCGTGCGCGTCGAGCCCGCCGAGGTCGAGGCCGCGTTCGAGCACGACGCGCGGGTGCGCCGGGCCGTGGTGGCCGTGCGCCGCTCGGCGTCGGGCGACGCCCGGCTCGCGGCGTTCGTGCTGCCCGCGCCCGGCGCGTCGCCCCTCGCCCGCGACCTGCTGGGCGGGGTACGGGCGTGGCTCCCCGAACAGGCGGCGCCGGCGGAGGTGCACCTGGTGGACGCGTTCCCGCTCGACGCCAATGGCAAGGTGGACCGGGCCGCGCTGCTCGCCGCCGACGAGCCGCCGGCGGCGGAGGAGGGGCCCGGTACGGACACGGGGGCGATGGACGCCGACGAGCTGTCCGGCAGTGCGAGCGAGGTGCTGGTGCTGCGGCTCTGCCGGGATCTGCTGGCCGCCCCGGCCCTCACTCTCGACGACAACTTCACCGAATCCGGGGGCCAGTCGCTGACCGCCGCCCGGCTGCTGGCCGCGATCCAGGACGCCGTCGGCGTACGGCTGCGCGCCCCGGCGGTGCTGCGTCAGCCCGATCTGCGCGCGGTGGCCGCCCTGGTGGACAAGCGCCTCGCGGCCGAAGCGGTGAGCTGACATGACGTCAACCCCCTTGCTCTCGAAGGATCCCGATCCCGGAAAGGAAGACCCCGTGTTCGCCGACACCCCCGTCGACGCCCGCTCCGACGCGTCGACCGCGTCCGAACAGCCGGGCGGCCTGCCCGCCCTGATGGCCCGCCAGGCGGAGCGCCGTCCGTCGGCGCTCGCCGTCATGGACGGTGACACCACGGTGACGTACGGGCAGCTCGTCGCCGGAGCGGCGCGGCTGGCCGCGTCCTTGCACGACCGCGGGGTGCGCCCCGGTGACGCGGTCGCGCTGCTCACGGCGCGCTCCGCGCGTACCGTCGTCGCCCAGCTCGCCGTCTGGTGGGCGGGCGCGACCTGCGTGCCGCTGGACCCGGCCCACCCCCGGCCGCGTACCGCCGCGATGCTGGCGGACGCCGAGGCCGTGCTGACGGTCGGCGACAAGAAGCTGCTGGAGCGCGCAGGCGTCCCCGCCGACCGGGCGCTGGTCCTGACCGACGACGGCGCGGAGCGCGGCGAGGGCGCGGTACGGGCGCCGCTGGCCCGCGCCCCGTACGACCCGGACGCCACGGCCTGCGTGATGTTCACGTCGGGCTCGACCGGCCGGCCCAAGGGCGTGGCCCTCACCCACCGCGGCATCGCGGACCTGGTGACCGACCCCTCGTATGTCACGGTCACCCCTCGCGACCGGGTGCTGTTCCACTCCCCCGGTACGTTCGACGCCTCCACCTTCGAGGTGTGGATCGCGCTCGCGTGCGGGGCGGCGGTGGCGGTCTGCGCCGCCGAGCGTCCCTCACTGGAGGAGCTGGCGCAGGACGTGGAGCGGCACGGCGCGACCGTGGCCTTCTTCACCACCGCGCTCTTCCACCAGCTGGCCGCGCGGCGCTCACGCCTCTTCGGCGTGCTGCGCACGGTGGTCGTCGGCGGCGAGGCGCTGGCCGCCCAGCCCGCCCGCGAGGTCCTGCGGGCCTTCCCGTGGCTGGAGTTGGTCAACGGCTACGGCCCAACGGAGACGACCACCTTCGCCACCGCGCACACCGTGACCGACGCGGACTGCGACGCGCCGCCGCCCATCGGCCGGCCGGTCGCGGGCGCGACCGCCCTCGTCCTGGACGGCGCCGGGGAGCCCGTGCCGGACGGGGAGCGCGGTGAGCTGTGGGTCGGCGGCCCCCGGCTGGCGCGGGGCTACCTCGACAAGCCCGAGCTGACGGCGGAGCGCTTCGTCGACCACCCGCGGCACGGGCGCCTCTACCGCACCGGTGACCTCGTCTCGCGCCGCCCCGACGGCGTCCTCGACTTCCACGGGCGCGCGGACGACCAGGTCAAGGTCCGCGGGTTCCGCATCGAGCCGGGCGAGATCGAGCACGCGCTGCGGGAGCAGCCGGAGGTCGACGAGGCGGCGGTCGCCGTGCGCCGCCCGACGCCGGACGACGCGCGGCTGGCCGCGTTCGTCGTCCCCGCCCCGGGGCCGGTTCCGAAGGGCGAGACGCTGCGCGCCCGGCTCGCGGAGCGGCTGCCCGCCCATCTGGTGCCGGACGAGTGGACGGTCGTGGAGCGGCTGCCCCTCACCGCCGCCGGCAAGGTGGACCGCCGTGCCCTCGTGGAACTCCCGGGTGCGGAGGCCCGATCGGCAGCCGAATCCGGGCCTCTGCCCGCCGCCCTGACGCCGATTCAGCAGGCCGTGGCCGACACCTGGGCCCAGTCCCTCGGGCGCGAGGTCAGCGGCGCCGACGTCGACTTCTTCGCGCTCGGCGGGCACTCCCTCCTCGCGCTCGCCGTGGTCGACGACCTGCGCGAGGACCTCGGGGTGGAACTGTCCCTCACCGAGTTCTTCGCCGCCCCCACCGTGGCCGGGCACGCCGCGCTCATCGAACGGGCGCTGCTCGACGCGCATGCCGGGCCCGCTCCCGAGACCGACGTGGCGGGGTCCGCTCCCGACACCGACGCAGCCGCAGCCGCCCCCGAGGCCGACGTGGCCGGGGCCGATCCTGACACCGACGTGGCCGGGTCCGGCCACCGCACCCCCGAGGAGGACACCGATGGCAACCGGCACTGACCGCGAGCGCACCTCCGCGACGCGCCAGGAGGAGCTGCTGCGCCTCGCCCGCTCCCGTTCCCGCTCGCGCGGGGCGGCGGACCATACGGACCCCGCCCCCGAGGCCGCCGCGGCGGACGCCGGGCCCGCGCCGCTCTCGTACGCCCAGCGCCGCATGTGGCTGATGGACCGCCTCGGCCAGGGCGGCGCGCTGTACAGCGTGCCGTTCGCCACCCGGGTACGCGGCCCGCTGGACGTCGGCGCCCTCGGCACGGCGCTCTCCGCGCTCGTCGCCCGCCACGAGGCGCTGCGCACCCGGTACCGGCAGCGGGACGGCGAGCCCTGGCAGGACGTCGCCGCCCCGGCCCCGGTGCCCGTACCGGTGGTCGACGTCGAGGACGACGGCCGGGAGCTGCTGCTGTCGGAGGCGCGCCGCCCGTTCGATCTCGCGGCGGGACCCGTCCTGCGCGCGCTCATCCTGCGGCACGGCCAGCGGGACCACACGGTGATGGTGACGCTCCATCACATCGCCGTGGACGGCGACTCGCTGGAGACGATCGCCACAGAACTCGCCGCGCTCTACGCGGCGGCCCTCGACAGCAGCGCCCCCGCCCTGGCGGCGGCCCCCGGGTACACCGCCTTCGCACGCCGGGAGCAGTCCGGCGGCGACAGGCTGGCCGAGGGGCTGGAGCACTGGACCGCGCGGCTCGCCGGGGCCCGGCCCGTACCGCTGCCGAGGCCGGCCGCCGGGTCGGCTGCCGCCGGTTCGCAGCCCCCGCCCTCCGACGACCGCGCCCGGCGCGAGCGGCTCGGCCGTACGCACGTGGCTCCGCTCTCGCCCTCCGTGCTGGAGGGGCTGCGGGAGATCGGACAGCGGAACCGGGCCACGCTGTTCACCGTGGCGCTCACCGCCGCGTTCGCCGTCCTGCACCGTGCCACGGGCGAGAACGACCTGGTCATCGGCTGTGCGAGCACGCACCGCGAGGGGTCGGCCATGCGCGGGCTCGTCGGGCTGTGCGTCAACACGCTGCCCATCCGGGTGGACGCCTCGGGCGACCCCGGCTTCGACACGCTGCTCGGGCGGGTGCGGGACACGCTGCTGGAGGCGCAGGACCGGCGGGACGTTCCCTTCGATCTGATCGTGGAGCGGCTCGGCGCGGCGGCCCGGGGCCGGGACGGGGCGCCGCTGGTGGGCGTCACGGCCGACGTGGTGCGCGAGGCGACCGCGCTGCGGCTGCCCGGCACCGAGGCCGAGGCGGTCGAGGTGGACCCGGGGACCGCGAAGTTCGACCTCTCGTTCCTCATCGAGGACACCGACGCGCCCAAGTGCCTGCTCCAGCACGGCGTCACGGCTCTCGACGAGGAATCGGGCGCTCGACTGCTGCGCTCCTTCGCCCAGTTGCTGGAGGCAGTGGCGGCCGAACCCGACATCGCCTTGTCGCTGCTGCCCGGCGAGATCCTGACGAGCAATCAGCCTGATGCCCCGACAGGAGAGCGGCGGCATCCGGCCGAGAGCTGTCTGGCAGGCCACCCGGATGTGGCCGAGGCCGCGGTCCTGGACCTCGGGGACCAGCCGCCCTTGGCGTACGCGGTGCTGCGCGCCATCGGCGGCGCGTCCCCCGTGCAACTGCGCTCGTACGTACGCAGCCGCCTCGACGCGCCGTCGGTGCCGGCGGCGGTCATGCTGCTCGACGCGCTGCCGCGCACCGCCGACGGCGCGGTGGACCGCTCCCGGCTGCCGGGCGCTCCGGCCGAGCCTCCGCGGGCCGTTCCGGACGCCGCCCAAGGGCCGCGCGCCCGCGCGGTGCTCGACGCGTTCGCCGAGCTGCTCGGCGGGCGGCCCCACGAGGACGACGACTTCTTCGTGCTCGGCGGCCATTCCCTGATGGCGGTTCAGCTCGCGGAGCGGCTGCGCGGCCGGCTGAAGCTGCCGATGACCGGGCTCGACGTCATGGAGCAGCGGACGCCGCGGGCGCTCGCCGCGCTGCTTGACGGCCGGGAGGCCGAGCGCCGCGCCGCCGCCCCCGCGACCGCGCCCGCCCGGCGGGGCGGCCGGGCCCGTGAGGGCACGGTCCTGGTGACCGGCGGCACCGGGGGCGTCGGCGCGTTCGTCCTGCGCGAACTGGCCGCGCGCGGCCGCCCGGTTCGCGCCCTGGCCCGACCCGAGTCGGCGCATCAGGTGACCGGCGACGGGGTGGAGGTCGTCGAGGGCGATCTGTCCGATCTGGACAGCCTGCGGGCCGCGGCGGAGGGCGTGTCCGGCGTCATCCACGCCGCGTGCACGTTCACCCGGCCCGAGGTGGACGTCGCGGCCATGCGGACCCTGGTGGACTCCTGGCGGTCGGGGACGTTCGTCTTCGTCAGCAGCGTGGACGCCTACGGGCAGCCCGGGGCCGCCGAGGTGGCCGAGGGCGGTCCCAGCGAGGGCCCGCTGAGCGCGTACGGGCAGGCGAAGCTCGACTGCGAGCGGATGCTGCTGCGGGCGGCGGGCACCGAGGGGCGCGGCGGGGCGAGCGCGGTCCGCTCCCCCATCGTCTGGGGCGCGCACCCCCGCCTCCGCGACCAGCTGCGATGGGGCGCTACGGGCGCGCTGTACCAGGCGGCCCTGGCCGGAGAGCCGCTGGTGCTCCCCGACCCGAAGCAGACGCGGAAGCAGAAGCCGAAGCAGCCGGGCGTGCCGTCCTGGTACGGAGCGCCGTGGGTGCACGCCGCGGCCCTGGCCCGCGCCCTTGCGGTGTGCGTCGACGAGCCGGTGCTCGGCGTCGCCAACGCGGTGGGCGGCCACGTGGGGTGGCCGGAGCTGGCCGCCGAGCTGGCCCGGCTGCTCGGGAGCGGCAGTGAGATCCGCTACGCGTCGCAGGCCGACAAGGACTTGGACCACCGCTGGCGCTACCGCGCCGACCGGCTGGCGGCGCCGCTGCGGGGACAGCCGGGCGAGGACTGGCGGACGGTGCTCGCATCGATGGTGAGCCCTCGCTGAAATAACCGCAGGTAAAAGGTAGTTGATGGGGCGTCACCAGTGCGCAAAGCCGGTGACGCCCCATCACGTCACTCCGCCCGTATCGCTTCAGTCGGTCCGCGTCCGCGCGGCCAGGCCGCGGGTGCCGGCCACGGCCAAGGCCGCCACCAGGAGCACGAGCACGGCCGCCTGAGCGCCGATGCCGAGCATGAGCGTGCCGGGGGCGTTCGAGTCGGCCCACAGCGCGAGCATGCACGCCCGTACGGCCAGGACGGCGAGGCCCAGTCCGGCGAGTGCGAGCGGCAGCGCGGGGTCCGCCGCGGGGCCCGTACCGCGCTTCGGTGTTCGGAGCGCGGCGATCAGCCAGGCGACGGCCGCCGCGGTGAACGCCCAGCCGTCGCCCCACACCACGTCCGCGCCGTCCCTCCAGGCCACACTGGCCGCGCCCATCAGGACGCAGGTGCCCAGCAGGACCAGGCCGGGGGTGCCCAGCGGGAGCCGGGCCGGCGGCGCGTCGGAGTGGAAGCCGCAGCACAGGGCGAGGACCGTCAGCCAGGCGAAGGCCGCGGCGGTGACGGACAGCGCGGACACCGGCCCCAGCGCCCTGCCTGTGGCCCAGTCCACGACGAACATCAGCGAGGGCAGGGCCGCGACGGCCGCGCACGCCGACGCCGCCGCCCGGCGGTCCCGGACGAGCGCCGCATACGCCGCCGCCCACAGGAGCGGGAGCAGCCAGAGCGCGGCGGCGCGTACGTTCTCGAACGCGCCGTGGTGGGTGAAGGGGTCGAGGTAGATGTCCCGGTCGGCGGAGGCGGCGGCGTGGAACCAGGCGAGGGACATGGCCCGCTCGGTCAGTTCGGAGGCGGCGTGCAGGACCACGCTCAGCAGGGCGAAGAGCCGCACCGCCGAGCCGGCCGCCGCGTAGCGCGCCGGGGCTCCGGCGCCGCCCATCCGGCTGCGGACCGCGAGGGCGGCGACGCTCGCCACCTCGCCCCAGGCCGGCCGCATCTCGTCCTGGTCGTTCTCGTCGATGCCGTGCAGGTAGGTCTCGACCATCTCCTCCTCGCGCTCGGCGCGGTAGTAGGCGGGGAGCAGTCGCAGAACGGTGCGGTAGCGCTGTTCGAGCAGGGTCGTCATGCACTGCCTCCCGCGATGTCGGGGCGGACGGGTCGTACGGCGGCGGGCGGTGCGGCGGCCGGGCGGCGGCGGTCCGCTATCCGCCGGGCGGCCGTACGCGCACCGGCGGCCATCCGCTCGGCCTCGGCGGACAGCGCGGCCTCGCCGTCGTCGGTGAGCCGGTAGTACCGGCGCAGCCGCCCCTGCTGCACCTCCTCGCGGTCCAGCTCGATGAGCCCGTCCGCCGCCAGCCGGTCCAGCACTCCGTACAGCGTCCCGACGCGGAGCTGGACGTCGCCGCCGGACAGCTCCTCGACCTCTCGCACGATGCCGTAGCCGTGCCGGGGCTCGTCGACGAGCGCGGTGAGGATGAAGAACGCCGCTTGCGTCATGCCTCTCGAAGCCATGCTCCCCACTATATCCTGGCTTCCGATATATATCGAGGTATGAAAGCAAGGACCCGCCGAGTCGCCCCGGAGGCGCCGGCCCGTGAAGCCGCCCCCGGAGCCGCCGCCCGTCCGCCAACCCGGCACAATCGAGTGGTGTCCAGAATGAACGCGCGCCGGCGACCGGCGATCGGCCCCGGCTCGCCGTGCCCCTGCGGGCTCGACTCCTCCTACCGCGACTGCTGCGGCGCCCTGCACGGCGGGCAGCGGGAGGCGGCCACGGCGGAGCGGCTCATGCGCTCCCGGTACAGCGCGTTCGTCGTCCGCGATGCCGCCTACCTGCTGCGCAGCTGGCATCCGTCGACGCGGCCTGGCGGCCTGGACTTCGATCCGGAGCAGCGCTGGACCGGGCTCGAAGTCCTCGGCTCGACGGGCGGCAGCGCCTTCCACACCGAGGGGACCGTCGAGTTCCGGGCCCACTTCAGCGTGCGGGGGCACGCGGACGCCCAGCACGAGGACAGCCGCTTCGTACGGGACGAGGGTCGCTGGGTCTATCTGGGGCCCGTGCCGTCGCCGGTCGCGGTCAGCGGCAGCTGAGCCGCGGGGTCCGGGGCGCGGGCGGCCCGCCGCGCGTCGAGCCGGTCCCACAGGCTGAGCAGCGGGGTGGCCATCACCGTCGTCACGAGGGCGACGACGACCAGCACCGCGAACATGGAGGGCGTCACGATGCCCGCCGCGAGTCCGATGTTGATCGCGATGAGCTGCATCAGCCCCCGCGCGTTCATCAGGGTGCCGACCCGTAGCGCGACCCCGGGCGTCTCGCCGACCATGCGGGCCGCCGCCCAGCAGGCGCCGAGTTTGCCGAGGACGGACACGGCGACGCAGGCGGCGGCGAAGAGCAGCAGGGAGGGGTCGGCGAGCAGGGCGAAGTCCGTGTTGAGCCCCGAGTAGGTGAAGAAGAGGGGCAGGAAGACGATGCGGCTGATCGGTGCGACGGCCGCCACGGTGCGATCCACCGGTGCGGAGCGCGGGAAGACGACGCCCAGGCTGAACGCGCCGAAGACGGCGTAGAGCCCGATCCGGTCGGTGTACCAGGCGGCGACGAACAGCACGATCACGGTGATCAGCAGCAGGTCGTCGTCCGAGCGGCGGTCGGCGAGGGCCGTCATCCGCCCGCCCTTGCGGGCCACCACGGCGAGCACGGCGACCAGGCCGGCGCCGCCCCCGAGGGCGATGGCGAAGGGGCCCGCGCCGTCGCCCGCCAGGCCCAGCACGGCGGCGAGCAGCACCCAGGCCACCACGTCGTCCAGTGCGCCGCCGGCCAGCGACAGGGACCCGAACCGGGTGTCGACCAGGCCGCGTTCGGTGATGATGCGGGCCAGCATCGGGAACGCGGTGATGGCGATGGTCACGCCGACGAACAGGGCGGACACGCCGATCGGCACGTCCGCCGGGTAGACGTCGACCCCGTCGCGGGTGGCGAAGGTCAGACCCATGCCGAGGGCCAGCGGCGCGAGGATGCCCGCCGTCGAGATGGCCGCGGCCGGGCGCGCCACGGCCCGTATCCGGTCGGTGCGGAACTCGTACCCGGTCTGGAACATGAAGATCACCAGACCGATCTGCCCGGCGACGAACAGCACCGGCCGCAGTTCCTGCGGGAAGAGCGCCTCCTCCACGCCGGGCGCCAGCAGCCCGAGCGCGGAGGGGCCGAGGACCACTCCGGCGACCATCTCGCCCACGACGGGCGGCTGTCCGAGCGCGCGCAGGGCGCGGGCGACGACGCGGCAGGTGACCAGGATGACGACGGCGGCCAGGAAGAAGGCGGGGCCTAGCTCGGTGGTGGACATCGCGGTGCGCCCTTCGGCTCAGGGGAGCGGGAACACGGGAACACGGGAACAGGGGTGTACGGGCGGGCTTTCGGGACGCGCGGGTCAGCTCGCGCGCCCGCCGTACGGGCAGGACGCCGAGGGCCCCGACGCCGGTGGCCCAGGCGTCGCGGCCCCGGCCAGCGGGCGCCCCTCGGTGTCGTGGGCGGCGAAGTACCGTTCCGCCGGGCGGAGTCGGCGGGCGTCGAGGACCATCCAGGCGCCGAGGACGAGCTGGGCCCAGCCGCGCCCCACGTCCTCCCACCGGTCCCGCAGGCGCAGGAAGGTCCGTATGGCCGTCAGCCGGCGGCGCGGCAGCGGCCGGTCGCGGCGGACCAGCAGGCAGGGGGCGCGGTGCGGGATGGACCGGGTGTGCGAGACGGGCGAGTCGAGCGTGAAGCGGTCCAGCACCTCGCGGGTCGCGGCGCGCATCGCCAGGGGCGCGAGCCGCCAGGCGGGGCAGGGGCGGTTGGCGGCGACCCCGAAGGGGATGTGGTGCGCCTGCCGGGCCGCGATCCGGTCCCAGCGGCCGGGGTCGAAGGTCTGCGGGTCGGGGTGTCCGGTGGCGTGGTACTCGGGGTAGTTGAAGCAGAGCACCGAGCCGGCGGGGAGCACCGTCCCTTCGCCGAGGGGGATGTCGTCGGTGCTGATGCGGTGGGCGACGCCGAAGAGCGGGTACAGCCGCAGGGTCTCGTTCAGGACGTTGGAGAAGTAGCGTTCGTCCGCCGGGTCCGCGGCCAGGGCGTCCTGGGCGGCGGGGTGCTGGGCGAGTACGAGCAGCAGGTGCGCCATGGCTTCGGACATCTGCACCACGGCCGTGTTGAAGTACGTGCCCTGGAGGTAGTAGGCCTGCTCCGCCGGGGTCAGGCCGGCGGGCAGCCGGTGCGGCACCTCGCCGGCGGCGATCCGCCGGCGCAGATAGCGGGTGAGGCGGGCGCGGCGGCGCAGGTGGCGCGGCCGGACGCATTTCAGGGAGTTCACCACGTCCTCGGCGTTGGCGACGATGAGCGCGCGGGCGTGCGCCGGGCACGGTTCGCGGAAGACGAGTCCGTAGAAGAACTCCGCCCATACGGGCATCATGAGGTCGCGCAGCCGCACGAGCGCGGTGTCGCCGGTGACCGTGGTGTCGAGGACGTGCGCGGCGCAGCGGGCGGCGGCGTCGGCCAGGTCCTGGCTGGGGCCGGCGAGGATGGCCAGGGTGGTGCGGGCGACCTCGTCGTAGCGCGGGCCGTTCTCCAGGTGTTCCTGGTGCACTTCGGCGCCGGGGGCGAGCCAGTACCAGAAGAGGTCGGAGAGGGCGGCGCCGCGGCTGCGACCGCCCGCGGCGGGGTGGGAGTAGATCTCCTGGAACCGGTCGGCTCCCACGGTGGCGTTGGGGAAGGAGACGCCCTCGTCCCCGTTGACCTTGGCGAAGAGTTTCATCCGGGCGGTGACGACGAGGCCGGGGAGCCAGTACGGCGTGGTGAGGGCGAGGGCGGCGGTCAGTGCGCCGGCCGCCGCGCGCCGGCCGCGGCGGGGCGTCATGCCGTCGCTCCTGTCTCCGGAGCCGGGACCGGGGCCGGGGATGGGGATGGGGCCGGGGATGGGGCCGGGGATGGGGCCGGGGATGGGGCCGGGGCCGGAGCCGGGGCGTACGGGCGCTGGTCGTCGAGCCGGCCGCGGGCGACGACGAGGTCGGGGGTGAGGTCGGCCGTGCGGGTGCCGCCGCACAGGGTCAGGACGTGGTCGAACTCGGCGCGCAGCAGCTCCAGTACGTGCGTGACGCCGCGTTCGCCGTCCGCCGCGAGGCCCCAGAGCGCGGGGCGGCCCACGCCGACGGCGGTGGCGCCGAGGGCCAGCGCGATCGCCGCGTCGGAGCCTCTGCGGATGCCGCCGTCCAGCAGTACGGGCACGCGTCCGGCGACCGCGGCGGCGATGCGGGGCAGCGCTTCGACGGCGGCGGGGGCCGCGTCGAGCTGGCGGCCGCCGTGGTTGGAGACGAGCAGCGCGTCCACGCCCTCGACGACCGCGATCCGGGCGTCTTCGGGGTGGAGCACGCCTTTGAGGACCACGGGCAGCGAGGTGTGTGCGCGCAGTCGGCGCAGGTCGTCCCAGGAGAGCGTCGGCGACATGGCGATGTCGCGGGGGCGGTCGTCGCGGGCGCCGGGCAGATGGCGCATATTCTCGACCGCGAGGCCGGGTGGCAGGTCGTGGAAGTCGTTGCGCGCGTCGCGTTCCCGGCGGCCGAAGACCGGCGAGTCGGCGGTGACGACGAGGGCCGTGCAGCCGGCCTGTTCGGCCCGGTCGGCGAGGGCGCGGGTGACGTCGGGGTCGGGCTGGAGGTAGAGCTGGAACCAGACGGGGGCGTCGGCGCGTACGGCCCGGGCGGCGGCGGTGACCTCGGCCACCGGCACCGTCGAGGCCATGGCGGCGACCAGGACGGTGCCGGCCGCCGCCGCGGCGCGGGCGGTGGCGCGTTCGCCCTCGGGGTGGGCGAGGCGGTGGAAGGCGGTGGGCGAGACGAAGACGGGCATGGAGAGCCGGTCGCCGAGGAGCGTGAGGCGGATGTCCCGGTGCGCCGCGCCGCGGAGCACGCGGGGCAGCAGGGCGAGGCGGTGGAAGGCCCGTTCGTTCTCGTGCGCGGCCCGTTCGTCGGCGGCGCCTCCGGCGAAGAAGTCGTAGTGCGCGGGGTGGAGGCGCTTGCGTGCCTGTTCGCGCAGGTCCGACAGGGTGGGGATCACGGCCGGGGGGCCGGGAGCCGGTCGTCGAGGCGGGTGCGCAGGAAGCGGAGCAGTGGGGCGCGGTGCACGTCCTCGCTGTCCCACTGGTTCTCCAGGTTCTCGGTGAGGTGGTGTTCGCCGGTCGGTTCGTCGTCGCCGGTCCGGTAGAAGCGGACGACGGGGTGCAGATAGCGGCCGTCGAGCCCGCTGGTGGACTGCTGGGAGACGCGGCCCGCCGAGATGTCGAACGGGTTGATCAGGTCGTGGTCGGCGCCGTATTCGAGCGTGACGGCGGCGTAGCCGTCGACGTCGCCGAAGCGGCCGTCGGCCACGGCCCGGTGCAGATGGGCGACGGGGACTTCCTCGCAGTAGCGCAGGGCGCCGTCCGGGCCGACGAGGACGGCGTCGGCGAGGAAGCCGAAGAGCTGGAACAGCGCGGCGGTGCGGTTGACGCGCGCGATCACGGCGTCGGTGGCCGCCTCGGGTGTGCCGGGCAGGGCGCGGGCGGGCCAGGGGTGCCGGTGGTAGCGCTGTTCGAGGATGCGGTGCAGGGCCCGGACGTTGTAGCGGAAGCCGTGAATGAATCCGCTGGTGGATTTCTTGAAGTCGCGTGCCTGCGTGATGGTGCCGGCGAAGTACAGGTCGGGTACGTTCGTCGATTCCCAGGCGTCGTTCTGTGCGGGGAACCTGTCGTTGATGACCATTTCGGGCCGGACTTCCGGGGCGAATACGGAGGCGTCGAAGCGGAATCCGGTGGCCAGGATCACCCGGTCGTAACGTATCTCCTTGACGACCTCGTTCACCCGGGCGAAAGCGACGGCCACGGTGTACGAGGAGTCGGCGTGCTGCTCTATCCGCAGAATGCGGCCGTCCAGCACCGCGTTCTCCGATTTCAGCTGATACGTGTCCAGGAAGTTGTTGTTGACGGCCCGGAGATGGCCGACGAAGTGGGTCTGCCAGGCGAGTTTCAGCGAGCCGGGGCCCGCCACGTGGATGACGGCGGCCTTCTCCGTGAGGTGGTCGGCGGTCTCGAAGGCGGAGTTGCCGCGGCCGATGATCAGGACGCGGGAGCCGGTGAAGTCCGCGGCGTCCGTGGTGACCTCGTCGTAGCGCTCCGCCGTCTCGACGCCCTCGATGTCCGGCACGTACGGGCGGGTGTAGCCGGTGGCCATGACGATCCGCTTGGCGTGGTGGACGCTGCCGTCCTCGGCGCGGGCGACGAAGTCGCCGGGGCGGGTGATCTCGGCGATGCGGGTGCCGTAGCGCACGCGCAGCCGGTGCGCGGCGGCGTAGTCGGCGAGGTAGCGGACCAGGTCGTCGGCGGCCGGGAAATAGCGCTCGGTGTAGGTCGTGAAAAGGGGGGCGTGCTCGTCGCTGAGGAGGGAGTTCCAGTCGGTGCGCATCCTGAGCTCGGGATCGTCCCAGCTGGTGTGCACCTTGTTGATGGATATGAGCTTGCGGTGCCGGGGGAAGCGTGTGAAGAACGTACCCGGAGCGGCGCCGGATTCCACGATGAGATAGCTGCGCCCCGCTTGTCCCAGGAAATAACCCGCCTGTAATCCGGCGGGTCCGCCGCCGACAATGAGGTAGTCGACCGATTCTTCAGTGGCCATTGTTTTCTCCTGTTCGGCGGGGAGAGTGGAACGACAGTACTTGATAGTTAAAGAACGACACCAGACCGCGTTTTCGTGACCTACATCACACACCTTCCGGATGGCCGTGAAGGTCGTTGGCGATAGCTTGTGAGCGGCCCTCCGACCCATTGAGCCGATCCGATACCACCCCATCAGGCACCATCGGGACGGCCGGATCACGGCGTATTCCAGCCATTCGCACCCCCGGAGTGGAAACAAAGTGGAGAATTCGACCGAATCCCCTTTTCCGCAGCCCCTCATCGACGCCTTCCGCGCCCGGCCGGACGTCCCGGCCTTCGAATACCGCTCGCGCCCGGTCCCCCGCGCCGAGGTGCTGGAACTGATCGGACGGTGCGCGCACGGGCTGCGGTCCGCCGGCCTGGGACCCGGCCGCCCCCTCGTGCTGGCGACCGGCGTCACCCCCGAGGCGTTCGCACTGCGCATCGCGGCCCACCTGCTGGGCTGCCGGGTGACCGGCCTGCCGCCGGGACTGACACCTCATCAACTGACTCAGGTGCTGACCGGCGACGCCGGAGCCATGGTCACCGACGAGAGCACGGACGGCCTCCAACTCCCCCCTGCGGCACAGGACATCACCCGGCTGCGCCTCGGCCCCGACCTGCTGGGCCCCGGCTCCGGGACCATCCCGCCCGACGAGCTCGCCGCGCTGGGCCGCCCCGACGACATCGCGCTGATCAACCTCACCAGCGGCAGCACCGGCCGCCCGAAGGGGTGCGCGCAGACCTACCGGAGCCTCAGCCGGAACTGGGCCTGGCAGCCCGCCCGTTGGACCGCGCGCACCACCGAACTGGCCGAGCGCTACTCCCGCTACCTCCTCTTCGGCACCCTCACCAGCGCCGTGATCTTCGAGCATCTGGCGCTGAGCCTGCTCAGCGGCGGCACCGCCGTCATCCCCGCTCCCCCGCTGGAGTTCCCGCGGGTCTTCGAGCGCCACCGCATCAGCGCCTGCCTGCTGACCGTCCCCCGGCTGCACCACATCCTCGACGCCCTGCGCACCGAGCCCGTCGACACCGGCAGCCTGCGCGCCCTGCTGGTGGCGGGCTCCCCGCTGGCCCCGCACCGGCTCGCCGAGGCCGTCGAGCGGCTGGGCCCCGCCGTGCACCACGCGTACGGACAGACCGAGACCGGCATGCTGACCCTGCTCACCCCCGGCGAACTGGCCCGCCTGCCGCGCGAGGCCCTGGCGCGGACCACCGTCGGCCGCCCCCTGGACACCGTCGAGCTCAGCGTCCGCGATCCCGAGGGCCGGCCGCTGGCCACCGGGGAGACCGGCGAGATCTGGGCCCGGACCGAGAGCGCCATGGCCGGTTACTGGCAGGACGAGGAGCAGTCGCGCGAGGTGCTGCGGGACGGCTGGGTGCGCACCCGCGACCTCGGCCGCCTGGACGAGGACGGCTTCCTGCGGCTGACCGGGCGCAGCCGGGACGTGGTCATCGTCAACGCCGTGCTCCACTACTCCGGGGCGATCGAGCAGTGCCTGGCCGGCCACCCCGATGTGGACCAGGCGTACGTGGCCGGCGCGCCCGACGAGCGTACGGGCGAGGCCGCGTACGCCTTCGTCGTCCCCGTCGCGGGGCGCTCCCCCGACATCGCCGCGCTCCGAGCGCGCGTCGCCGCCGAACTGGGCGAGGCGAGCGTCCCGGCCACGGTCACCGTGGTCCGGGAGGCGCCCATGACGCCGGGCGGCAAGCCGGACAAGCGGGCGCTGCTCGCCGCGTTCCTCGCGCGCGGCGAGGGCTGAGCGCCGGGGCGCGGGGGCTGCGAGACTTTCCCGCAGACCGCAGACCGCAGACCGCAGACCGCAGACCGTTCGTCCACCCACGCGGACGGACGACGCGGCCCCGACCGAAAGGGACTCAGATGGCACCCAAGGGACACCACATCGAGATCGAGCAGGGCGCGGAGCGCGTACGCGTCGTGCACGACGGCCAGGTGCTCGCCGACAGCAGCCGTCCGCTCCTGCTGCACGAGACCGGGCTGCCGGTGCGCTACTACCTGCCGCCCGAGGACGTGCGCACCGAGCTGCTGACCCCGTCCGAGACCCACACCTACTGCCCGTTCAAGGGCACCGCCTCCTACTGGTCGCTCGACGGCGGCCCGCGGGACCTGGTCTGGGCCTACCCCGAGCCGAAGGACGGCGTCGCCCGGATCAAGGACCACTACTGCTTCTACGAGGTCGAGTTGGACCAGTAGGACAGGAGCGGCGAGGCGTGGCGGGGCACAGTGCCCAGGGTAGGAAAGTTTCCTAACAATAGTTCGTCCGTAGTTCTTGACGCGTACATGAGCCATCGCCAGGATTCCTCGCAACGGCTCGCCCGCCCAACGAGGAGACGGACATGACGCCCACCCCCCGCGCCAGGAAGCCGCTCGTCAGAAACCCCCGGATCGGTGTCCCCGTGGCCGCGGGAGCCGCCCTCGCCCTGGTCGGCGGCGCGCTGCTGTGGTCGCCGGGCGGCCGGGCGGACGCCGCGACCGGCCGCCCGGCCGGGGCGAAGGCCGCCGGCTTCACGGCCGTCGCGGCCGGCGACATCGCCGAACAGTGCACCGCGAGCAGCAGCGGTTGCGTCCACCCCAAGACCGCCGCGCTGGTCAAGAAGATCAACCCGGCCTTCGTCATGACCATGGGCGACAACCAGTACGACGACGCCCGGCTCAAGGACTTCAAGAGCTACTACGACAAGACGTGGGGCGCGTTCAAGGACAAGACCCACCCGATCCCCGGCAACCACGAGACGTACGACCCGGACGGGGCGCTCAAGGGCTACAAGTCCTACTTCGGCGCCATCGCCTACCCCAAGGGCAAGTCCTACTACAGCTTCGACCAGGGCAACTGGCACTTCATCGCGCTGGACTCCAACAGCCTCGACAAGTCCGACCAGACCGACTGGCTCAAGGCCGACCTCGCCGCCAACTCCAAGAAGTGCGTGGCCGCCTACTGGCACCACCCGCTCTACTCCTCCGGCGAGCACGGCAACGACCCGGTCAGCAGGCCCGTCTGGAAGATGCTCATCGACGCCAAGGCCGAGCTGGTGCTCAACGGCCACGACCACCACTACGAGCGGTTCGCGCCGCAGAACGCGGACGGCAAGGCCGACCCGAACGGCCTGGTCGAGCTGCTCGGCGGGATGGGCGGCGCCAACCCGTACAAGATCGAGGAGGTCCAGCCGAACAGCGAGAAGCGGCTGACCAAGACCTTCGGCGTGGTCAAGCTGGACTTCACCGACGACGGCTACTCCTGGGAACTGATCGGCACGGACGGCAAGACCAAGGACACGAGCCCGTCCTACAAGTGCCGCTGAGCGGGCCCGGACGCCCCTGATGTATCTCGCGACCACGGGCGCGACCGCGGCGGCACGCAAGGTGTCGCGCGGCCGCGTCGCCGGCCCCGTTCTCGCCCTCGGCTCGGTCAGCCTCGTCACCGACGTCTCCTCCGAGATGGTCACGGCCGTGCTGCCGCTCTACTTCGTCCTCCATCTCGGCCTCTCCCCGCTCCAGTTCGGCTTCCTCGACGGCCTGTACAACGGGGTCACCGCGCTGGTGCGGCTCGCCGGCGGACACGCCGCCGACCGCGGCAACCGGCACAAGCTCGTCGCCGGTGCCGGCTACGCGCTCTCCGCGCTGTCCCGCGTCGGGCTGCTGCTGGCGGGCGGCGGCACGCTGGGCATCGGCGCGGCGCTGGCCGCCGACCGGATCGGCAAGGGGGTGCGGACCGCGCCGCGCGACGCGATCATCTCGCTCAGCGGCCCGCCCGAGACGCTGGGCCGGGCCTTCGGCGTGCACCGCGCCATGGACACCACGGGCGCGCTCCTCGGCCCGCTCGCCGCCTTCGCCCTGCTGTGGGCCACCGCCGACGCGTACGACGCCGTCTTCGTCGTCAGCTTCTGCGTCGGGCTGCTGGGCGTGCTGATGCTGGTCGCCTTCGTGCCGGGGCGCGACGCGCTGCCGACCGTACAGCCGCCCGTACCGCCCTCCCCCGCCCGCCCCAAGATCCTCGACCCGTTCCGCGACCCCGCCTTCCGTCGCGTCCTCGGCGCGGCGTCGCTGCTCGGCGCGGCCACCATCGGGGACGCGTTCGTCTATCTGCTGCTCCAGAAGCAACTGGACTTCGCCGTGCGCTGGTTCCCGCTGCTGCCGCTGGGGGCCGCCGCCGTCTACCTCTCGCTCGCCGTGCCTGCCGGGCGGCTCGGCGACCGCATCGGCCGCCGGGTGCCGTTCCTGTTCGGGCACGCGGCGCTGCTCGGCGCGTACCTGCTGCTGCTCACCACCGGCGCGGGGACGTTCCTGCTGGTCGGCGTCCTGCTGCTGGTCGGGGTCTTCTACGCGGCGACGGACGGCGTGCTGATGGCGCTGGCCGGTCCGGTGCTGCCGGCCGCCCGGCGCGCGAGCGGCATGGCCCTGTTGCAGACGGGCCAGGCCCTGGCCCGGCTGGTCGCCGCCGCCGGGTTCGGCGCGGCCTGGACGCTGTGGGGCGTACGGCCCGCGCTCATCACCGCCGTGCTGGCGCTGGCGGCCGCCCTGGCCTGCTCGGCCGTTCTGCTCCGCCGCCTCGAAGGGAGGGCGTGACACCCATGCCGTCACGCATGAGCGACGAAACCGGTGTGGCCGAGGCGACGGACGAGACACCCGTCGTCACGGACCTCCGCACCCAGGAGGCGCCCGCGAGCGCCCGTACCCCGTTCGCGGCGATGTCGACACGCGCCAAGGTGATCGCCGTCGCGACGGCCGCCGTGGTGCTCGCCGCCGTCGCCGTCGTCTATACGGTCGGCGCCGCGCACCGGGCCGAACCGGCGGATACCGTCTCCGCGTTCGGCCTCGACAGCGGGAATCTGTACTTCCGCAGCACCGCCGCCGGACACGGCCGCGTCGCCCGGCTGCCCGCCGCTCCGGGGGTGGGCGCGGCGGAGCGCACCACCGGCGGCCCCGCGTGCGAGCGCTTCTACGCGGCGGGCGGCACCGGCCTGTGCCTCACGCGCCGCCCCGGCATCCCGCCGACCTCGTACGCGGTCGTGCTGGACGGGAAGCTGCGCGAGAAGCGCCGGATCGCGCTGACCGGCATCCCCAACCGGGCGCGGGTCTCGGCGTCCGGGCGGATGCTGTCGTGGACGATGTTCGCGACCGGCGACTCGTACGCCACGTCGTCCTTCTCCACCCGCACCTCGATCCTGGACACCCGCACCGGCTACCTCATCAAGAACATGGAGAACATCCAGCTGACCCTCGGCGGCCGCCGCTACCACTCCCCCGACGTCAACTACTGGGGCGTCACCTTCGCCCGCGACGACAACCGCTTCTACGCCACCGTGTCCACAAAGGGCAAGACCTACCTCGTCGAGGGCGACATGAAGGCGTGGAAGGCCCGCACGCTGCGCGAGAACCTGGAGTGCCCGTCGCTCTCCCCCGACAACACCCGGCTGGTGTTCAAGAAGCGGGTGCGGTCGGGCGCCACCGATCCCTGGCGGCTGTACGTGCTGGATCTGCGCACCATGCGGGAGGCGCCGATCGCCGAGCGGCGCAGCGTCGACGACCAGGTGGTGTGGCTGGACGATCACACCCTCGGCTATGCCCTGCCGGGCCGCGGCAAGGGCACGAGCGACATCTGGACCGTGCCGGCGGACGGTTCGGGGGCTCCGGCGCTGCGCGTGCCGGGCGGTTCGTCGCCCGCGATGGTCCGCTGACAGCGGCGGGGCGCACGGCCCTCGTGTCCCGTCTGGGCGTCCTTGAACATCCGCGCGTCCTGGGCGGGGGTCCATGAACATCCGTTCTGAACGTGCGTCCAGAGCCCGGTAGGGTGACACGCATGGGACATCGGGAACAACTCATGATCGGCGCCAAGCGGTGCCTCCAGGAGCGCGGTTACGCCCGTACGACGTCACGGGACATCGCCGCGGCGGCCAATGCCCCGCTCGGCACGATCAATTACCACTACGGCTCGAAGGAGGAGCTGCTGAACGCCGCCCTGCTGGAGTCGCTCGACGAGTGGGGCGAGCGGATCACCGCCGCGCGGTCGGCGCGGCCCGCGTCCGGGGCGGGCACCGCGGACCGGCTGGAGTCGATGTGGTCGCGGATCGTCGACTCGGTGGCGTCGGACCGGCCGTTGCTGGTGGCGGCCACCGAGTCGCAGGCGCAGGCGGAGCGGTCGGCGGAGATCCGGCAGCAGATCGCCGACGCGCAGGAGCGGTCCCGGCCTCAGCTTGCGGCGGCGCTGCACGGCCTGGACGCGGAGGCCGACGAGGAGACGGCGCGCGCGGTCGGCTCGGTGCACATGGCGCTGGTCGCGGGGCTGACCCAGCAGTGGCTCATCGACCCGGAGCGGGCGCCCAGCGGCCGTGAGCTGGCCGTCGGGCTGCGGGCCATCGCCCGGAGCCTGGAGTCCGACGGCTGAACAGCGACTCGATGACGGCTGCTCCCCGGCGGTCTCCGCGGGCAGGCGGCACGCACGGGAACGGGCCGACCGCTCGCGGCGGCCGGCCCGTTCCGGTGAGGCGTCGTACGGTCAGGCGTCCTGCGGTCAGGCTTCGTACGGTCAGGCGGCGTCGCCGTCCATGGCCGCTATGAGGCTCTTGGGCCGCATGTCCGTCCAGTGCTCGTTGATGTAATCCACGCACGCCTGACGCGCCGTCTCCTTCAGCGCCACCGTCCAGCCGGCCGGCACCTCCACGAACGCGGGCCACAGCGAGTGCTGCCCCTCGTCGTTCACCAGCACCAGATAGGTGCCCTCAGCGTCCTCGAACGGATTCGTCATGGGAATTGCTCCTGTATTCGCGACGGCTGCCCGCGGGCAGCTCACAACGTGTCCAGCATTTCGTCCAGCAGACGTCCGACATGGGCGACGGCGCTCGCCTCGACCATGATTCCCTCATGGTCGGAGTCGATCAAGTGGTCCCTGATCTCCCCCGTCACGAACGGGCGCCAGGTCTCGGGGCCGCGCCGCCGCATGATGTCCGCCCCGGTCCGCCCGGCGGTGAAGAACATCACGTCGCCGGTGAACCGGCCGGGGGTGAACCCCCACATCAGACGCGTGTTGTTCACCCACAGGTCCTTCAGGGCGAGGATCTCCGCCGCGCCCAGATGCGCCATCGCGTAGTTCCCCTGCCGCAGGAAGTCGCGGTAGCGCTCCACCGGGAAGGCCCCGTCCTCGATCTCCGAGTCCTCGAACGGGAACCCGATGCCCCGCAGGTTCCCGGCGACGATCTCCCGCTCGGCGGGGACCGACTCGCCGTGGCGCCACGTCATCGGGAAGGAGTCCAGGATGGCCAGCAGCTCGACCTCCTCGCCCTGCCGCTGGAGCTCGGTGGCGATGGCGTGCGCGATGTGCCCGCCGATCGACCAGCCCAGCAGCCGGTACGGGCCCTCGGGCTGTACGGTGCGCAGCTGCGCCAGGTAGTCCGCGGCCGCCTCCTCGACGGTCGCGGGCAGCGGTTCCGCGCGACCGGCGCCGCGCGCCTGGAGCCCGTACACCGGGTGGTCGGGCCCGATGTGCGCCAGCAGAGCGGCGTAGCACCAGCTCAGCCCGGCTCCCGGGTGGACGCAGAAGACCGGCGGCCGCGATCCGCTCGTGCGCAGCGGCAGCAGCACCGCGTGCGGGTCCGCCTCCTCCCCCGCGTCCAGCGCGGCGGCGAACTCCGCGACGGTGGGGGCGGCGAAGAGCTGACGGACGGCCGCCTCGACGCCGAGCGCGGCCCGTACCCGGCTCACCAGCCGGGCCGCGAGCAGCGAATGGCCGCCGAGTTCGAAGAAGCTGTCGTCGACGGTGACCCGGTCCACTTCGAGGACCTCCGCGAACAGGGCGCACAGCGCCGTCTCCCGCGGCGTCCGCGGCTCCCGGCCGCCGGCGGCGGACGCGAAGTCGGGCGCGGGCAGCGCCGTGCGGTCCAGCTTGCCGTTCCGCCGCAGCGGCAGCACGTCGAGGGTCATGAACGCCGACGGCACCATGTAGTCCGGCAGCGCGGCCCCGACGTGCTCGCGCAGGTCGCCCGGGCTCGGCGCCGCGCCCTCGGCGGGCACGACGTAGGCGACGAGGCGCTTGCCGCCGGGCCCTTCCTCGTGCACGGCGACCGCGGCGCGGGCGACGTGCGGGTGGGAGGCGAGGGCCGCCTCGATCTCGCCGAGTTCGATGCGGAAGCCGCGCACCTTCACCTGCTGGTCGGTGCGGCCCAGGTACTCCAGCTGCCCCTGGGCGTTCCACCGCACCAGGTCGCCGGTGCGGTACATGCGCGCTCCGGCCGGCCCGTACGGGTCGGCGACGAACCGTTCCCCCGTCAGCCCCGGCCGCGCGACGTAGCCGCGGGCCAGCGCCGCGCCCGCCAGGTACAGCTCGCCGGCGACGCCCGGCGCCACCGGGCGCAGCGCGCCGTCGAGCACGTACGCCCGCGAGTTGGCGATCGGCCGGCCGATCGGGGCGACGCCCGGCCAGCCCGTGACGGACTCGGGCAGCGTGTACGCCGTCACCGCGTGGGTCTCCGACGGCCCGTAGTGGTTGTGCAGCCGCCGGCCCGGGCTCCGGCCGGCGAACGCGCGCACCGCGCCGCCCAGCGTCAGCGCCTCGCCGCCCTGCACGAGCCGCTTGAGCGCGGGCAGCGGTGCGCCCTGCTCCTCGGCGGCCTCGCACAGGGCGTCCACGACGAGGTTCGGGGCGTGCAGCTCCGCCACCCGGTGGCGCTCCAGCCAGGCGACGAGCCGTTCCGGGTCGCGCCGCACCTCTTCGGGGCAGGCCACCAGCGTCTTGCCGTGCAGCAGCGCGGAGAGGATCTCTTGCACCGACACGTCGAAGCTGACGGCCGTGAACTGCGCGACACGGGTGCCCGGCGGGCTCGGCAGCTCCGCCGCGTGCCAGGTCAGCAGGTTCTTCAGCGCGCCGACGGTCATCACGACGCCCTTCGGCTTCCCCGTCGACCCCGAGGTGTAGATCACGTACGAGGGGCAGTCGGGCAGCAGGGCCGCGGGCCGCTCGGCGGCGGTGACGTCCGGCGCGGATTCCGCGCCCTCGATCAGCTCCGCGAGGTCCGGGGCGTCGAGTACGAGCCGGGGCGCGCTCCCCGCGTCGGCCGGCGGCAGGGACCGGGCGGCGTCGCGGCTGGTCAGCACCAGTACGGGGTCGATGTCCGCCAGCATGTGGGCGATGCGATCGGCCGGGTACCGCGGGTCGACGGGCACGTATCCGGCGCCCGCCTTGACCACGGCCAGCAGCGAGACCACCAGGTCGGCGGAGCGCGGCAGGGCCACCGCGACGAACCGCTCCGGGCCCGCCCCGTGCGCGAGGAGCTGCCGGGCCAGCCGGTTCGCCCGCGCGTTCAGCTCCGCGTAGGACAGCTCCTCGTCCTCGAAGACGACGGCGGTCGCGTCCGGGGTGCGGGCTGCCTGCGCCTCGAACAGCTCCGGCAGCGACGCGTCGGGCACCGGGAGGGTGGTGTCGTTCCACTCCTCCAGCACGCGCCGCCGCTCGGCCGGTTCGAGGATGTCGACGGCGCTGAGGGGGAGGTCCGGCCGGGCGGCCACAGCGGTGAGTACACGCACCAGGCGGCCGGCGATAGTCCGCGCCGTCTCGCGGTCGAACAGGTCGGCGCTGAACTCCAGCAGGCCGCCGATGCCCGCCGGAGCGCCGTCGGCCGGCGGCCGCTCCCCGAGCGAGAACAGCAGGTCGAAGCGGGCGACGCCGGTGCCGACCCGGTGGCCGGACACCGCCACGTCCGGCGAGCCGCCGGCGTCCGGGCCCGACTCGCTGTGGTGGCCCGCGGCGTTGAAGGCCAGCATCGTCTGGAACAGCGGGTGCCGGGACATCGACCGGACCGGCTTGACGACGTCGACCAGCCGCTCGAACGGCACGTCCTGGTGCGCGTAGGCGGCGAGCGCCGTCCGGCGCACCCGGCCCACGAGTTCGGTGAAGACCGGGTCGCCGGACACGTCCGTGCGCAGGACGAGGGTGTTCACGAAGAACCCGACGAGGTCTTCCACGGCGGCGTCGGTGCGGCCCGCGATGGGGGTGCCCACCGGTATGTCCGTCGATCCGCTGAGCTTGGCCAGCAGGGTCGCCAGTGCGGCCTGCACCACCATGAACACGCTGGACTGCGTGGAGCGCGCCACCTGGGCGAGCGCCGCGTGCACCTCGGCGGGGATCTCGAAGGCGACCTCGCCGCCCCGGTAGGTGGCCTCCGCCGGGCGCGGCCGGTCGGCGGGAATCTCCAGCTGGTCGGGGAGGTCGGCCAGCGCCTGCCGCCAGTACGCGAGCTGCCGCGAGACGGTGCTCTCGGGGTCGTCCTCGGCGCCGAGGATCTCGCGCTGCCACAGGGTGTAGTCCGCGTACTGCGCCGGGAGCGGCGCCCAGCCGGGAGCGCGCCCCGTGGCCGAGCGAGCCGTGTAAGCGGCCGTCAGGTCGCGGACGAGCAGCGGCATGGACCAGCCGTCGGTGGCGATGTGGTGCACCAGGATCAACAGGACGCACTCGTCGGCCCCGGTCTCGAACAGCCAGCCGCGCAACGGCGGTTCACGGGTCAGGTCGAAGGCGTGCCGCGCGGCGCGCTCCAGCTCCCCCGCGAGACCGTCCTCGGACGTGGCGACGACCGTCAGCTCCGGCGCGGCCTCGCGCTCCGGCACGACGCGCTGGTACGGGCCTTCGGCATCCTCGCCGAACACCGTGCGCAGGGTCTCGTGCCGCGCCACGACGTCGGCGAACGCGGCCCGTAGCGCGTCGGTGTCCAGCGCGCCGGACAGCCGGATGCCGGTCGGCACGTTGTACGTCGGGCTGGGCCCCTCCAACTGGTGGAGGAACCACAGGCGTTGCTGCGCGTACGACAGCGGCAGCCGGTCGGGCCGGACGCGTGCCGCGAGCGGCTTCCTCCCGTCGGCGGACCCGGACAGCGCGGCGGCGAGGGCGGCGACCGTCGGCCGCTCGAAGAGCTGACGGACCGACAGCTCGGTGCCGAGCGCGGTACGGACCCGGGCGGCGAGCCGCGTCGCGAGGAGCGAGTGGCCGCCCAGCTCGAAGAAGTCGTCGTCGACCGTGACGCGGTCCACGCCGAGCACCTCGGCGAAGATCCCGCACAGGATCTCCTCCTGCGGGGAGCGGGGTGCGCGCCCGGCGTTCTCGGCGGCGGCGTAGTCGGGTGCGGGCAGCGCCTTGCGGTCGAGCTTGCCGTTCGGGGTGAGCGGCAGCGCGTCGAGGACGACGACGGCGGACGGCACCATGTAGTCGGGCAGTGCCTCCCCCACGTGGCGGCGCAGCGCGCCCGCGTCCGCTTCGGCCCCGTCGGCGGTCACTACGTATGCCACGAGGCGCTTGTCGCCGGGCCGGTCCTCGCGCACCACGACGGCGCTGTGCGCGACCAGCGGCGAACTCCCCAACACCGTCTCGATCTCACCGAGTTCGATGCGGAAGCCGCGGATCTTCACCTGGAAGTCGGTGCGGCCGATGTACTCCAGCTCACCCTCGGCATTCCACCGCACCAGGTCGCCCGTGCGGTACATACGGGCCCCGGCGCGGCCGTACGGGTCGGCCACGAACCGCTCCGCCGACAGGGCCGGCCGCCCGTGATAGCCGCGCGCCAGGCCCTCCCCCGCGATGTACAGCTCACCGCTGACGCCGGGCGCGACCGGGCGCAGCCCGGCGTCCAGCACGTACAGCCGGGTGTTGCGGATCGGCCGCCCGATCGGCGGCGTCGCCCCCGCACCCGTCCGGGAGTACCAGGCCGCCGCGTACACCGTGGCCTCGGTCGGCCCGTAGATGTTCGCCAACCGCTCCGCGCCGACCGCCCGCACGATGTCGTTCGCCGCCTGCGCCGACAGCGCCTCACCCGCCAGCACCACACTGCGCGCGGTGACGGGGAGCCGCCCCTCGCCGACGATCTGGGACATCGCCGAGGGCACGCCGCTCACCAGTCCGGCGGCCACGGCCGGCCGGGAGCCATCCGCGAGTGCGAGCAGGTCCCGTACGACCTCGATCGAGCCGCCCGAGAGCAGCGGCCCGAACATCTCGAAGACGGAGACGTCGAAGTTGAGGGACGTCGACGCCACCACATGAGCCAGCTCCTCGGCCCCGAACTCGCCCGCCGCCCACGCCGCCAGATCCGCGACGTTCTCATGCGGCACCACCACTCCCTTCGGCATCCCCGTGGACCCCGACGTGTAGATCGCGTACGCCGGGTGCAGCGGGGACAGCGCGCTAGAGCGGTCCGCGTCCGCCGGATCGGCGGCGGGGCGGTCCGCGACGGCCGCGACGGTCTGCGGATCGTCGAGGACCAGGCGCGCCGGACCGCTGCCCTCCGGCAGCCGCGACAGCACGTCCCGGGCCGTGATCAACAGGGCGGGCGCGGCATCCGTCAGAAGGTACGCGATGCGGTCGGCCGGGTACTCCGGGTCCACCGGCACGTACGCCGCCCCCGACTTGAGGACGGCGAGAAGAGCGACGATGGTGAGCTCCGAGCGCGGCAGGGAGATCCCCACAAAGCCTTCGGGGCCCGCGCCCAGCGCGATCAGATGATGGGCGAGTCGGTTGGCGCGTTCGTTCAACTCCACGTAGGACAACGCCACTTCGCCGGACACGACGGCGACGGCGTCCGGCGTACGGGCCGCCTGTGCCTCGAAGAGTGCGGGCAGCGTCGCCCGCGGCACGTCGGCCGCGGTGTCGTTCCACTTCTCCAGCACCCGCAGCCGCTCATCCGCGCCGAGCACATCGACCTGACTGACCGCCAGCTCCGGCGCGACCGTCACCGACTCCAGCAGCCGCACGAACCGCTCGCCGATCCGCTCGACCGAGCCGCGGTCGAACAGGTCGGTGCTGTACTCGATGATGCCGTTGATCCCGTCGGGTGCGCCGTCGGCGGCCCGTCCGTCGGCGAGGGCGAAGCGCAGGTCGAACTGGGCGATGCCGGTGCCGACGCGGTGGCCGGTGACGCTCAGCCCCGGCAGCTGCCCGCCGCGCTCCCCCAGGGCCGCCCGCTGGTCGACGTTGTTGAACGCCAGCATCGTCTGGAAGAGGGGGTGCCGGGACATGGACCGGCTCGGGTTGACCGCCTCGACCAGCCGCTCGAACGGCACGTCCTGGTGCGCGTACGCCGCCAGGTCCGCCTCCCGGGCACGGGCGATCAGATCGGTGAAGGCGGGGTTGCCGGAGGTGTCGGTGCGCAGGACGAGCGTGTTGACGAAGAACCCGACCAGGTCCTCCAGCGCGTCGTCCGTGCGGCCCGCGATGGGCGTGCCGAGGGGGATGTCCGTGCTGCCGGTGAGCTTCGTCAGCAGCGCCGCCAGCGCGGCCTGCACCACCATGAACAGGCTGGCCCGGTTCTCCTGGGCCAGCGCCTCCAGGCGCTGGTGCAGGGCGGCGGGTATCGCGATCGGGACGTTGTCGCCGCGATAGGAGGTCTCGGCCGGGCGGGGCCGGTCGGTCGGCAGCCCCAGTTCCTCCGGCAGCCCGGCCAACGCCATTTCCCAGTAGGCGAGCTGACGGGAGATCGGGCTGTCCGGGTCCTCGTCGGAGCCGAGGATGTCGCGCTGCCACAGGGTGTAGTCCGCGTACTGCACCGGCAGCGGCGCCCAGTCGGGCGTCTGCCCCGTGGAACGGCTGGTGTAGGCCGTGGTGAGGTCGCGCACCAGCAGCGGCGTCGACCAGCCGCCGTCGCTCACGATGTGGTGCACGAGGACCATCAGGACATGCTCGTCGACACCTGTCTCGAACAGCCAGGCCCGCAGCGGGAGTTCGGTGGCCAGGTCGAAGCCGTGGCGCGCCGCGCGGCGCAGCTCCTCTTCCAGCCGCTCCTCGGTGGTGCGTACGGGCGTCAGCTCGGGCCGGGCGCTCCACGGGTCCAGGACCCGCTGGTACGGGCCGTCGGCGTCCTCGCCGAATACCGTGCGCAGGCTCTCGTGGCGCTCCACGACATCGCCGAGCGCGGCGCGCAGCGCGTCGGCGTCCAGGGCGCCGGAGAGCCGGAGGGTGGTGGGGATGTTGTACGTGGCGCTGGGGCCCTCCAACTGGTTGAGGAACCAGAGCCGGCGCTGGGCGAAGGAGACGGGCACCCGCTCGGGGCGGGGGCGTGCCGCCAGCGCGGTCCGCGCGCCGCCGCCCGTGCCGATCGCCTCGGCCAGCCCGGCGACCGTCGGCGTCTCGAAGAGCCGGCGGACGGACATCTCCGCGTCGAAGGTGGAGCGGATGCGGCCGGCGAGCCGGATGGCGGCCAGGGAGTGGCCGCCGAGGTCGAAGAAGCTGTCGTCGACGGTGACCCGCGGCACGCCCAGGACCTCGGCGAACAGCCCGCACAGGATCTCTTCCTGCGGGGTGCGCGGTGCGCGCCCGGCCTTGTCGACCCCGTACTCGGGTGCGGGCAGGGCATTCCGATCCAGCTTGCCGTTGGGCGTGAGCGGCAGCGCGTCGAGGGAGAGGAACGCGGAGGGCACCATGTAGTCGGGCAGCGACGCGGCGACGTGCTTGCGCAGCGCGGCGGGGTCGAGCACCGCGCCGTCGCCGGGGACCGGATAGGCGACGATCCGCTTGTCCCCCGGCTGGTCCTCGCGCACGATCACGACGGCGCGCGCGATATCCGTGTGGGCGGTCAACACCGTTTCGATCTCGCCGAGTTCGATGCGGAAGCCGCGGACCTTGACCTGGAAGTCGGTGCGGCCGATGTACTCCAGCTCGCCCTCGGCATTCCATCGCACCAGGTCGCCCGTGCGGTACATGCGCGTCCCGGCCGGACCGTACGGATCGGCCACGAACCGCTCCGCCGACAGGTCCGGCCGCCGGTGGTACCCGCGCGCCAGGCCGTCGCCCGCGATGTACAGCTCACCGCTGACGCCCGGCGCGACCGGACGGAGTCCAGCGTCCAGCACGTACACCTGCGTATTGCCGATCGGCCGCCCGATCGACACCGCACCGGAAGCATCCACCTCCGACGCCGTCGACCAGATGGTCGTCTCCGTCGGACCGTAGAGATTCGTCACCGACCGGGCGGCCCCGGCGAGCGCACCCGCCAAATCACCCGGCAGCGCCTCACCGCCGACCAGCACGCGTACGCCCGACAGATCCGTGCCGGTCTCGACGACCGCGTGCCACAGGCTGGGGGTCGCCTGCATCGCCGTGGCACCGGAGAGCTTGATCAGGTCCGTCAGCGCGGCGGCGTCCTTGACGGTCTCGCGGGAGGCGAGGGCCAGAGCGGCGCCGTTCAGGAGCGGGAGGTACAGCTCCAGGCCCGCGATGTCGAAGCCGACGGTGGTGACCGCCAACAACCGGTCTGCCGCACTGAGTTCGAACCGATCCTGCATCGAGGACAGGAAGTTGACCAGCGCCGAACCCGGCACCACCACACCCTTCGGGCGGCCCGTCGAACCTGAGGTGTAGATCGCGTACGCGGCGTGCTTCGGCGAGCGGCCGGGCACCCGTACGTTCTCGGGCGAGCACCCGCCGAGGTCGAGGTCCCGAAGGTCGGCCTCGGTCAGGGTCAGGACCGGCTGGGAGTCCTCCAGGACGTAGTCGATGCGGTCCTGCGGGAACTCCGGGTCCACCGGCACGTACGCCGCACCCGATTTCAGCACCGCCAGCAGCGACACCACCAGCCCCACCGAACGCGGCAACACCACCGCCACGAACCGCTCAGGCCCCGCACCCCGCTCCACCAAATACCGCGCCAGACGATTGGCACGCGCATTCAGCTCGCCATAGGTCAGGCTCTCGTCGCGGAAAACCAGCGCCGTAGCATCCGGCGTACGCGCCGCCTGCCCCTCGAACAGCTCCGCGACCGTCGCGGCGGGGACCTCGCGCGCGGTGTCGTTCCACTCCACCAGCGTCCGCCGCCGCTCGGCGCCGTCCAGCACATCGAGCCGTGCGACAGGCGCGTCG
The DNA here is from genome assembly GCF_040654875.1 of Streptomyces sp. NPDC050610. Taxonomy (NCBI): domain Bacteria; kingdom Bacillati; phylum Actinomycetota; class Actinomycetes; order Kitasatosporales; family Streptomycetaceae; genus Streptomyces; species Streptomyces sp. NPDC050610. Next base: position 6,090 of record NZ_JBFAIV010000007.1, on the reverse strand, counting down.
GGGGCGGCGACGACCGCCGCGAGCACCCGCGCGAACCGCTCCGCTATCGCCTCGGCCGTCGCGCGGTCGAACAGGTCGGTGCTGTAGTTCAGCGCGCCGAGCAGACCCGCCGGCCGGCCGCCGGGGCCGTGCTGCTCACCCAGGGTGAAGGAGAGGTCGAACCGCGCGAACCCGCTGCCCGTCGGATGCTCGGCGACCGTCAGGCCCGCCGTCCGGTCGGCCGCTGCCCGGGCCTGGCTCTCGTCGTTGTTGTTCCAGGTCAGCAGGGTCTGGAAGAGGGGGTGGCGGGACATGGAACGGGTCGGGTTGAGGACCTCGACCAGCCGCTCGAACGGCACGTCCTGGTGCTCGTACGCGGCCAGGTCCGCCGCCCGCACCCGGTCCACCAGCTCGCGGAACGTGGGGTTGCCGGAGACGTCGGCGCGCAGCACGAGCGTGTTGACGAAGAACCCGACCAGGTCCTCCAGCGCGTCGTCCATGCGGCCCGCGATCGGCGTACCGACCGGCACGTCGTCGCCCGCGCCCAGCTTCGACAGCAGGGCCGCCAGGGCCGCCTGCACCACCATGAACACGCTCGCGCGGCTCTCCCGCGCCAGCGCCGCGAGGCCCGCGTGCACCGCGGCCGGCACCTCGACGGGCAGGGTGTCGCCACGGTAGGAGGCGGTGGCCGGGCGGGACCGGTCCGTCGGCAGCTCCAGTTCCTCCGGGAGTCCGTCGAGCGCGGCCCGCCAGTAGGCCAGTTGCTGCGAGATGACGCTCTCCGGGTCGTCCTCGGAGCCGAGGACTTCCTGCTGCCAGACGGTGAAGTCCGAGTACTGGACCGGGAGTTCCTCCCAGTCGGGCGCCCCGCCCTCGCGCCGGGCGGTGTAGGCGGTGAGCAGGTCGCGTACGAGCACCGGAGTCGACCAGCCGTCACTCGCCATGTGGTGCACGAGGATCAGCAGCACATGGTCCTCGGGCCCCGCCTCGAAGAGCGTCGCCTTCAGCGGGGCGTCGGCGAGCGGGTAGAAGGCGTGCCGGGCGGCCGACTCCAGCTCCCGGTCCAGGCCTTGCTCACCGACAGAGCTCACGGGCACGACGGCCAGCTCGGGACGGGCGTCCCGCGCGTCGAGGATGACTTGGTGCGGCCCCTCGGGGCCGTCGGCGAAGAGGGTGCGGAGCGTCTCGTGCCGTTCCACTACGTCGGCCAGGGCGGCGCGCAGCGCCTGCCGGTCCAGTTCCCCGGTCAGCCGCAGCGCGGTGGGGATGTTGTAGATCGCGCTGGGGCCCTCCAACTGGTGGAGGAACCACAGCCGGCGCTGCGCGAAGGACAGCGGAATCACGAGTTCTCCTTGTTCTTGGGCTGGCGGCGGAGGGCCGGACGGGCCTTGGCCGCCTTCTTCTCGGCCAGGCTGCTCGCGAGGCCGGCGACCGTGGGCGCCTCGAAGAAGCCGCGGATGCTCATCTCCTTGCCGAGGGCCGACCGGACCCGGCTGGCCAGGCGGGTCGCGAGGAGCGAGTGGCCGCCGAGGTCGAAGAAGCTGTCGTCGATGGTCACCCCGGACACCCCGAGCACCTCGGCGAACAGCCCGACGAGGGTCTCCTCCTCCGGCGTGCGGGGCGCCCGGCCCTCGCTCGCGGGCCCGTAGTCGGGGGCGGGCAGAGCGCTCCGGTCCAGCTTCCCGTTGGGCGTCAGCGGCAGCGCGTCGAGTGTGACGACGGTCGCGGGCACCATGTAGTCGGGCAGCGCGGCTCCGATGTGCTTGCGCAGCGCCCCCGCCTCCGGGGCCGCGCCCTCGGCCGGGACTGCGTAGGCGACGAGCCGTTTGTCGCCGGGCGCGTCCTCGCGCACCACGACCGCGCCGCGTGAGACGTCGGCGTGGGCGGTCAACACGGCTTCTATCTCGCCGAGTTCGATGCGGAAGCCGCGGACCTTGACCTGGAAGTCGGTACGGCCGATGTACTCCAGCTGTCCTTCGGCGTTCCACCGCACCAGGTCACCCGTCCGGTACATACGAGCACCGGCGCGGGCGTACGGATCGGCCACGAACCGCTCCGCCGACAGGTCCGGGCGCCGGTGGTACCCGCGCGCCAGACCGTCACCCGCGATGTACAGCTCACCCGCCACACCAGGGGCCACCGGACGCAAGGCGGCGTCCAGCACGTACACCTGGGTGTTGGCGATCGGCCGCCCGATCGACACCGGCCCGGAAGCGTCAACCTCCGATGCCGTGGACCAGATGGTCGTCTCCGTCGGACCGTAGAGGTTGGTCACCGACCGGGCGGCACCGGCGAGCGCGCCCGCCAGATCGCCCGGCAGCGCCTCACCGCCGACCAGTACTCGCACTCCGGAGAGATCGGCTCCGGCCTCCAGCAGCGCGTGCCACAGGCTCGGGGTGGCCTGTACGGCCGTGGCGGCCGACTGCTTGACCAGGGCGGCCAGCTCGGCGGGGTCCTTCACGGTCTCGCGGGAGGCGAGGATGAGCCCGGCGCCGTTGAGCAGCGGGAGGTACAGCTCCAGGCCCGCGATGTCGAAGCCGACGGTGGTGACCGCCAACAACCGGTCTGCCGCACTGAGTTCGAACCGCTCCTGCATCGAGGACAGGAAGTTCACCAGCGCCGAACCCGGCACCACCACGCCCTTCGGGCGGCCCGTCGAACCCGAGGTGTAGATGGCGTACGCCGCCTGCGAGGGCAGCGCGGCGGCCTCAGGGTCCGCTACCGAGTATCCGCCGAGGTCGAGACCCGCCAGCTCCGCCTCGGTCAGGGTCAGGACCGGCTGGGCATCATCCAGGACGTAGTCGATGCGGTCCTGCGGGAACTCCGGGTCCACCGGAACGTACGCCGCACCCGACTTCAGCACCGCCAGCAGCGACACCACCAGCTCCACCGAACGCGGCAACACCACCGCAACGAACCGCTCCGGCCCCGCACCCCGCTCCACCAAATACCGCGCCAAACGATTGGCACGCGCATTCAGCTCCGCGTAGGTCAGAGTCTCGTCGCGGAAAACCAGCGCCGTAGCATCCGGCGTACGCGCCGCCTGCCCCTCGAACAGCTCCGCGACCGTCGCGTCAGGCACATCGCGCGCGGTGTCGTTCCACTCCACCAGCACCCGCCGCCGCTCGGCGGCGTCCAGCACATCGATGGTGCTGACCGGGGCCGCGGGCGTCTCGGCGGCCGCTTCCAGCAGGCGTACGAGCCGCCGGGCGAACCCTTCGACCGTCGCCCGGTCGAACAGGTCGGCGCTGTACTCGATGACGCCGTCCATGCCCTCCGGCACACCCGCCGTGTCGTGTCGCTCGGCGAGGTTGAACGCCAGGTCGAACTTGGCGAACTCCATGCTCACCTGCTCGCCCGTGACCTCGACGCCCGGCAGCCCGACGGCGTCACGGCCGGCCGATCCCCCGGACTCGTTGTTGTTCCACATCAGCATCGTCTGGAACAGCGGGTGGCGGGACATCGAACGCGCTGGGTTGACGACCTCGACCAGCCGCTCGAACGGCACGTCCTGGTGCGCGTAGGCCGCCAGGTCCGTCTCCCGTACGCGCTCGACGAGTTGAGCGAACGTCGGGTCGCCGGAGACGTCGGTGCGCAGCACGAGCGTGTTGACGAAGAACCCGACCAGCTCGTCGAGCGCGTCGTCCGTACGGCCCGCGATGGGCGTGCCGAGCGGAATGTCCTCGCCCGCGCCGAGCTTCGACAGCAGGGTGGAGACGGCCGCCTGGACCACCATGAAGAGGCTGGCGCGGCTCTCCCGTGCCAGTTTCGCCAGCCCGGCGTGCAACTCCGCGCCCAGACCGAAGGTCACGGTCTCGCCGCGGTAGGTCGCCGTCGCCGGGCGGGGCCGGTCGCGCGGCAGTTCCAGCTCCTCCGGAAGTTCGGCCAACGCGTCTTTCCAGTAGGCAAGTTGACGGGATATGGCGCTGTCGGCGTCGTCCTCGCTGCCCAGCAGTTCGCGCTGCCACAGGGCGTAGTCGGCGTACTGCACCGGCAGCGGTTCCCACTGCGGGAGCGCGCCCGCGCACCGGGCCGCGTAGGCGCGCGCCACGTCGCGGGCGAGCACGAGGTCCGACCAGCCGTCCGTGACGATGTGGTGCACCAGGAACAGCAGGACGTGCTCATCGGGGCCCACCTCGAACAGCCAGGTGCGCAGCGGGATCTCGGCCGCGAGATCGAATGGCCGGCGTGCCGCCTCGGCGACGCGCTGCCGCACGTCCGCGCTCGCGGTCCGTACGACCTCCATGGCGGGGCGCGCCTCGTCGGCGGCGAGAATCACCTGGTAGCTGCCTTCGGCGTCCTCGGCGAAGACGGTGCGCAGGCTCTCGTGCCGCGCCACGACATCGGCCAGGGCCGCGGCCAGCGCCTGCTGGTTCAGCGCGCCCTTGAGGCGCAGTGCGGTGGGCATGTTGTAGGTCGCGCTCGGGCCCTCCATCTGGTGGAGGAACCACAGCCGCTGCTGTGCGAAAGAGAGGGGCAGGCGGTCGGGGCGCTCCATGGGCACGACGGCGGCCCGCGTACTGCCGGCAGCTCCGGCAGCTCCGAGAGCCGCGGAGAGGGTGGCGACGGTGGGGGTCTCGAAGAGCTGACGGATCGCCATCTCCACGCCGAGCGTCGAACGGGCCCTGCTGACCAGCCGGATGGCGAGCAGCGAGTGCCCGCCCAGCTCGAAGAAGTCCTCATCGATGCCGACCCGCGCCACGCCCAGGATCTCGGCGAACAGCCCGCACAGGATCTCCTCCTGCGGGGAGCGCGGCCCGCGCGTGGCGGGAGCTGAGGCGAACAGCGCCTGGGTTCCGTAGTCGGGGGCGGGCAGCGCCTTGCGGTCCAGCTTCCCGTTCGGCGTCAGCGGCAGCACGTCGAGGACGACGAACGCGGACGGCACCATGTACTCGGGGAGCGCGTCGGACAGGTAGGTGTGGAGTTCCGCGGCGCTCGGGACGGCCGTGGCCGACGGGTCGGGGACGACGTAGGCGGCGAGGCGCTTATCGCCCGGCTCGTCCTCCCGCACCACCACGGCCGCACGCGACAGCGACGGATGGACCGCCAAAGCGGCCTCGATCTCGCCCAGTTCGATACGGAAACCGCGCAGCTTCACCTGATCATCCGCACGCCCCACATACTCGATGTCACCATCGGCACGACGACGCACCACATCACCCGTGCGATACATCCGCCCACCGACCCCGCCGAACGGATCGGCGACGAACCGCTCCGCCGTCAACCCCGCCCGCCCGTGATAACCACGCGCCAGAACCACGCCCGCCACATACAGCTCACCGGGAACACCCACCGGCACCGGCTGAAGCGAGGAATCCAGCACGTACGCACGGGTGTTGGCGAACGGACGGCCGACCGGAACAGGACCCGCCCGCGTCGGCTCCCCGGGCGCGAGTCGGAATTCGAGGCAGTTCACCGTCGCCTCGGTCGGACCGTACGCATTGAAGACCGTCACACCCGGATGCGCCGCACGCCACCCCTCCAACACCTCACCGACCAGAGCCTCACCACCCAGAATCAACGTCCCCGACGGCGACACCCCCTCCGGCAACGCCTCCAGAATCGACAGATGACTCGGCGTGCCCTTCATGAACGTCGGACGCGGACCCTCAGCAGCCCCCTCATCCAGCTCCGCCAACCGTACGCAGCCGCCACTGACCAGCGGCGTATAGAGCGCGGTCACCGTCAAGTCGAACGCCAGCGGCGAATGCACCAGCGACACACCCGCCACCGCATCCCCATACACCTCACGCGCCCGCACCAGATACGCACCCAGCGAGCGGTGCTCCACCACCACACCCTTCGGCACACCCGTCGAACCAGACGTGTAGATCATGTACGCGGGGTTGCGCACCGACAGCGGTGCGAGCCGTGCCACGTCGGCCGGTCCGGATGCCAGCGCTTCCAGGGTTTCGGGGGCGTCCAGCAGGAGCGGGGCAGCGGCGGCGTCGGGCAGTCGCGCGGCGAGGTCGCCGTTCGTGAGCACCAGCGCGGGGGCCGCGTCGGTCAGCATGAAGGCGATGCGCTCGTCCGGGTACTCCGGGTCGACCGGCACGTACGCGCCGCCCGCCTTCAGCACCGCCAGCATCGCCACCACATTCTCCGCCGACC